>JAEUVS010000019.1 GCA_016786745.1 Chitinophagaceae bacterium | reverse complement strand
ACGACCAAGGAAATCGCTGATATCGTGGAGATCAGTCCGCGCACCGTAGAAGCCATCAGGGACAAGCTCAAAACCAAAACAGGAGCGAAATCCATGGCCGGCCTGGTGATGTACGCCGTAAAGAATGGCATTATGGACGAGCAGTCCCATTCAAAACATTAACCTGGTTTGGGTTAAAGCTAACTTTCGACTCAAATTTTAAACTATCTCCTTCAAACTGGCAGGTGATCGTTTCTGTGTGTGGGCTTTCAACATAACGGAGCACGAGTTCCAGCTTGTTATCATCTCTCCAGTTATATTCTCCCGCCACCTTAAATGGCGGAAGCCCTTTTAATGCCGAAGGTGCACTCGAAAGAAGGTAAGGTCCCGGCCTCTCTGTCTCGCCTTCATTCCAACGAAGCGGTGTGAATTTTATACGTTGGGTGGTGGAGTCGTTCGTGATCACCATTGTACATACTTCGTCATTGAACTCAAATGAAATTGTGCGTACTCTCTTGTCATTCGGTTCAACCGAAAATACTTTACCTGAAATCTGCTCTACCTGGTCGGAGGTATTACTGTTGCCGGGAATCGGCAGCACGAGAGAATTCAACTGTACTTTCAGTTGCTGGGCCAGGCTATCATTCGGCTTCATTCTTTTCTTCTGCATTCCCGGCAAAAGGTGTTTCCACACATTATCGAGTATGCCCTGCATATGTCGTGTTTCTGAGGTAATAGCAATCACCGCGTCCTGTTCGGGCATTACAATAATAAATTGCCCGAATGCTCCATCGGCGCGATATGCATTGTTTTTGCAGCGCCACATCTGGTAGCAATACCCTTGCTCCCAATCGCTCGAATCTCTTTTCTCCTGTGAATATTCAGGATGCTGTAAAATTTTTGAAGTGCTTGCTTCTTTTATCCATGCCTTCGGTAAAATTCTTTTCTTCTTCCACCTTCCTTCCTGCAAAAACAACTGGCCGAACTTCGCCATATCTTCTGTTTTTAATCGCAATCCCCAGCCACCGGTGTTGATACCTTTAGGATCTACTTCCCAGTCAATTCCCTGGATTCCCAACGGTTCAAATAACCTCGTCGTGAGGTAATCAAACGTTCTTTGCCCGGTAACTTTTTGAACAATGGCCGACAGCATATATGTAGCCATCGAATTGTACAGAAACTGTGTACCCGGTTTATGCACAATGGGCAGAGCGAGAAAAGAACGCACCCAATTAGTATCCATAACAATGTTGCGTGTCGGATCGGGTTCCTGGCCCACCGACATTGTCAACAGATCTCTTACAGTGAGATCCCTGAGAAAAGCGCCAACCGTATCGGGAAGCTGGTCAGGAAAGAAAGAAATGACTTTATCTGTAACATTGAGCTTGCCTTCTTTAACTGCAAAACCGATGGCCGTAGCTGTAAAACTTTTACTGCACGAATACATCGTATGCTTAAGATCGGCGCGATAGGGGTTCCACCATCCTTCCGCTATCACTTTTCCGTGCCTCAGAAACATAAAGCTGTGAAACTCGTTCTCGTCTACGGCTGTTGAATCAAGAAAATTAATGATCGACTGCGATGATACGCCCTGCATTTCAGGAATGCTGCGTGGCAGTGCATCCTGGGAAAAGATCCTGAGAGAAAAAACTAAAAGAAGAAAAAAGACAGAAGCGGACCGTTTCATTTCTTTGTGTTCCGTGAGATTAATTTTATATATCACCGATTAAATCTACAGTATTTATTTCAGCTCTATCGTGCCGTGATGGATGTTATAATGTTCCTGTTCATGTTTAATATGTTCTATCGCCTTCAGTTTTTTACCAGGATGGTTGCGCCTCATGTTCAACCTGTCATTCTGCAGAGGTATATAATTTTTTCCAGGCTGGCTCGTATTTGTCGTTCTTTATCCATGCGGGTTGCGATTTGTTATCCGCGATGTTTTTCGCCGCAAGTATATAGCTACGGATATAAACGAGCGCATACCGGAGATCGAAAGTGCTTACCTCATCGGCGAGCTGGTGGTAATATTTCTGTACAATTGAATCGAAGCCTGTAATGCCCATGCCAAACGTCGGCGACGGAATTCCTTTGACAGCAAAATTCACGTTATCACTTCTGTCGAACAGTGCCAGCTCAGGCACCGGATCAGGAGTGGCCTTAACGCCATAGGCAGCGCATGCTTTTTTGATGTCATTGTCCGCTGAGGTTCTTCCCAACCCTACAACAGTAACGATTGAGGTGTCGTTGTAGCCGCCGTTATCGCAATTTAAGTTGTACACTATCTTCTTAAGTGGTACCGGCGAATTATCGGAAAAGTACCGGCTGCCCAGCAAACCCATTTCTTCCGCTGTAAAAAAAACAAACAACACAGAACGTTTGGGAGGATGTTTCGCAAAATAACGTGCCGCATTAATCACGGCCGTAACGCCGATCGCGTTATCTCTCGCGCCGTTGTAGATGCTGTCCATTTTTCCGTCTACCATTCTTGCCTCGCGGGCCACACCAATATGATCATAATGAGCGGAGAGCATTATAAACTGGTCCTTCAACTGTGAGTCTGTTCCCTGCACCCAGCCCGCAACATTTTTTGCCGCCATCCTGTTGATGATATTACCTGCAGTAGTGAGCGACGCCTGCGGATTTGCATCGAGCGAACTGATAAACGCCGTATCCGCGTTCAGGAGAAAAACAGGAATAGAGGCTACCTTCTGCACCATACGATCTCTCGACAAATATCCCTGGATCGTATTCCACGGCATATCTTTTTGTGCAAACCGTTCAATAAGTGCTATCGCGCCTTTTTCTCTTACGGCTGTTTCCTTCGCGTTAATATTATTAAGACCCTGGCGAACAGTTGATGTATCGTTAACTCCGAAGTTCGCCACCGCTATCTTTCCTTTTAAATCAATATTGTCGAGATCTTCCTTGTTACCATAACCAACAAACACCAAGGGCGCCGTAACCGTGATATCGTTCCCGCCCAATTGAAGGAAATTGTCTTTTATTTCGAATGACTGATTGTTTACAGAAAGTGAACCACTACTGGCAGGCGTCACGGATATCAATTCAAAATCCTGTAAATAGTCGCTTAGCCCTTCCACTTCTTTCACACCAAAACTTTTCAATTGGTCCCTGATATAATTCGCCGCAACATTAATTTCCGGCCTGGCCGGCGACCGCCCCATCAGGTTGTCGGACGCCAGGAAGTGCAAGGGCTCCGTTGCCACGGTCGTAGTGACTATCTTATTGATTTCCTGAACGCTTGCAGGCTGGGCGAAACAAAATAAAGCCGCGCAGGTGAAATACAGAACCAACAGTGATTTTCTCATATGCGTTAATTACATAATTTTTAAAGATAATTCTTAATTTTTCAGGATGAGAGGGCTATTACTCGTTTTTGTGGCAGGTTTATTCTTCTTCACCGCCTGTAAAAAAAACAATACATCCCGGCCTGATGATGGCAATAACAGCTTCGTACATGCGGAGGGCAATCTCATTAAAAATGAAAATGGAAACGCGATCACTCTTCGTGGTGTTGCATTTGGCAACGAGGTATGGAGTAATAAAGAAGTGCCTGCCACTCACCATAACGAGGCCGATTATCAGCGGCTGAAAGACATGCACATGAATGCGGTAAGGTTTTATTTAAACTACAAAACCTTCGAAAGCGATAACAACCCTTATAGTTATAAGCAAACAGGCTGGGACTGGATAGACCAGAACGTGGCATGGGCAAAAAAATACGGAGTATTTCTTATTCTTAATATGCATTACCCGCAGGGCGGATACCAGTCTGCCGGCACGGGCGACGCACTATGGAATGTTGTTGAAAATCAGAACAGGTTAACGGCGCTTTGGGCCGCGATCGCAAAACGATACAAAGATGAACCAACGATTATTGGATTCGGCCTGGTGAACGAACCGATACCTGTAAGCTCGCTGCAGCAATGGAAAGATCTTGCACAGCGTATTACAACTGAGATAAGGAAGGAAGATAAAAATCACATCGTTTTTTTAGAAAGGCCAATATATATTAAATCGAACCCTCCCGAAGATGCGAACCTGAATTTTCCGATGATCAACGACGACAACGTAGTCTATGAGTTCCACGATTACGACCCGCATCCATATACGCACCAGCTGTTCGACTGGACCGGTCTCGGCGACGGCGGTAAATATCCCGATGAAAGTATTTTTAGCTATACCAACGGCTCGTGGTATACGGCAACCTTCAACAATCCCAAACTTGCTGCGGGTACCACAAACTGGACGCACTTCGAAGGAGAAAAATACAAGATCACCGATCCTAAAATAAAAGTGGGCCTGCCCGCGCTTGTTGGTGCAAACGTTCAGGGCACCGTATTTTTCGATGACATCGAAATAAAGGAATTCGATGAAAACGGAAACTTTACCAGGACCGTGATTGCGATGAACCTGAATAACAACAATGGCTGGAGTTATTGGAGCATCGACGGATCCGGTGGAGGCGCCGTTACTAATAATACAGGCAACAGCGACAATTCAAGCATCTTCATCTCGGGCAGTACGGGCGATTGCAACGTGAGCAACTATACCAGGTTGTTTATTCCAGAACAGGGTTACTCGTACCAAATTAACGGTTACATGAAAGGTGAGAATGTGGCCGCCGACTCATACTGCATGTTGAGAATAGATTTCATTACAACCGACGCGCCCATTTTGAGAAGAAACAAAGAATACCTTCGCGCCGGCATTAAAAAGTTCGGAGATTTTTCGGCGGAGAAGAACGTGCCCGTTTATTGTGGTGAATTTGGCGCGGGTGTGTATTGTTTTATGAACGATAAGGGTGGTATCCAATGGGTGAACGATATGATTGATCTGCTGGAAGAATACAACCTGCACTTTACCTATCATTCTTACCACGAAAGCAGTTTCGGACTATATTGGGGAGATGGTTCACTTCCCGACCCTTCAAACGCCAACCAGCCCCTGATTGACCTGTTTACAGATAAATTACACTAACTTGAGAATATATAACCACAACCTGCCGCTTATGAAAAAAGTTGTTATTTGCCTGCTGCCGGTATTATTTGTTTGCACTACTGTTTTTTCGCAGGCTACCGAAAGAATATATATCAAAGGTGGTAGTGCCAGATGGGAAGAACTTAATAAAGCCGTTTACCTGTACCCGGAATTTGTAAGTGGCCTGATAGAAATGAAAAATGGGGCGCGATTCACAAGGCCGCTCAACTACAACAGGATACTCACCACCATCGAATTTATTGACGAAAACAAGGATACTCTCGCGCTAGCCGATGAATCGTCGGTGAGCCAGATCATTATTGGCGACGATGTATTTCTCTTCACCCCGGCTTGTCTCAAATCGGTTACCAAGGGGAAAGTGAAACTGTACGTTCATGAAAGGATGAAAGTGGGCGACATCCAGAAAGTTGGTGCGTTTGGTATACCAAACAGTGGCAGCTCGATTGAAAATATTGAACAGATACAAACGTCTCAGCGCAACTACGACCTCGATGTGAACGAAACCATCATCCTGAGCAAGGCTACATATTATATGGTGGAAACAGACAAGCACGAATTTGTGCAGGCAAACAAAAAGAACATTTTAAAAGCAGCTCCGGGCAAAGAAGACCAGGTTAAAGAGTATCTCAAAACCAACAATGTAAACTTCAATAAGAAAGACGACGTTGTTGACCTGGTAAATTATATTTCAGGATTGTAACAATGCTTCGGGTATTACTGATTTTTTTGTTCACTTCATTTGCCGCGAACGCGTTCAGCCAAAGTAAACCTGTGCGGGAGCTCGCGCCCGGCGTGTTCTATTATTTTGGTGATGAACTTCAAAAAAAATCCGCCAATTGTGTCTGGATAATTTTCCGCGACTACGTGCTGGCCATTGATGCGAACTACCCATGGGGCGCGGAAGAAATAATCACTGAGATAAGAAAAACAACTGACAAACCTATCAGGTACCTTTTCAACACACATTATCACCACGACCATACATTCGGCAACTGCGTTTTTAAAGATACCGGCGCCACGATTGTATCAACCGAACATACAGCCGAAGAAATGTACACGCTGGGTCAGTATGAATGGGACCATGGCACCGGTTATAGCGGTAAAGATATGAGCAGGTACCGCCGCGAGTTTCCTTCCCTCACTTTCGACAAAAGACTCGTGTTCGACGACGGCACTCACAGGGTTGAACTGATAAAGATGGGCCCCGCACACACTGCCGGCGATGGAGTGGCTTATCTTCCGAAGGAAAAAATCCTGGTGACTGGTGATCTTTTTGTGAACGGCAACCCCTGGGGTAATAATGTAGATGACGCGCATGCGGACTATGAAAAATGGCTGAATGTGCTTGAAGCGATGGCGGGATGGGATGTTAAAATTGTAGTTCCCGGTCATGGTGATCCTGCCACTTCAGAACATCTTACCAGGCAACGTGCTTACCTAAAAGACATGTTGGACCAGGTAAGTGCGGGAATTAAGGCCGGAAAAACAAAAGAGCAACTGGTGAATCAAATAGATTTAAGCAGGCACCCGGTATATGGAGAAAACAAAGTTTCAATAAGGCGCTCGATAGGTGATATGTATGAACGTTTAACGAAGAGGTAAACTTAACCAGTAAGCACCAATGCATTTAATATCACTTCCCTGTTCTTTCCTTTCAACTTCATTCCACCAAGCGGCCGCGTAACAAAACCTTTTTGAATATTTATTTCGGAGAGAAGATCGTCGGATGCGATGAGCTCTTCGTTCAGTTCGCCGCACTTTCCGAGTATTCTCGAAGTTGTATTTAAAACATCTCCCGAATAAGTGATGTCTCTTTTTATAATTCCTACTTCGCCCGCTATCACCCTTCCGCAATGTATACCCGCCTTAAAGCCCGGCACAAGTCCATAGCGTGACACATACCTGTTTTTCCGCTGGTTGATATAAAGTTTCATATCAAAAAAACACTTAAGGCAATGCATATTTTCTTTGCCTTCATCATAATTCCACGCTATAACCACTTCATCACCGACATATTGATAAATACTGCCCTTGTTCTCGAGAATCGGGGTGGTGATGTCTGCGAAAAAATCTTTCAGGAGTGAATGGTATGCCTCATCGCCCAGTTGTTCTGCAATAGCTGTAGATGAATTGATATCGAGAAACATGAAAATTCGCTTTTCTTCCTTTGGCCTGTTGTAACGCCCGCGAATGATGTTCCAGAAATTCGCCTGTCCGAATTTATTATTCACCTGCAACAGTAACTGGGTAATGCCCACAACGAACGACCACGCCAATGTGGCTTTCACATGAGAACTATCCTTCATGAATTCAACAAAAGCCTTTCGCGAGACGGGATCATTGATGGGTCTGCCTGTTTTTATGGGCACCATGATCCAGCCCATTAAAACGGAGATAAGTGCTATTATGAATAGAAATACCACCAGCACCGTGATGATCGTGTACCCATAAGGTTTATCCTGGTATTTTACGTTTACAAAAAACACAAGTGTGCTTCCTCCAAGAAGGGCGCCGACAAGCCCTGCCCCCACATTACGAAGGGCTGATTCCAAAAAAGAATAATCACCGGAGGGCCCGAGCGACATACTCGTTTCCAACACGAAGAAATCGTAAACGGAAATCAGGAAACCCATGATCATCCACGCGATGATGATCACCCGCAGTTGTTTCAACTTGAGTTGTGTGCTCCGTTTCATGGAACTATCGTGGTAAACAAATACACTGTAAACAAAATCAACAGCACAATTCCCTGCAATACTGTTGTTCTGCCGGTGCCGAATGATAACATAATTGTGAAAAGCGCGAGAATAAGCAGCAGGGTAGATTTCATATCAATTCCAAGTGTAACGGAAAAGCCCGTCATCATTGAAACCATGGCAACCGCCGGAATAGTCAACCCGATGCTCGCCAGTGCCGAACCGAGAGCAAGGTTTAAACTTGTTTGAAGGCGGTTACGCTGTGCGGCGCGGATTGCCGCGAACCCTTCAGGAAGCAGGATTACCGTCGCAATAATAATACCGACAAGCGATTTTGGCGCGCCCATTCCCTCGACACCCTGTTCAATCGCCGGCGCGAGAGATTTTGCGAGCAGCACAACAGCGCCGAGGCACAACAACAACAGGCCGGTACTTAGTGCCGCTGTTTTCATCGATGGCGGTTCCTCATGCACATCTTTATTTTCTTCAGCGTCGGGTGGCAAAAAATAATCGCGGTGCCTTACGGTCTGCACCATTACAAACGAGCCATATAACACCAGGGAAATAATCGCAACGAACACCAACTGGCTGTCGTTATATTCGGGTCCCGGAATACTTGTGGTATAATTTGGCAGTATCAATGTCAAAACGGTGATGGCTGTGAGCGTCACCAACGCTGAATTCACCGCGTTTCTTCCGAAAAGCATTTCTTTAAACCGGAATCCACCCAGCAGAAGACACAATCCGATTATGCCAGTAAGTATAATCATCACAGCTGCAAACACGGTATCCCTGGCAAGTGTAGCTGTACTTTCGCCACCGGCCAGCATGAGCGATACGATAAGTGACACTTCAATTATCGTTACCGCGATCGCAAGCAATAACGTACCATATGGCTCGCCAACACGATGCGCAACAACCTCCGCATGATGCACCGCTGCCATTACCGAAAGCGACAACACTATAGCCAATGCGATTGTAAAAATCGTTCCAAACGAATCGCGTTGGATTAAATAAAGCAGCCATGCAACAACCGGTGCAAGTATCGACCACAAAGGAAGTGATAGCAGCCTGATTTTCATTTTCCGAAAATACAATTTTGAACAACGTTGTAAGTGATGGATACCATCGCATTGAAAATAAATTTTCATAATCTGCGAATCATTTACTATTGTTGTGCTTCCTTTTTGAGAAAACGATTTGCAGTGTTGTATGACTACTTTTCAAAATTCATCCTCGTAGTATAATACTTTCTGCTGGTTCTCTCATAACTATCCCCATTCCCCAGCCGTAACAATCCCTCATACCTACTGTACAGCAGTCATTCAGCCATTATGTTTATTCAAACTAAACGGGGTAATTTATGCAACACAAACTTTTAGCAGCGCTATTATGCGCGCTGTTCAGTGCAACTGGCTTTGCACAAATTTCCAAAACCGGAAAAGTCACGAATACTGTAGATGGAGCACCTTTAGTTGGGGTGAGCGTCACAGTTAAAGGTTCACCAGGTGGCACGTCAACCGACGACCAGGGGAATTTTACGATCACAGTTCCCAGCAATGATGCCACACTCGTGTTTTCCTACACCGGTTTCGAATCGAAAGAAGTAAAAGCATCTTCTTCACCAACGCTAAACATCGCATTAACCAGTAGCCAGGACGCCCTCAACGAGGTAGTGGTGATCGGTTATGGTACCGCAAAAAAATCCGATCTCACCGGAGCCGTCGCAACGGTGAAAGCCGATCGGCTGATGGACCGTCCTTCGCCCGATGTAACGCAGGCCTTACAGGGAAGAGTGCCCGGTGTTGATGTAAGTATCAACACAAGCGCGCCGGGAGAAGCAGCGAAAGTGCGTATACGCGGCGTTACTTCAATCAATTCATCACTCGATCCGCTTTACGTGGTAGATGGCGTGATCGGCGTTGCCGCATCCGTGCTGAATCCAAATGATATAGCAACAATAGAAGTGTTGAAAGACGCTTCTGCTACAGCTATCTATGGTGCACGCGGCGCAAATGGTGTTATTATTATTACCACGAAGCGCGGTATTCGCGGTCCGGCGAAAATCAGTTATGATGGATACGTTGGAGTGAACACTTTACAGCGCAGCCTGAAAGCATTGGATGCGCAGGGATTTATGGACGTGTATAACCTCGCATACAGGAATGCGCAGAAATACGATTCGCTTGGATTTTCACAAGGCAAATATGTTCCAAATGATCCCGCCAATTTTCCTGAGCTGTTCGACGAAACCGGCAAACCTCGCTACAACACCAATTGGGAAAAAGAAGTATACAAGCCCGCAGTCATGACAAACCACTACCTCAATATGCAGGGTGGTAACGACAAAACACTTTACAGTTTGTCGCTCGGATATTTTAACCAGGATGGCCTGATGATAGAGTCGTGGTTCAAAAGATATTCGGCGAGGTTTACCGTGGATGCCGACGTGAAAGACTGGCTGAAAGTTGGTGGTAGTGTTTCACTTGTAAAAGGTACCAGCAGGCTCGTATCCGATGCAAATGGCGGATTGAACGTATCAAGGATGGTGATTGAAGCGCTTCCCATCATTCCGGTAAAATATCCCGATGGCACATGGGGTGGTAATGGAGACTTTCCGGGTATGGAAGGTGGAAGCAATCCTGTTAACATAGCAAAAAATCGTTATACATTAAGAAACCGGCAGATTGCTGTCGGTAACGTATATGCGCAAATCAATTTTACTCCTGATCTGAATTTCAAAAGCGACTTTGGTTTTAGCCTGAATTCTATGAAGAACAACTTCTACTCGGGTCGCGGACTTAGTTCTCTTTCCTTCGACCAGAAAGGTGTGGCATCAATAGAAAATTGGCAGGACACCTATTGGCAGTCGGAGAATTATCTGACATGGAACAAAAAAATCAACGAAACTCATAGTATGACCGCGCTCGCGGGTATTTCGTTCCAGAAAAGCTATTCTGAAAACAACTGGGCTGAGGCGCAGAACTTCATTGACGATTTTTGGGGATGGCACAACCTGCAGGCAGGAAGTACAATCGCCAACCCTCCGCGCTCCGGCGATAACCAGTGGACGATGAATTCTTACTTCGCCCGCTTAACCTACAACATCGACGATAAATACCTGTTTACTGCAACAGGCCGCTACGACGGCTCGTCGAAATTTGGTAAGAACAATAAATACGCGTTCTTCCCTTCTGCAGGCGCAGCGTGGAGAATTTCGCAGGAAGACTTCATGAAGAACAGCCGCGTATTCAGCGAACTGAAAGTGCGCGCGAGTATCGGTTCCACAGGTAACCAGGAAATCGGCTCCTACAGCTCTCTTCAATTACTCGGATCGGGCGTTACTATTTTAAATGGAGAACGTCAGCCCATTATTACCCGCAACGAATTTGGCAATCCAAACCTGCGTTGGGAAAAAGTAGACCAGTATGATATCGGTTTGGAAATGGGATTTATTGACAACCGTATACAAGTGGCTGTTGACTATTTCAACAAAACGACAAAGGACCTGCTTCTCGAAGCTCCGATTCCATGGACATCCGGACTCGAGACAGTTTTCGAAAACGTGGGCAGTGTGCGGAACGTTGGTTTTGAAGCGGCATTCACTTCGAGAAATTTCATCGATCCGAATTTTAAATGGACAACGGAATTTAATTTCTCTACAATCCGAAATGAGATTTTACAACTCGGTGCAAATAATGACGACATCTACCCGGGTCCGTGGTTCCTTGGCGAAACGAATGTGTTGAGAGTGGGATGGCCCATTGGTACATTTATCGGCTACGAACGTGAAGGCGTTTGGGGCACAAAAGATGCCGCAGAGGCTGCCCGCTACAACCTGAAGCCCGGCGACCTTAAATGGAAAGACGTAAACGAAGATGGAAAAATTGATGATGCCGATATCGTACGACTTGGACGCGCGTATCCGAAATACACCATGAACCTGTTGAATGATTTCAAGATCTACAACTTCGACTTCAAATTCGATATCAGGGCAGTGTTCGGAGTGAATACCGTTGCTAATTTCAAACACTCTACAGAAGACAGGCAGGCAATCGCGAACAGCCTCGCTACTGTTAAGAATGCATGGACTCCGGATAACCAGGATTCGAAAATCGCGGAGGTACGGTACTATGGATCGTTTTACCAGACACACATTGACAGCTGGTGGGTGGAAGATGGATCCTTTATACGCGGGCAGAACATTGAGCTCGGCTACACATTCCCTGAGAAGGTGCTCGACAGGATCGGGCTTACTCACCTACGCGTTTATGGAAGTGCCCAGAATGTTTTTCTGATCAGCGACTACACAGGATATGATCCGGAAGTGCTCACGTTCGGCGGACAGCTTACGCAAAACCAGGATTTCTTCCCGTATCCGCGTCCGCGCACATTCAATTTCGGAGTAAATCTTTCTTTCTAACTCACTAAACGAACAGACTCATGAAGACGCTATATATAATACTAATAGCATGGGCAGTAACATTGACGTCATGCACAAAGTTTCTCGACGAGGCGCCCACGGGTGCTTTAACACCGGAAACAGAGGTAACGAGCCCGGAAATTGCACGGGCATTCGCCAACGCTTCGTATGCTGAATTAACCGTGCTCGACCGTGGAGCAGGTGGCTATGGTGGCAACACCGCGGAGCTCATGGAATTTATGACAGGTAAAGCCGATGGCAACCCGCAAACAGAAGGATTCAGGTTTTACAACCTTACTTACGACGCCCAATCATTTTATATCGACGACTGGTGGCAATCACTATATCGCGGAATCGCCAACTGCAACCTGTCGTTACAGAAAATTTCGGAAATAGAATTCGACGAAGCAACAAAAAGCAATATGCTCGCCGAGGTGCACACCCTTCGCGCGCTCTATTACTTTTATCTCGTGCGCATGTATGGCGACGTGCCCAAAATAACCGAAGTGGTAGATGATCTGAGCCAGGCACGACCCAACCGTGCGCCGGCAAAAGACATATACGATTCGATCATCATTCCTGATCTGCTACTCGCCGAGCAATCATCATTGCCCTGGAGCGACCAGACAGGACTTGTTTCGATGTCCGCAGTAAAATCGCTTCTCGCCGATGTTTATCTCACCTATGCCGGGTATCCCGTACAGGGTGGCGATCAGTATTATGCTGAATCGGCAGCGAGATCGAAAGAAGTAATAGACAATGGGGGCTATACATTGTTCGATGAGTATTCAGAGATGACCCTGCCAGCGAACAAGAATAAAGGCGAGTTTATCTGGCAGGTACAGTTTGCGGCAGATATCACCCCGAACGACCTGACTGCGAAAACACTTGCGTTATACAAACGCGTCTCGGTGTATTCCGATGAATTTGGGGGATTGGTGCCCACGCGACAATTTGTTGAAAGCTATCCCGACGGCGACAAGCGGGTTGAGGAGCGCCAGTTTTTCTATACCTGGTATCCCGGAAATCCCGGGGCTTATCCCGCGGGAGATCCAAGAAGAGACAGTGTGAATCTCGGTGGATATTACCTCTACAAATGGTTCGACCGGCAGGCGGTTACAAATACTGCACGATCTGATTTGAATTATACGATTTACAGATTGGCCGATGTGATGCTCATGTACGCCGAAGCATCAAATCGCGCAAACGGAGGCCCGGATAATTTCGCCGAAGACTACGTGAATGCAATCAGGGAACGCGCTGGGCTCGGTCCTGTAACCGATTTGGGGATGACCGCCTTCGAAGAAGAGGTATGGAATCAACGATACCTTGAACTGTGTTATGAAGGAAAAACGTGGTTCGATATGTTGCGTACACGTAAAGTGCGGAACGATATTACAGGTGAGTTCGATGATTTCGTTGGTCATACAACGGTATGGGGCAAAACCCTCACAGAAAATCAATTACTGTTTCCAATTCCTCTGAGAGAAATAAATAACAATCCGAACCTTACGCAAAACGGCACGTTTTAGCATAATGGTTTTTTGGTAAGAAGGCTGCACTTTCCAGTGCGGCCTTTTTTATCGCAACCACATTCTTATATTAACCGCACAGTTTTTCAGAAAGTCATCGCTATAGTTCCCGCGCTAATTTTTTCATTTAGATGTTAATTATCAAAACCGTGCGCGGGTGACAAATGCTGGCAAGTCGTAACCTGCTGGAAATAAGGGTTAAAAGTCAACCATGGCCTAAAAAAACTAGGGTATTCACTTAGTTTAATAAGTATACCTACATAGTGGGTCCTGAATGTGGGCGGAAAACTATGAAAGTTGGGCTTACATAACTATTTTGAATTATGTCTATCGATTACCAGAAATTACTCATAAAATATATGCTGCATCTTAAGGATGTAGAGGATACGTTTTTTCTCGAGCTGATGAACACTCCATTTAGTGCGAATGTTACTTTTACAGCGGAAGAACTTCAGGCGTTAAGAAAGATCGAGGAAGACATTGTGCTTACACCCCAGGATGCACCGTTCGGCCTGTAAGCAGATTTAGGTATCTTAGATGTTATGAGATACACCCCGGTTTTCGCATTAGCGATATTTTTTTGCCATTGCAATTCTATCAGTGATCGGACCTCCTTCAAAGACATACTTAACACAAAAATTTATTACGAAGAGCACGGACAAGGCGCTCCCCTGGTTATACTTTCCGGCGGTGGTATTAACAGGAGTGTGCGTGATTTTGATAAATGTGTTGACGCGCTTTCCAAACATTTTCGGGTGATCCTGCCTGATAGTCCGGGGCAGGGACGTTCTGAGCAGCCGGACACATTGAGTTACGAAATTCTCACAGATTTTTTTTCAGGGTTTATTGATTCTCTGTCGTTAGATACTGTTTATGTTATGGGATGGAGTGATGGAGCGATTGCTTCGTTGTTACTGGCCGAAAAGTATCCTGGTAAAGTAAAGAAGACGCTTGCTGTTGGTGCGAATAATGGTTTGGCTGGAGCGTTGCCTGCTGGGATTAATGCCGCTGATGTAGTGCCGCAGGCGCTTGAGGCCTGGGGCGAGCGGAATAAAGAGACCGTTGATGCGTATACAAAAGAAGTGAAAAGAGATTGGAAGAAGATGATGAACTTTTTAAACGCGATGTGGTACCAGGAAAAGTATTTTTCAGATTCTGTTTTAACGAATATTCGTGTTCCTGTAATGATTGCGCAGGGAGATAAGGATGAAATTAATATTGATCATGCAGTTCATTTGTATAGGTTGATTCCGAATAGTCAGCTTTGTATTCTTCCCAACACCACTCATGAAGTTTTTTCCGAACGCCCTGAAATAATCTCCCAACTTGCAATTAATTTTTTCTCCGGGAATCGGGCAATACAAGTATCACAGACATCACCCCAAAAACAAAAAAACTCCACACAAGAGGCAGCACCGTATCCGTCATTAAATGACTAATCACCGCACCGAGGGCTGACCCGATAAAAAAGAACACGGTACCATATATAGATGATGCTATCCCAGCCACCGAACCCATCGGCTCCAACGCAAGCGCACTACTATTCGGCTCCACAGCCAGGTTAATACCCAACATCACAGCAATTGCAACGAAAAACACAGCGATCGAAGGAGGATCTCCGAACAAAAGCGTAAAAACCAGCAACAACGCTGCCGCACCCGTATAAATGCCAAGCAACCACTTAATCACCCTCCGCGCACCATACTTTATAGAAAGCCGTGAATTCAACAAAGCACAACACGACATCACTGCTCCTATACCCGCAAAAATCCACGCAAACAACCGCGGTCTCAGGTAAATTTCTCCGACTATATGCTCGGAACTCGCCACATAAGAACTCAACGCGGTAAACAAAAGCGTGGTAACGGTAGTGTAACGTAAAAACGTCCGATTGCTTAAAACGGTTTTCACAGCTTCCCCAATCGTAGGCCAATCGAGGGAAGAACGCTGTTCGCGGGGTAACGACTCTTCCAATCGAAACGACCATAAGAAAACAAGTGTCGCAAACAAAGGCGGAGTAAGAAAAACCGTTTTCCACGACGCTATTGCAAGAATACCTATACCCAGGAATGGAGCAAACACAGGGGTAAAAAGAAAAATAGTAAGGATCCTAGACATCACCCGAGCCATCTGGTCGCCGACAAAGCGGTCGCGCACACTGGCAATAGTCGTCATGAACACCGCCGACGCACCCATGCCAGCAACGAAACGAGCACCCAGCATTATACTAAGGTTCGGGGCGAAAGTCGCAACCACTCCGCCAACAATATATAGAGGGAAGCCTATGCGCAGGATAGATAAGCGCCCAAATCGGTCAGACAACGCACCAAAAACAATCTGCGCAATCTGCCCCATAAAAAAGAATGAGATAATTTTCGCTGTCTCGGTAGAATCATGACTAAGTCCAAAATATGAGCGAACCGCAGCAAACGCAGGAAGCATGACGTCGATTCCGAGAGCCGTCAGCATCATTGTGCAGGCGGAAAGAAAAATAAACTCGGCCGGCTTCATTTTCATCTGCCCGATCATAAAAGCCATCCTGTTAGAAAATCCCCAGCCATTTCTTCGCGTTATTTCTATATATATTATCTATCACCTCCGCCGGCAACTTCAACCCGTTGAAACTTCCTTCGAACTGAGACGAAGTCATCTTCTCATCGGTCGCGAAAAATTTCCAGTCATCAGCCCAGGTTTCATGCGCGGCTTTCCTCGCATCTGACGCTGACATCTTTTCATCGATGAGCAAATCAGTTGCGTAAAGTAAGCGGTCGTTATACTTAATAAGAAAATCATGCACCTTCTGCCAGTTACTTTTGGCCTGCACTTCCAGGTGAACAATGCGGGCGGCCATATCCACGGCGAAATTCGGATACCTATCTAACCTCGCGGCAAGCGAATCAACATTCCATTCAAGACTTCCAAGGTGCGCGCCAACGAAAGTAAGGTTAGGATTTTTTGCTAGCCTGTTATCTCTTGCCCTGATTTGATCCTCATAGGAAGGCAACTCGGGATGACGATACATATGATACTGCGGAAAAGCCGTAAAATAAGAAGCGTCGCCCTTAACAGTCATACTATCAACCGGCAACCAGCAATTGCGTGGTTCGCCAAGATGACCAACAACGGGTATTTTATTTTTCTCGAGGTATTTGAATAACGAATCGAACCGCGGATCATCCACCATTACCAGTTTTCCCTGTTTATCGCGGAGCGTCATGCCAATCACTTTATAAATCTTAACCGCTTTTGCGCCGTGGGAAACTGAGTTATCAATATAAGAAAGCGTTTTATCAAGCCAGTCTTTATCATTAAACTTCCTGATGGATATTGTTGTCGCATACTCAAGGCGATCGGAAAAATTTTTGCGGTGCGCCAATGCATACTTTTGCTGGTCTTCCATTGGCGGCGGTTCATTCACATCATCCCAATTGATAGTAAAAAGATTGAAATTATCATCCTTCGCCTGCATGATAAACGCAGAATCGTACGTATCCACGTGAACATGCGCGTCGGTTTTTTTAACCGTTTTAAAATCGTTCGCAGAATAATAAATGGTGGAGTCACTTTGCGGTTTTGTATCTGAAGGCACCGGCGATGAGCACGCCTGGAATATAACAGCAAATAAAATTGCGGCGGTGATGTTTGAGAAAAGAACGTTCATATGTTAATGGGCGCTTGCGCACTGTAATTTTTAGAAAAGTAGCGGGAATGGACAGCGAGCCGGCGCTTCCACTCGAGAACGCACATGCTTGCAGTAATACCAAGTTTCGAAACAAATTGCGTTCCGCTCTCACGCATCGTGTCGGCTATACGCGTGAAGTCACCTTTTTCCCATAGTGCTTTATTGGGGTTCATGTCAATTTCTTTATTTCTAAAGATATCTGTTCCGTTCAGCATGGGCAAAAATGATAAGTACTAAACCTGGTATTTTGAAGGACGGTTATAAAGCGCCCATTCAAATAGAAGATAGTAAATAATAGCGTACACCAACCAGTCAGCCTGGTACCGAAGTACGATTGCAAGATGAAGCAAAATGAAACCTCTTACTGTTGCGAGGATCGGAATGAGCGCTTCCTGCTCATCTTGTTTTTTTGCGAGATGAGCTATTATCTGCCCCGCAATCATCACAACGCTACCGGCTATGCCAAACAGCAACTGCGGATAACCGTGGCTCGATGTCCACCAGAAAAAGAAAAGTGCAGGCAACATAAAAACATCACCAGCGAAAATCGTCTTGCGCCATCCGAAAACGACCGGAAAGGTTTTGTAATTAGTGGCGCGGTCCGCTTCGATATCTTTCAGGTAACCGATCAAAACGAAATTGGCGTAGCTGAAAAAGCTTATAATAAGGATCGGGTAACCATACCCGGGAAACTTCCAAACGTTACCAGGCAAACCCGTAAAGTAGCCCATCGCCGGCAGCAGCGCCACGATCCACGCGTTATAAAAAGGACCACCAAACCAGTAGCGTTTTTTTACAAATGAATAAGTGGCGAGTCCCCCGACGGAAACTACGCTGAACAAAAAACTAAAAGGATGCAACCATAAGAGCAATAAACCGGATAGCAATAAACCCGCGATACTAACCATCATCACCGACATCACAGAAACAATTCCCTGCGAAAGCGGCCGGTACGGTGCGGAAATCCGGTCGGTGTCGGTTTGAAAACAATCCGTCAACGCCTGTCCGAAACCATATCCAAGAAAAAATGGAATGAATGCAATACATAACTTCCAGGCCGGAATATCCGGTGTTCTGCTCATGGCAATTCCTGCTGCGCCCGCGATTCCTGAAATAAATAGCAGGTATGGACGCATATGGATAAAATATGCTTTCCAGAAAGAAAACGAAGAGATGGGATGGTATTGTGGGGCCGTTTTGTTCATCAGCTGGCCAGCAACCTTATGGCTTTGGGTGCGACAGATATTTTGATGCTGGATGATTGTGAAGTTTCGCCATCGCATTCAAATACCAAAGGAGAAGAAGACGAGAGCTCAAAGCAGTTAACCATCGCCGACAGCCGCTTCTCACTTGCCGCGAAGTTACCCCTCTCCAATTGCAATAATGTTTTAAACAATTCGATTCTGCTCATGTCAACACACATATTTACACCCAGTTTACCATCATCGGGTAAAATGGGTTGCTTGTAGTGAAGACTGCCCGCAACGTAAGGAATCTTCAAAAGATTGATATTTGAAACAACAATTGATTTTTCGTCGCCATTGAACCTGGCAATTACTGTTTTGTTACGGTAGGTAAATATAGCTTTCAATGCTGCAAAGGTGATCGCAGCGCTGGTGTTGTTCTTCTTTAGCCATTTCAAAATAAAGCCAGGGTGATTGAAGTGCCAGTTACCTTCTGCGGTAACGCCTACGCTTGCGTTGACGATAAAATATTTCTGCCGCTCAATACCATTTGCATCTGTGTAACCGATCTTACCAGCATCTTGATAAACAGGCGGCGCTGATGTGTTGACCCGCACAGGTACGTCGCCGATAAACGTTTTAAACGGTTTTAAAAAATCATTACTTGATCCCAGGCCGATAGCGCCTACAATGTGTTTACTGTTTTGCCCGCTATCTAATAAAGCATTAATTAATGCATGAATACTTCCATCTCCTCCAGCAGAAATGATTCGTGACTCGTCGTTTTCTTTTACGATGCCGGATAAACGTGAATGCATCTCATCAGCATTCTCTGTCACTACCTCCTCAGCGCCGGGAAGGCGCTTCAATACCTGGTCCCGCACAGCGTTCCACTTTTTCCAGCCTTTTCCCTGGCAACAATTCCTGTTGATTAAAATAAATACAGGAGTATTCATCAACCATTAGCATTTTGAATATTCTTAAGATACCTGAAGTGAATTCCGAAAACATCTCTCACCAGCTGCTTTCTGTACTGTAAACCAAATTCGGGGGCCGTTCGTTCAATAATAGACGCAAGCTTGTTGTAATGAACGTGGTTGACAGTAGGAAACAGGTAATGAACTACATTCAGGTTGGCACCGCCCGCAAGTAAATTCAGGGCCGCACTTTCCGGCGAAAAATCGACATTATGTTCCAGTATTTCAACGATCCATTTTTCGTTGGCATGATTACCACTAGCTCTTGAATGTTCCATCCTGTCTGTGGGCATCAAAAGTATAATCACCAGAACAATGGTAACCACAAGATACATCAGCAAAAGCGCCGTTAACACCTGCCACCAGGGTAACTTCACAAACATGAAAGGCAAAACAATAAACGCTGTGCAATACAGTAACTTAAAAAACACCAGTTTTATCCATTCGCGCCCAGGTACCTGTTTTCTCAACCGCAAAAAAAGTAAAAAGTCCCTGACGAAAATCATGTACTGCGAATACAAAGCGTAAAAAACGACGTGCACATTCCGCGAACCGCGAGCATGCCGGGTTTGTAACAACAGTCCCTGCGATTCTATGGCTGTCGTCTTGCTACCATTTTCCTTATTGTAATGCGCTTCAAGATGTTTTAGTTTATACATAAAAGAATTGCTACCTGTAATATCAAGGCCATAGCTGCAAACATCATTCAACCAGTTTTTCGAAGATACCGCTCCGTGTATAGCATCGTGAGATATGTTCACCGGGAGAAAGACATGACAAACACCTAAAACAACAGCGAGCAACATAAGCTCGGAGTAACTGCGGGTAAAAAATACAAACAGCGTGTAACAACCAACATACATGCTCATCCAAAAGATCGCTTTGACAAAAAATACAGGTGAGCCATACTTTCCCCCGGGCAGGGAGGAAAAATATTCGTTAGCTCGCCGGAATAGAACTTCCGAAAATGTGTCGATTCGATTATTTGTGATTTGCATAACCTCCATATTCAGGTGAGGAAATAGCTTGCCCGATCTTAAGGATAACACCATTTTTTGCACGCAACGTTATATTGGGCCGGGGCACGGGCGTATGGTCCTCTGCGGTTTGAAAACTGAACTCACTCACTAATTTCACCAATACTGTTTGCATCACGGTCATAGCAAACATATTACCGATACACAACCGGCGGCCCATTCCAAAAGGAATAAACAGGAATGGGTGCCTTTCGCTTTCCGGGTTTACGAATCTTTCAGGTATAAAGCTTTCCGGATCGTTCCAGTAACCAGGATGGTGATTCATCCCATAAATATTAATAAGCATAGTAGCACCTGCCGGAATATGAAATCCGCAAATACAATCGTCCTGTACCGCTCTTCTTGCCATGACCCACACAGGTGGATAGATGCGCATCGTCTCTTCGATGACAGCTTTTGTGTAAGGGAGCTTTTGCAAAGCATCCATCGCCGTTACTTCACCACCAATCGCTTCCGATTCATTCCTAACCCGTTGATACACCTGCGGGTTAACTGCAAGTTTGTACAATATCCAGCTTAGCGTTTGGGCTGTTGTTTCATGTCCCGTCATAAATATTGTGGCCGTTTCATCTCTCAATTGTCTTTCATTCATGCCGGTGCCCGACTCGTTATCGTAAGCGTGCAGTAACAGGTCAAGTAAATCTGCGTGCCGGCCGTTACCGTTATCCTTTCTCTGATTGATGATATCATAGAGTATTTTTTCGAAATCGCTGATGGCCTTTCGAAAGCGTAGATTGCCAGGCGTGGGCACGGAAAGAGGAAGGTGAATCACAGAATTTACAGATGAAGAAGCACAGGCCATCAGGCGGGTAATAACCGCCGCGATCTCGTCACCCCTATCGTTGAGACCCGAACCAAACATCGTTCTGCTGATATTACCAAGCGTTAACTTCAATAAGCCATCGTTCACATTTATAGGCTCCCCCGGAGAAATCTTCTTCCACCATTGTATAAGCTGACCGGCTTCATCATTAATCACGTTTAGAATTCCTTCCAATTTACTCTTATGAAAGGCAGGCTGAATCAGCCGACGCTGCCTCAGCCAAAGGCTTCCATTACTTGTTGCGAGGCCATCACCCAGGAATTGCTTCATCATCTTCGCCGCGCCAGGTTTAATATAATTGCCCGCGTTCTCCTGCAAAATGTGAGCGCTGGCGTGCGGACTCTGCGTAACATGATACTTCTTACCACCAATGCGTACCGTTACAACATCTCCATATTCGTTCTTAAGACAAATTAAGAACCTTAGCGGATCTTTTAACGCTCCGATTGTGTTACCAACGACAGGAGCTCCACTGGCCGCATTTGGCTTTTTAATTGTTGTCTTATTAAATGATCCATTCATTTCATAAACATCTTACGTCAATGTATACATGATCATTCGCGCCTATCGGGAAATCAGTCACAATGCAATAATTATAATTGTTAACAGCTGTCTTCTTCAGCGCCCGGTAAATAGCATCACCCTTTCTGCAGCACACAAGCAATTGCCCAATGCCATTGTTCTCTATCTCCTCCAAAATTGTATTTATACCGCCGATGTTTGCTGGTGTATGTCCGTATAGTGTTGCAAACGATAGAATTTCTCCCTCGTGAGGAGCACTGCCGTATTTCCGCGGACGCAACTTCCTGAGCAATGTAATTGACAATTTCAGCACAGGGGAAATTTTTTTTATTCTCAAACGGTACAGTTTGTGGGAATTCAGATATCCTAAACCTCCGGCACATTCTCTATAGTAGTCGCGGGAAAGCTCATCCGGCTCAAAAAGTTTGACTCCGAAATCAACTGTTCCACCATTTTCGCTGATCGTGTTTTGTAATCTTGAGGATGCAGGAATAGTGAGGTACACAAAATCATATACCCATACTTTGCTCAACAGTTTCGACAGCAACATCCATACAGCAGTATTTTCCTTCTTAACCGTCATGAAATTTTGCTTTAGCCCTGTTGGCTCAAAGAATGTTCTGTATAACTCCTTTGCAAGTTGTCGTCCTATTCCTCTTTTCCGCGAGCCGGTTGTCACTTTTGCATCAAAGGCAAAACCCGCGTGTATTTGATCACCGTTAATCTCTAAAATCGTTTCTGCACCTATCAAACTGCCTATCGCCTCCTGCCCGTCAGACAACGCGACAAGTGCGTGTGAATGCTTAAATACCCTCGCACGGTCAAGGAAATGATCTTTTATAATTTCTAATTGAAGACGTTTTCCCTGCACAATACCTCTTTCAAACTGCAATAGCTGGTCTGCACGATCTTCGGAATATGGGACAATATCATATCCGGCGGTGCTCATTGATCCAGGTTGTTTGAATACGAAAAGACCTGGTACATCATCGTGCTCTCGTCGGTTGAATGTTCGCTGACGTTTTTCAATGCGCTCCCGAAATGTTCACGATTACCGTTTACCCGGTTACGCAAAAAAGTACGCCACACCATAGTATGATCTTGTTCTGCGAGAGCTTCAGCAACGTGATGAATGTAACGCGCATTTTCAAAGCTGAGGATATCGGAAAGGGAATAAAAAACAGGAGTCGTTACAGATGTGTTCTGTTCTTTGATGAAGTCCAGGATATCCGCTTCATGATACGTAATGGAAACAGCCTGCACTATAAGCCTGCTTTTTACTTTCCCGAGGACGTCTCTATGCAACGAAGGTGGAAGGTCTTCCTCTTTCATATCCCTTAAATGTCCCTTAAAAACAAGGTGAGAAATGAAAGACCCGGGTGCATTTCCGTGTAATATTATTTCATTCAGCGCATCCGGTATGTGCTCCAATGCCGCATCCCTGCCAACAAATGCCACGTCTTTGTTGCCAAAAAGCAGGTACACCCAGCGAAGGGAAAACAGGCGACGCAATAAATTCCATCGCTTGAGCGGAAAATCTTTTATCGAAGCGGCGTCTTCTGAAAATATTCCCTGAAACTTTTTTCCCAGGAAAAGGTTTACAACAGGACGAATTCTTTGAAGGAACTGTTCAAAATGTCCCGCGTTCACGATGCCCTTTTCGATAAGCCGCGAATTACTTTGCCAGTAATTTCTGCACTGTGCGTTAAGCTCACCTGCAATGGCATTGTAGGAGTGTATCCTCGCAGCGCCGCTAATTGGAAAATACCCACAAAATTGCAGGTATTCTTCCACCGTCAGCGCCTTTAGTGCAGCGATCTTCAACTGCAGGAGATACAAAGCTTCTTTATTTATATCAACAGCATGAACATGCTTAATAAAGTCGTTATCCAGCATCGCTAATATTCGTTCACCGCTACCGGCAACTGCTACGAGCGTCGCACTTTCTTTTTCGCGCAAAAGATTTCTCTCTACGCGACTGTCTTCGTTGATATGCGAATAGTATATCATTAAAAAGAATAAGCCTGCGAATCGTTCCAAACCTCTTCTACTGCTGTAGCGAGCCGGTCGATGTCTTCCTTTGTATGTGTCGCCATCATACTTATCCTGAACCGCTGCCGGTTGGCAGGCACTGCAGGATATTCCACAGGATTAAGAAAAATTCCTTTTTCATGAAACAGGTAGGCGCCTTTCCGGATATCCATATTTGGCGGTAGCGCTAACGTGATGATACCGGCCTGGGGCATCGAATAAAAACCAAATGGTTTTAATTTTTTCGCTGCATATTCAACATTCGCGAGCAACTGTGTACGCAGCCATGGCTCGTTTTCCATCACTTCAAGTCCACCAAGCACAGTAGCCGCAACCGGCGGTGGTACCGATGCCGAAAACATATACGGTCGTGCATAATAACGGAGGTACTCTATTAATGCAATGGATGCTGTAACAAATCCACCACACGTAGCAAACACTTTGCTGAACGTACCCATGTTGATATCTATTGCTTTTTCGCAGTTCAGGTGAAACGCGGTACCCCTTCCTCCTTCGCCTAACACACCGGTGCCATGTGCATCATCAATCATCAACACCGCTTCGGTGGCTTTACAGATTTCAGTGATCTCATTTAGCGGTGCAATATCGCCGTTCATGGAATAAACACCTTCCATGCATACATACATAGTTCCTTCAGTTTCCAATGATTGCCGCTCCGCAAGTTCTTCGAGTTGTTTAATATCATTGTGAGCAAAGGGAATGGCACGGGCCTTCGACAACTTCAGGCCGTCATGAAAAGATGCATGACTAAGCTCGTCGTATAAAACAGTATCACCGGCTTCGGCCAATGCGGAAATCAAACCGAGATTAGCCATGAACCCCGAAGAAAAAATTATTGCTGCTTCGTGGCCCTTGAAAGCAGCGAGTCGCTCTTCAAGTTCTTCGATTAACCTGATATACCCGTTAAGAAGCGGTGGACCGCCGATGCCATTGCCAAATTCGTTCATCGCATCCTTCACCCGTTTTGTTACATGAGGATGATTGGCGAGACCGAGATAATTATTTGAAGCAAACATCAGCATGTAGCGGTGGAGGCCCGTGAAGGGATCCTCAACAATAACTTCGCGGTCGGCTGCAGTGAGCACCGTTCTCTTGTAAGTATGACGCATTTCTTCCATCGATAGCCTGAAGTATTCAAGGCGGTCAGGAAGTTTCATTCCCCGCGTTTCGAGGTGCATGGTTTGCAGGTTGGGGTTCCGAGGTTTCATAAACAATGCCCGTTTACATTTTTCTACTCCACGTGTTATGTTGTTGCTTCAATAGTTCAAAATATTGCGGAATATCTTCGTTTGCCTCATGAAACATGTCGGCAATAAAAGCAGGGTGACATTGAATACCAGCGGTACCGGTGATAAACTGGATTTTTTCGTCTGATATTATCCTCCCAATGTATAGCGGACTTAACCCTTCCTGTTTAGCGTCGCGTTCAAATTCTTGCTGCTTACCTGCCGGAATCGTAAACAGCAATTCGTATTCTCCATGCGGTCCAGCAAGCAACATCCAATCAGGAAGTTTTGCGTTGCGATGTACAAAAAGCGATTCCTGTGATAGCAGTTTTTGTAGGGGAATATCTATCGAACAACCCATCCTGTTTACTTCCCACATTGCGGCGAGTGCGGGAAACAAACCATCGCTGGTATCTGTGCACGAGGTGGCATATTGAGCAACAAGCTGACTTTCCTTTAACCTGGCTTCTGGTTGAAAAGTAATTTGGAGAGAACGATCGAAAAAGCGCGAGTAAGCGTAGGCGTTTCCCGTTCCGAGGTGAGACGTGGTGTACAGGCAGTCGCCAACCTGCATTCCTCTTCGCAGCATCACATTGTTGTGCCTGGCGTGGCCTATTACTGTTGCGCTTACAGAGAAAAAATTATCGAAGCTTGTATCACCACCAAGCACGTGGATGCCATACTGGTTGCATGCGTCGTTGATACCTTCTGTAAGGCGCCCGGTTTGATGTTGTCGCGGAAGGATCATAGATAGCAGGATACCGGTTGGAGTGGCGCCTACAGCGGCAATGTCGCTCACTGGTGCGGTAACGGCCATCCACCCGACCAGGTAAGAATCCGTATAAAGTTGATGTTTTATCTCCTCGTGAATGCCATCGGTTTTCAGAACGAGGTACTCATTGGCGTTGTGTGGCTGGCGGATAATTTCGGCGTCGGCCTCCATCAGGCCGTTTACCTGCAGGGGGTGCCTGGTGAAGTTGGAAGCAATGCTTCGAACAAGCTCTGCTTCTTTGGTATTTGCAGCTACCGGGGTCATGGTTTTTATGTACAAACACGTTGTTATGTAAGGTACATCTTTAATAGGCGCAAAACTATTTAGGGTGAAATGTGCTTTTAAAATAATTTCCCGGGTATAAGTTCGGGGGATGAACTGCCAATTTTTAACTTTACCATAGGTTTCCGTCAACAAAGTTGATATGAACAACACATACGACGTCAGGATTACACGCACGGACATTTTTAAACAGCTTGCCGTAAAAGACATGCTGTTTGCTTATTATAAATGTCCGCAGGCTGAAAAGGTTGTGCATGTGTTTTCTCACTTCAATGAAATAGCATTTACACTCAGCGGGAAAAAGACAATGCATCACAGGGAAAAGTCATGGACCCTTACCGAGAACACTTCAGTGTTTATTCGCAAAACGGCCTATAAGGCAGAAAAATATGATTTTGAGGGCTGGGAGGTTCTTGCATTCTGCTTCCAGGATGATTTTTTGCGACAGGTGTTCAGGGAGTACAGGCAATATTTGCCGTTGAAAAATTTACCACCTCCATCTACTGACATGCTGATTGACGTGAACGTTAACGAAACAACACGTGCATTCTTTTACGGTATGGTTCCATATTTTACTCAAAAAATACCGCCTTCTGAAACCCTGCTTGAACTAAAATTTAAAGAACTCCTCTTCAATATCCTTTCTAACCCTGCCAACGCGGACCTGCTTGCTTATGTTAACAGTATCGACGACCAGTACAAAACACCGCTATGGCAGGTTATGGAGGCCAATTACACATTTAATTTAGCCGTCGAAGAATTTGCCCGCATTGCACAACGAAGTGTTGGGACTTTTAAAAGAGAATTCTACGAATTCTATCAAACCACTCCGGGCAAATGGCTTACTCAAAAAAGATTGGAATATGCCAAACGTCTTTTAGATACAAGTAAGAAAAATGTGAGTGAAATTGCCGATGAAAGCGGCTTCGAGAACCTGACCCACTTTAGCCGGATCTTCAAGGAAAAGTATGGATTATCTCCTCTTTACTACCGGAAAAACACGAACAACGTCATTCCCTAAAAAGAAAAATTTTTGAACGTTTAAGCAAAATAAGCTGTTGCTGTTCAAAATAGTTTTGGTGTGTTATAAAATTATCAACCACTAAAACCTTTTTATGAACCGACTATTTTTTACCGCTGCGATCCTTTTCTATTTTGCTACTTACGGACAAAGCCAACAAAGCATTGCTGACACAGACACTATTAAAGTTATCGTTGAGAACGATAAAGTAAAAGTGACCGAGTTCGTCAGTACCCCTGGAAAAGATATTTGTGGAAAAGGGAAGCATACACACGCTCCTCATCTTTCTATATTGCTTACCGACGCCAAAGTAACTGTGACGACACACGACGGAACTAAAATTTTCGACGTAAAAGCCGGAGCAGCATTTTGGAGTGACACCGAAACTCATATTGCAATCAACAGTGGGAGTAACATAGCCAGGGCATACACAGTAGAAGTGAAATAAAAGTTTCCAAAATTGTCATTTACGGAAGTATTATCAATCATTTACTCATCAACCCTGTCAATCACAGGGTCTGGCTTTTCACCCAGGAATTCAACCCATGCCTTCTTAATGCACGGATAATGTTTCGCCGCTTCTGCCAAACTCATAAAGGCCGCAATGTTATCGCGGAAGCGCTTAGCTAAAACAGGGTTGGCGATTTGTCCATCAGCATTAAACGCCTCATGTGCCATTGCAAGCGAAAACATATCGGGAAAAATTCTCGCACCTAAATGTTCCAGCGGAATTCGCAACGACCATAGCCCCCTGTTGCCGCCAGCCATGGATGGTGAGGCCGACATAAGCAAACCATGCCGTTCATTAAACGGTTGCGGGCGATAACGCGACACCCAATCGATCGCATTCTTAATGAGTCCCGGCATAGAAGCGTTATATTCCGGCGACACAATAATAAAAGCATCGTTTGCCAGGAGCCGTTTGCGAAATTCTTCCGCACCCTTCGGACGCGAACCGCTTACCTCTGCGTCCTGGTTAAAGGAAGGAACATCAAACTCCTGCATATCGGCAAAGTCAGCAGTGCTCCCAAGCTCTTTAATAACACCCGTTGCCAGTTTCGCCAATTTAGTATTCAATGAACCTTTCCGCATGGAAACGGAGAAAATAAGAATGCGCAGCGGTTCGTCTTTCCTGATTTGTTCCGGATTCATAATAATTTTATTTTTCAAATTTATTACGCAGCGTCTGTGCATTGATAGCAACAATTACTGTGCTCAGTGACATCAACACCGCGCCCATCGCAGGACTTAAAACAAAGCCCGGGTACAATACGCCTGCCGCCAAAGGAATAGCTATTACATTGTAACCAACGGCCCACGCAAGATTTTGGATCATTTTTCCATAGGTGGCTTTCGAAAACGAAATCATCTCAACAACATCTTTCGGGTCGCTGTTCACTAAAATAACATCTGCAGTTTCAGCCGCAACATCTGTTCCTGATCCAACTGCTATTCCTACATCTGCCTGTGCCAATGCCGGCGCGTCATTCACGCCGTCGCCTGTCATGGCTACAACCCGGCCATCCGCCTGGATAGATTTTATTTTATCCTGTTTTTCGTGGGGAAGGACATTAGCAAAATATCCATCCATCTTTAATTTTTCTGCAACCGATCTTGCGATGCTTTCATTATCTCCGGTAAGCAAATAACTTTTGATATCCATCTTCTTCAGATCATCAATTGCCTGCGCTGAAGACCCGCGAATAGAATCGGCGAGCGTAAACATTCCCGCCAGTTTGCCATTAATCAAAAGATAACTTACGCTTTCTGTTTGCTGATCAACTGTACCCGGAAGAACAGGAAGTGATTGATTGATTTGTCTGAAATAATTTGGTCCGGCAGAAATAATCTCGTTGCCGTTGACCTTACCCTTTACTCCAACACCCTGCATGTAGGTAAAATCTTCAACCGGCCATAGTGATAAATTATTTCTTGCTGCCTTCTTCAGCAAGCCGTGAGCAATATGATGTTCGGAATTTTGTTGCACCGAAGCAGCGTATTTCAGCAATTCATCCGAAGAAAAATTATTGTCTGCAGAAATTACTTTTTGCACTTCATGCGAACCCTGGGTGAGTGTTCCCGTCTTATCAAAAACAATTGTATTTAATTTTCTTGCAAGTTCAAATGCTGTACGATTACGTATGAGTAGTCCCTTTGTTGCCGACAACGAAGTTGAGATTGCAACAACCAAAGGAATAGCCACGCCCAACGCGTGCGGACAAGCGGTAACCATTACCGTAACCATTCGTTCCAGGGCGAACGCCATATCGGCTTCGCGGGTGAACCAGTAAATAAAGGTTGCCACACCGACAGTGATTGAAATAATGGTGAGCCATTTTGCCACTTTATCGGCAAGATTCTGAGTTTTGGATTTTGATGCCTGCGCCGAAGAAACAAGCGTAATGACTTTATTAAGATAGCTGTCGCTTCCTGCCCCGGTGATCTTTACCTTCAACGCTCCATCACCATTGATGGAACCGCCGATCAACTTGTCATCCCTTTGTATTTTAACCGGGACACTTTCCCCGGTAAGCATGCTTTCGTTTACGTACGACGTTCCGTCGAGCACGATGCCATCCGCAGGAATCTTTTCGCCTGGCTTAATTAAGACAATGTCTCCGTTATGGAGATCTTTTAAATTGATATCTGCAACTACTCCATTCCGTTCCACATGGACTATTGAGGGTAATAGCGCAACGAGGCTTTCCAGGGCTTTGGAAGCTGCCGTTTGTGAACGCATTTCCAGCCAGTGACCCAGCAGCATGATATCAATTAACGTAGCGAGTTCCCAGAAAAAATCCATTCCCGTTAAACCAAATACCACGGCTGCGCTATAAATGTATGCAACAGTAATGGCAATCGCCACGAGGGTCATCATGCCGATAGCGTTTGCTCTTATTTCATCTACCATGCCTTTAAGAAACGGCATGCCACCATATATATAAACGAAGGTGCTTAAAAGGAGTAACACATATTGGTCGCCCCGGAACCTGAATGTAAATCCAAGCCAGGTTTGAATCATGTGTGAGAGAAAAAGAATAGGAACAGTAATAACCAGGCAGACCCAGAAACGTTTCAGAAAATCGTGTGTATGGTGTCCGGCATGTTTATCGAATGCTGCGTGTTCTTCATGAGCTGCGTCAACAGGAACCAGGTCCATTCCGCATTTTGGGCATTTGCCCGGAGCATCCCTGATGACCTCCGGGTGCATTGGACACGTATACCGGTGATGGTGATGGTGCTTCTCCATTTTAGAATATAACCCCTTGATAGATGCTATCAGGGTTTATGCGCCCTTAACATCCACGCCATCTTCTCGTGAGTTTCCATTAATCCGGTTATAAAATCGCTGGTACCAACATCTTTCCATTCCTTATCGTAACGTTCAATATTCTCACGCAGGTGAATGATGATAGTTTCATGATCTTCGAGTAACGATTTGATGAAACCGGCGCTATTATTTCTTTCCCGCGTTTCTTCGCTGAGGTGTGTTTCGGCTAAAAACCCAGCAAGAGTGGCTTCTGCATAATGACCTATTGTGCGAATGCGTTCCGCCACGTCATCAATAATCTCTTCGAGTTGTTTGTATTGTTCTTCGAAGAAGCGGTGAATGGTTAAAAAATCGGGACCTTCTACATTCCAATGCGCTTTTCTTGTTTTGATGTACAATACATGCTCATCGGCGAGTAAGATGTTTAATGATTGCGCAACCTCGGCAGTGTTCGCGGGTTTAATTCCAATTTCTGTTTTCATTATCTTAAGTTTTTATTGATGATATGTGTGGTCGTTGAACGATCACGGATATTTGAAAGAACTGGTGGGATAGGAAGTTGAGGGGAAATGAAAGGTACGAGTAATAACATGGTTATGCGCGATAAACCATGCATTTAACTTCTAAACATGGCATCCATGAGCGGTTTTTACCTCTTTTCTCCGTGGTTGCGCGGGATCAATTACTTCAAAATGCGCCATCATACCGGCAGCATGATGTTCTAAAATATGGCAATGATACATCCATCTCCCGGGGCGGTTATCCGGCATCCACGCAATCTTGATTTTGCTTTTTGGTTTCAGATTATAAGTATCCTTCCACGCTTTATATGCTGGCATTTTACCATTTTCTTCCAGCACCTGGAAGAAAAATCCATGCAAGTGAAAGGGGTGATCCATCAGGCTCGTGTTATACACTTCCCAAACCTGTAAATCGCCAACCATCACGGGCGCGTCATTGCAATGCATTTCACCATTTACCAAAAAATCAATTCCACGCTTCAAAGATGGTCCCACCGACATTTTAACAACGCGATTAACCTTTGCATTTTGTTGCACAAGTGAGGGTATTTCATTCAGTTTACCCGGTATGAAGGCCTTTGAAGGTTTTGCTTCGGCTACCTGCACCGTGGCATACATCTTCCTTTTAGATTTTGCGAATGTCATGCGGTTATAGGGCAGCGTTTCGATATTGAACGTTTCTCCCTCGTCGAATGGCCCAACGATAATGTCGTAACGTTCTCCCGGCGTGATGAGCAATTCTGTTTTTGTTCCCGGCGCTTCAAGCAAGCCGCCGTCAGTAGCAATAACTCTAAAAGGTTTTCCTTGCAAACTCAATTTAAAATACCGGGCGCTGGCTGCATTTACAAACCGCCATCTCTCCACCTGGCCTGCATTCATGTGTAAAGTCGGTGCCTCCTTGCCGTTAATCAGGCAGGTACCTCCTTCACGACCGTCATGGCGTTCCATCCACCGGCTCACAGCACCACCCTTTTTAAACGTATTTCCTTTTGTCAGCTTCATATCATCAACCAGCAGTATCCGGTCGTTGTCCACTATGGGATCATTTTCCGCTTTTACTACGATGCCGCCATACATGCCACGTTCCACCTGCACCGTTTCGTTATGATGCGAGTGATACCAGAAAGTTCCGGCATCCGGCACGTCAAAACGGTATTCGAATGTTTCGCCGGGTTCAATTGGTTTTTGCACTTCGCCTGTTCCATCCATCGAAGCCGGCAGGCGGATCCCGTGCCAGTGAACGATGGTGGCCTCTGGTAAGTTATTGATCACCTTTACAACGAGGGTGTCACCCTGTTTCGCTTTTAAAAGCGGTCCGGGCAGTTGTTGATTAAAACCCCAGGCGCGGATGATTTTGCCGGGCTTTATTTCCCAATCAAATTCACTGGCTTCCAGTGCGTATTCGATTACTTTGTTAGTCGGTTTGTTGTTCATATTGTTTAGTAGTGAATGATTATTTTGATGCTGCAAAGCTACTTCGACTGTAAGGCGATGTTGTTATAGTTTAAGGGAAGAGTTTTATATAATTTCATAAGATCCCGATATCTATCGGGATACACAGCGCTTACGGAAGTTCATGGCGCTGTTGCAGCGGCAGATCTGATTGACAGGTATATCAGAATTGCCGAAGATTGTCGTGTCGGGGATAGTGAGATCCATGAACGTACAGGCGATGAGATTATGATGGTATGGACGTCTCCTGATTCACTACTGGCAACTGCACTGATGATCGGAAAGAATATGAAGAAAACTTCCTCCAAATACATGGAGGATTGCATTACGGACATGTTTTAAAAGACGTAAAGTTATTTTGGATCGGCAATTAACCTGGCATCCAGGATCGCTGCTAAAGCAATACCAGGCACGTTTTGGTGTTCCGAAGAATTTGTAAAGGGCCTTATCCGACAACTCCCTGCAGATGTGGACCCAGAAGGGAAATCATCTTTTTAAAAATGTCAGCAAAGAGAAGGAAGTATTTGAATTAAGCATCGAAGATAAAGGACATTTTATGTCGACCCGGTTTGCCGCATGCTGATACGAAACCCTGAAATGGCAATTACTTATCCAGGCAGCAGTGAACACTATTTTTGTTCCCGGGAATGTCTCGAAATTTATGCAGCAGCACATTAATACGTTAAGCACAAAATTCTATAACAATCTCCCAAAAGGATGTAACGATGATCGTTAGATGTCAGATTACTTTTGTTTTCAACAAAAAATTAAAACAAAATTTTTATGAAATCGACATTGAATCAAACAATCATTAAAGACGAACAAAGATGTAACAATCCCGTTTGTACCTGCGTAGATTGTAATTGTGGCGACAACTGCACATGTGAGAATTGCGGGTAGAAGGCTGCACCATCACGTTTAAAAAAAGCCGCCCGGTTCCGGGTGGCTTTTTTTAGCATAAACGATTTTTTGTTCATTAGCATTTTCATCATTCTGCTATTTCGGTTTTCATTTTTTTCTTTTCTACCGCCTGCTGTATGGGCTTTAACGAATTTCTCTTTAATCTCCTTCTGCCGCTTGTAATAAACCATATTAATGGTATTACCCCTCCTATGGTAAAAATAGATCCTCCCACGATGCGGAGCCAGGTGAGCGTCTGAAATCCTGTGCTTTCGATGAAGGCGCTACTGCGGGCGTACCATAATCCATGTTCAGTAACAGTTTGGAATTGCCATATGCCCGCAGGAAATAAATCCAGTACCACCATGAGAAGCAGACCCACATTTATTGACCAGAAAGCGGTTTTAATCAGGGAAGGTTTCCATTTTTCAGCCTTGAATAATAACTGGCAACAGAAAAGAACTGCGGCCAATGCCAGGTTGCCGTATACTCCCATTAATGCAGCATGACCATGATTGACCGTAAGATAGGTGCCATGTTCGTAGTAGTTGGCAATAGGAAGATTAATGATAAAACCTAAGACACCCGCTCCAAAGAAATTCCAAAAATTGACAGCCACCAGGAAAAGGAAAACTTCCGAAAATCCAAACCGGCTGCTGACATCTCCATTATCATGGCCGTTACTTTCAAGTACCTTCGGGAGTTTGCTGAACCTCCATGCTTCCAATGTGAGTAATATCAACGGAATTACCTGCAATGTTGAAAACACGGCGCCCAATGCCATTGTCCCGACCGGCTTTGCATTCCAGTAAAAATTATGCGAAATGCCCAATAACCCTGAGCCGAGAAACAACAACGTTGCGAGGTAAATTACTCTTATCGCCGCCTGCCTGCTTACCAGTCCCATCAACACCATGAAGTAACCGATCAGCACTGTAGTGAAAACTTCAAAAAAGGCTTCGGCCCACATGTGCACCACCATCCATCGCCAGAAGTCTGCAATTACGAAATTAGTTCTCGGTGTAGCAATAAATCCCGAGACCAACAATAGAATGATACTAAAAGTAGCATAGACTAACCAGTTCGGCAGTGCCCATGGTTGTTTTAACTTCATTACAGGTTTAATACCGCGATACAGCGACACGGCCCAGATAATAAATACAACACCCAATACAATTTGCCACAGTTTCCCGATTTCAACATACTCCCATCCCTGGTGACCAAGCCAATACCAGTTTGTGCCGATAATGCCTTTAGGTCCCAACAGAATACCGGCCAATGAGCCGGTTACCAGCAATATAGTGAGCCAGTATATTGTATTGATCAAAGTAACCTGTCTCCTGGGTTGCTTTGGAGAAACGAGAGACATCATAAAAAATGAGGCACCGATCCAGCAGGCCGAGATCCATAAAAGAGATAACTGCACATGCCAGCTTCTTGTTACCGTTATGGGCAAAGGTTCCGAAATATCGAAACCGAAGAACCGCACAAATCCGACAAAATCGTGCACGGTCAATATTCCGGAGAGCACCTGTACTCCAAAAAGTAAGATTGCTGTATAAAAAAACTTATAAGTAGCCCGCTGAACGGAATCTGGTTGAAATTTGCCAATATCTCCTTTTGTCATGAATGGCTCCGCTTTCTTTGTATAAACCTCATCCGATAGCTTTTCAAGTTTGCCATGATAATACAGCACAATCCCTAAACCAAAAACCAAACCCATTGAACCGATAATGCTCCATACAATGATAGCTGAAGTGGGTGTGTTTCCTGCTGTTTTATCATAGGGCCAGTTATGTGTATAACTATAGCTTTCTCCTGGCCGTTCCACCCCGCAAACCCATGCACCCCAAAAGAAAAAAGCCGCCAGGCATCTCAGTTCATCGGGATCCTTAATATAACCGGCCGGTTTGAATGCACCTGGAGATGCTGCGTCCGTGAACTTTTGATAATAATGCTTAACCAATTCCCTGGCGGCAAATACTTGTGCATCGCCCATTATTACGCTGTTTTGACTTTTACTGTACCGGTTACTCTTTATATCTGCTTTCACCTGTTCTGCAGCGCCCCCGTTCAGAAATTCGTTGGTGGTATCATTTTGAAACTGGGCGCGATAATACTGGTTCATGTATGTTGCCACGAGATGCAATGCTTCTGCTGTATAATCAGGGCCTCTGTTTGCACCATCCCCAAACATACTTCCATATTCCATCAGGGCATATTTCTGAAATACGCTCTGACCTTTTAGTATGTCTTCCGTGGAAAAAAAAGTTTTATTGTCCCGGGAAATAAATTCGGGAATAGGAGGAGCTTCTTTATACGTGTGTACGCCAATCATTGTGACTCCGGCAATACTGATCAAAAAAATAACGAGGAGCGGTAGCCACCAGTTTTTGGGGTTCAGCAGGAAACTCATAAAGTTTCTTTTCTCCATAAAGCAGATTTATTAGGTAAATATAATAAATAAGGATAATTTTGTCCTTATTTATTTTTTGCTCCTTCATCCGATGGAAAAACACGCAATTCACGGTTGTTATAGACCGGCACCTAATACTAAATACTAAATACCAATACCTATCAATAATGCTGCAGGCAACAAAAATTTTTCATTTTGAAATGGCGCATGCGATACATGACCATAAGGGAGCCTGCGGAAATATCCATGGACATTCCTATGAGCTGCATGTTACTGTAACATCAACAGTGCCTGAGGATGCCTATATTACTTCACCTGGTATGCTCATAGATTTTAAAGATTTAAAATCAATGGTGAACCGGGCCGTTATCGAAAAACTGGATCATAAAATTGCCTTGTCACGCGCTTACCTGGATAAAGGTCCAGCTACTTCATTTAAAAATCTCCTCCAAATGGAAGTTGAGCCTTCAGCTGAAAATCTTCTCATTTACGCTAAAAAAAGTATTGAACAGATACTTCCCGAAGGCATAAATCTTTTGGCTTTGCGATTGTTTGAAACCAAAGATTCTTATGCAGAATGGGTACGTTATCCTATTGCAGGCGAAATTTAATTTTATAGTTTAATTTGCGAGATATCCAATTTCAAAATCTTAACAGAGAGTAATGTTTTCGAAGGCAACCGAATATGCTTTGAGAGCCACCATTTACATTGCACAGAAAAGCTCGCCGGAGAAAAAACTGGGGCTGGCCGAAATTGCGAGGGCCATAGATTCCCCAAAATCGTTCACGGCCAAAATACTCCAGAAGCTAACGAAGGACAATAAGATCATCAGCTCAATTCATGGCCCCAACGGGGGATTTTACATTACAGAAAAATCAAAACAATTACCTGTTCGGGCAGTGCTTAAAGCGGTTCATGAAGATGATGTTTTAACGAAATGCATCCTGGGTTTAAACGAGTGCTCGGAGCGAAAGCCATGCCCGATGCATAATCAATATAAGACCATTAAACAGGAGCTGATTCAACTTTTCGAAACCAGGACAATTCAAAATCTTGCTGAGGAAATAAGTAAGGGAAAGCTATTCATTGGCAACAAAGAAATAAAATCCCCGAAAGGAGCGCCAGTACTCCGGTAACAAAATTTTACCCGAACAAATAGGCCATCCCGCTATTTACAGGCTCACGCAAGTCGGCAACTTTCTTTTGAGTGAATAGTTTCTCTACCAGGTTCCTCGCTTCTTTGTATTCATTGTGTATAGGACAGGGATGCGCGGCCGAACATTTACTTAATCCAAGCCCGCATTCTTTAAAGACCTGTTTTCCGTCAATTGCCTCAACAATAGTGATGATGGGTTGTTTTATTTGTTCCCTGGAAATGTAGAAACCGCCGGACGGGCCTTTTACGCTGTTAATAATCCGCTGCCTTACCAGTGTTTGCAGTAATTTGCCGACCGTGTGCTCACTGGCATCGATGTATTCGGCAATTTCCTTAATACCCGCGTTCTCGCCCTTTTCAAATTTTGAAGCGAGATAGATTACGGCCTTTATAGCGGTCTTACACGTGTAGCTCAGCATCGACTATCTGTTTAAAAAATTAAGTCCTTCTTTCGTTATCATTTGATAACTCCAGGGTGGATCAAATGTCAGGCTGACCTGCACATCATATCCGGGGAAACCAGCCGTCAAATTGTTCTTTACCGAATTTACGATGGAATCGCCCATTGGGCAGAAAGGCGTACTCAGGGTCATTATAACAAGTATCTCTTTTGATCGCTCCTCGAAATTCAATTGGTAAATAAGCCCCAGGTCAACCACGTTTAAGCTCAACTCGGGGTCCAGCACCTCGCGCAAGCCTCCCAGGGCGGTTGCGCATTTCATATTATCATTTGTTTGAGTTTTCATACCTACCTGGTTTATGAAAAATTAATTTAGCGACGTTGGCATTGTACAAAAAAGCGCAGCAGATCAATAGTGCCGCGCCTCCTTTTAATGCAAGAGGGTTGACTGTCATAATGCCAAATACGAAACACACAAACCCAGTCAGGTAGCATAGTGCCATGCCATTAAAAAGACCGGCACTGAACAAATCTTTAGGGTTCGGAGTTCGTCCCAATCCTGCTCTCGCATGATATGTTTTATTCCATATAATAAATGGCAGCGTTTTAAATGTCATACCTAAAATAATTGCCGTCAGCCATCCAAAAAAAATCGTGAATCCGTAGGCTGTTACCAGGTTTATATCAGTAGCAGTGAACATCAATATCGATATGATCGCTACAAGGAATAATAAAGGGACCACCATCATTATTACAGCAAGCAAAGAAACTTTCATTTGTGCATCGGTTTGCCTTCGGATACGTGTTAAGTAAGCTTTCCGGCAATAATATACAAACAGCAATACAGCAATTGCAATAAATGATACATCAATCAGGTAAATATGTTTGGATGGAAAATATAAGAATGAAAACGCGAAAGATATCAGCCCGGCGTTTGTTAAGCCATACATCCACCACAATATCTTTTTATTATTATACCCTGAAACGAGGAACATCGGGATCAGTCGCGTGCCGACTCCCATTACTAACAACAAAAACCACCCCGCAATGCCCAAATGAGCATGCAAAGAGAGATAGTGCAGCGAATCCTTTGGCAAGAAATTGTAAGTGAAATTATACACCAACAAGCTACCGATCAAAATTGTGATAAAAAGCCAAATTCCCGCGGTCAGCATAAATAACGCATGAATATTCTCCTGCTTGCTCTTGGCAAAACTTGCAACCACATTTACCAGGTACAATATTATCGCAACATCTATCAATAGCGCTCCGTATTGAGCAGGCCACCGCATATTGAAGGTATAAAATCCGCATACCAGCATCGGAATGCCGATGCCTGCGAATAGAAATGAAAGATGTGCCAGTATATTGCTGTATAATTTGCGTTCTATAAGCACCGGCAATAGCTGGTAGCTCGAACCTAATATGATCATCGTACCCCACCCGAGCGCCATCGTATGAGTAATCGCTAAAATCTTCGGTTGAAAATAATGTTGTGAGAAATAACCAGAAGAAGTAAAAAGAAGCGCCGTGGAAACGGCAAAGGCCAATGCTGCATAGATATAAAAAGGCAATACCACATTGTGGCTGGGATTTTTAACGGGGCCGGTATTGCTTTTTTGCGAGAACATTATTTTCTGAAAATCAACAGATGCACTTCACCTTCCCGGATTTCCTTTATTCTGTAATCAAAACCTCTTTGAGCCAGTTCCGGCACCAGAAATACAGGTATTCGTTTGTGATAAACATACAAAGCGTTTCCGATGGGAAGCTTATCCAAAGCATCAAGAATGGTGAGCATTGGCAGCGGCATTTCAAGATCCCGAACATCGATTGTGTGGTAACGCCCGGTGAATTTTAAAACGACTTCATCCCAATTTGTTGAGCCGTCGACTACCGGGGCTTCCCATCGTTCTTTTGCCGATTTTCGATAGAACCAGGTTTCGACCAGGTTATCATTAATATGATTGGCAAAAGAATCAAAACCTTGCTTTTGCAACAGCAACATCAAAGGAGTTGGTTCAAAACTATTCTGGATCTTTAACACCTGACCGTCGTTCAGGCATTTAATGCTTTCGAGAATCAGGCTTAAGGGATCTTTGCCTGAAGCAAGAACCGGGCGCACGTCTAATACGACAATTTGATCAGGTTGCAACGTTTTGATAAAATCGGGCTCCGCTATTTTTTCGTTTTCAACTGCCGTTGTTAAATGGTCGATATCGAATCCCAGCGGTTTCAGTTTTATAAAAAAATCATTAACCTGGCAACCGCCTATTTTGCTTGCCATTGAAACAGAGGCCCTGCCTGCCATTAATTTTCTTAAGATCGGGTTGCGCAATTTTTCAAATTTCGGTGAGATGCTCACAATTGCGTCCAGGGCGGCAGGGTTGTGTTTTAAAATGGTGGCAATTTTTGTATTTGCACTAATAACCATGTGGATGAAATTTATTAATAGTTTCAGCTGATTGTCTGCACGATCCTTGTTAGTCACGTTTTTGAGAACTGCACAAAGGCTTTGCTGCGTTTGATCGGCCTATTCTTTTCCACAACCTAATTTTTTTGAAGTGCCAATGCCCTGGGAAAAAGAATGTTGTTTTCAAGATGAACATGTGTATGCAAATCATCTTCAAACTCCTCCAGCATTCTATATAACAGGCTATAACTTGCACAGGCATCTTCCGGCAAAGTATAATTGTCGCTGAGCTCTCTGATTTTCTCAAGAGCTTTGCCAACCGTTTCATGTTCTATTTCCATTACTGAAATAGGATTTTTGATCGGTCCCTCATTCGGAGCAATTACGTATTGCCCTGTATTTAAAAATGACACCAGTCTTTTAATGGCCGGAAACAATATAGTTTCTTCCTTTTCCATGTGAGCAGTTAATTCCTTACCAATGTTTTCCACTAATTGATGAATTTCCGTCAACTCGGGATGATTGTTGCCATGCACCTTTGCCACCTTGGCTGCATACATTCTAATGTCCGGTAGTGATTTTCTTACGTAGCTATGATGTGTATTAACAATATATTCCGTAAGAAAGTCAGGGCTCCATTCATCATAGGGTACGGGTCGCGTATTCAGGTTCTTATCAGCCTGCTGCAATTCATATTCGATCTTAGTAACGTCGAGTCCTTTTTCGGAACAGGCCTGTTTCACAGTTTTTTTGCCACCACAACAAAAATCCAGGCCATACTTTTTAAATATCTGTGCCTTCCGCAAATCTTTTGCTGCGATTTCACCTAGCGTCTCTTCGGATGCACCAGTTATGTTCTTGCTGATTCGCACCTTCCACCATTCAGGGCCCTGTTCCAGGTATTCCCAGTTAAACGTGTTACCCCGCTCACCCAACAATTGGTAGTAAAGAGGCTTTGGATCGTGGTCGTTGTGAATCGTGAGACTTTCACCTTCCCTCAACGCATCGAACCTGTTGAAGATGGCAGGATGTTTTTGCCTGGGCTCAAGTAATGTTACATCTAAAATGTTCTCGGCTATTGTTCGCATATATTTCTTGATTTATTGATTGAATGTCAGAGTAATATTTTCTTTCAATTCTTCCAGGATCGATGTTGCCTGCTCCCTGTTAAAATCTTCATGTTGCCGTTTCTGAACACCCATCCGCGTCAGTTCTATTTCCATATCAGGTTTTATCGAGTGATTGGAAAGGCAGGCTTTTGAACATGCCAGGGGGCATCCATCTATCGTAATGATCTTTCTGCCGGATAGCGCCGTTTTGACCAGCTTTTTTACATTGCCTCCCACGCCAGCAATACACGACATCTCTGCAATGCCAAGCCTGTCTATTTGTATGGCAAGGTAATTTGCCATTTGGGCAGCGCTTGAGCAGCCGGAGCAGGAATAAATAAGTGGAGCGTTATTTGTCATTTTGGAAGAATATATCAAGCATAAAAGTACTTAAATACTTTTATTATTCGAACCCTTTACGAGCAAAATTTTCAGTATAGGGGAAAAATCATCTCCTCAAATGACCGTAATCATGCAAATGAGTTCCTGGAAAAGAAAAGTTCGAGGTAAAATTTTGAGAATTTGCCGGGTTCTGCCGCATCGTTCACATCAGTAAAATGCATCCGTTTAACCGTGATTTATACCCAAACGTCATGTTGGGATCAACAAGCCGGGTATTTATGGAGATAAACCAGCGTTTTATTAGTCCTTTTGCAATTTCCCCAAACAAAAATACTTCCCGAACCTTTTCAATTTTGATATTTGCCATATTAAGTAAATACCAATATGGATGCTATAAATTTTTTAATCGTCGTTACCAACGTTAAGTTGTATGCGAGTGGAAATTACCCGACAGGTTTGTGGCTGAGTGAGCTCACGCATATTTATGATGCGGCAAAGGAAAGAGGATACCAGGTTACTGTTGCAAGTCCAAGCGGCGGAGATACACCCGTTGATCCCGAGAGTTTAAAATTTTTCACGTTGGATCGAACCTCAAAAAAATATTGGAAGGATACTGCCTTTAGGGAAATTCTCAAAAAAGCAAAACGTCTCAAAGAAATTGAAAATGAAAATTTTGATGTCGTCTATTTAACAGGTGGACATGGAACGATGTATGATTTTCCCGATAATGTCGTTCTTCAAAATATCATCGCCAAACAATATGAAAAAGATAAAATAGTAGCGGCCATTTGCCATGGCGTTGGCGGCCTTATTAATGTTAGACTCAGCGACGGAAATTATCTTATCAAAGACAAAAAAATAACCGGCTACAACTGGTTTGAAGAAAGTTTAGCGCGCCGGAAAAATGAAGTTCCCTTTAATCTCGAAAAAGCGCTGAAAGAACGCGGTTCCGATTATGAAAAGGCAATTATTCCAATGACGGCTCACGTTGTGGTTGACGGAAACCTCATCACCGGGCAAAATCCTTTCAGCTCTAAAAAAATGGCAAAGGTGGTGATGCGTGAATTGAAAAAGCAAATCGCAAAAAGATTATAAGCGGGCCGGAAAAAAAGTAATAACATTCACCGGTAGGACATACGTTCTCGCAGCTCCCGGTTTTTTTTCAATATTTATGCAACGAAAACTCATCGCGAACTTTTCCGTCTGCACAAACCCATCTGAAGGTTAAACAATTTGCCACAGCATCTATCAATAAAGAACCGCCAATCTCGCTGTTCGAATATATTGTCGCAGGATGCGGCGAACCGATTCCATCATTGTCAATATGTCCACCAGATCCCGCGACCAAATAAACAACGCCTGCATTGCCCCTTATTCTTTCATAAACATGACTGTGCCCGGCGATTAATACATCAACTCCGTATTTCTCAAGAATAGGAACAATATTTTGTCTCAGTCGCACAAGATCCATTTCTTTGTCTGAATTGTGCGAACCGGCGCTCGTATATGGCGGCCTGTGTAAATAAGCGATCGTCCACTTCTGCCGATTAGTTTCTAAATCTTTCTTCAACCATTTTATCTGTTTACTTGTAGAATCGGCAATTGTAAATCCATTTTTTGTTTCCTCTTCCGAATTCAGTGAAATAAGATGAACATTGCCATAGTCAAAAGAATAGAATGCAGGAACAGAAAACAGGTCGTAGTATGCAATCCTCTTTGCTCCATTTTCTCTTTTGTCCCTGTAATCGTGGTTCCCCGGGGTTGGATAGATGGGTGTTTGCTGAAAAAATTTCCTGTCGTATACTTCGAATACATTCCTTTGATATTCTTCCTCGGTTCCCGACTCGTACGCATTGTCGCCAAGCCATATCCATGCATCTGGCAAATGATCTTTTGATACGGACAGCATAGCCTGATAACAATCCCGCTGGTTGATTGATCCGTCTCCAAAATCACCAGAAGCCCATATGCGAACCGATGATTGCGAACCAATAACCGGCGCTGTACGAAAAAACTGAGTGGAGTCTACTATTGGAAATATGTGCCGCTCTTCAGTACGGTAAAAATATTTTGTTCCTGGCTGAAGGCCTTCGATCTTTACTTCGTGCGTCTTTGCTTTTCGCTTCTCAACTGTTGACGAAGAGGTTACTTCGCCTTCCCTCCACCAGGTTACTTTGGCTTTGATAGCCCCACCGGTTTTCCACCGGACAATTGCCGATTGACCTGTAACAGCATTGAGATAGGGTCCTCTTTTAATAACCTGTGCAACCAAAAGATTGCTGCACACCGATATAATCGATAATAACACTATCCTTCTAATCCCTGTTGTCATGGATACTTTTTTGTTTAACATGTCATTTCATGAAATCGGAACGATTGAATCGACACTGTAAAATACTGATTGCTTTTGCCACAATATTATACACAGATCGCTTTGTTATAGACATACTTTCCGCGATCTCCGGGTAGCTCATACCCGCATAGAATTTCAGGAACAAAGCCTTTTGTTGTCTCCCGGTAAGGCAGGACAACGCACGAACCACAAGACGTGATCGAAACAGTATAGTCTGTTCTCCTATTAAACTATCTTCACTGGAAAGCGCGATCATCTCGGGAATTTCCAACCTTTCCTGCCTCAGGCGTCGCTCGCGCAGGGACCTGATAAGCCTCCTTCTCACCGAAATCTGTAAATACGCCTTCACCGAATAAGGTACTGATAACCGGGTTCGTTTCTCCCAAATTTCAACAAACAGATCGTGAATGCAATCCCTGATCATCTCCTTATCAGCGCATATGTTCCGGTTGTTGTTAAAAAGTTCGTGGAAGTAATAATAGTAAAGCATTTCAAATGCTTCCACATTCCCATTCCGAAATGCCTTCCACGTCAAATGATGCGTGGAAGGACATTTTTCGGATGAAAGTGAAACTGCGGATACCAAAGTATTTAAGCCGGCTTCTTTATGGTGTAGGATAACCGGGATTTTGTACGAGCTTGTCATTCAATCGCAGATCCAACTCGGGTATTGGAAACAAATAATCGTCGTCAGTAAAATTTTGCTGATAAGTGGGATTCTTTTCCTTCACGATTCTCTTTCTTACCAGGTCGAACCAGCGGTCCATTTCAAAGCATAATTCAAAACTTCTTTCCTGTATCACCGCGTCATCAAAATCGTTTTCCGACATAGCTGTGGTCAGGTCGGGGTAACCTGGATTATTTGAGTTTCCATTTGCGCGCTGCCTTACAAGATTGATTGCATCAACCGCAGCCTGTGTTGGTCCGCTATTAGCTTTATTTGCTGCCTCTGCATAAATCAACAATACATCTGCATACCTGATGATTGGAATATTCAGAACCGATTTTCCTCTGTCATAGTCTTCTGCTGAAACATTCAGGTATTTCTGGATAAAGGGATAGTTATCCGGCGACCACGATGGATCTGTGTAGGGTAAACCATTGTATTCAGTAAAGAGGTAGGCTTTCTTTCTTGGTTGTGTGGGGAAACTTTGCTCAAATGCGGGCTCAACTTTTCCTCCGCCCCATCCACCCAGAAAGTCTGGTGCATAAGTGTGCTGATCAGTGGCGCGGTCAAAATCATTTGCATTAAGACTCCATATCATTTCAGGGCCGTATTTATGATTATCCTGGAAAACATCTCCTACCAGTTCTTCGAGGTGATAAATTCCGGACTGCATTACTTCATCAGCCAGCGCCGCGGCTTTAGCGTAATTGGAAGTTTCATTGAGCGGGGCTGTAGCCATGGTCAAGTACGCTTTTGCCAGAAGACTTTTTGCGGCACCTTTTGCAGGCTTGCCTGGCTGGTCAGGCCAATTGTCAGGCAGTTTAGCAATGGCGTCGAGAAAATCGCTTTCGATTAACGCATATGTCTCCGCAACTGTAGAGCGACCAATGGATTCAATGGTCGGATCCGGTGAATCTTCAGTAAGCAGGGGAACCCCGCCGAACATCCTTACCAGCGTGAAATAATTGTATGCTCTTATAAATCTACCCTGACCTACCAGTTCGTCGACGACCTCGCTGTCGAACGCTGAAAGATTTCCATTCTTTATTGCTTTCAAAGCTGTGTTCACGTTCAATATTGCGCCATAATGCATGGCCCATGCCGCGTCGGCGTGCGAACTTGTAATATTTAGATCTCCATTAAAAAACTGGTCATCGTTAATAAATAAATCATTACCCGCACCATTGTACCCCGACCATTCCGTATACAGTTCATTCATTGCTGCGGCGTATGCCGATTCTACCTGTGCAGGTGTTTGATAAAAATTTTCAGGTGTATTTACGGCAATAGGTTTTTCCACCAGTTTTTTACAACCAACTGGTATCGTACAGATGAATAGAATAGCAACTAGCAGGTTTATAGCTTGAAATTTCATTTTCGTAAGTTTTAAAATGACAGGTCTATTCCAAAAGTGTAAATTTTGGAAGTTGGATAATTACTGAAATCTATTCCGATACGAGCATCGTTGCCCTTAAAGGAACTTACTTCGGGATCAAAACCAGAATAGTCGGTGAGCGTGATGAGGTTCATCCCGCTGAAATAAACTCTTGCATTCGAAAACCCAAGCTTTTTGTACAACGAAGGCGGAATGGAATAAGTAAGATTGATGTTCTTCAAACGAATGTATGAGCCGTCTTCAACAAAATGACTTGTCTGATTTACTTCATCGCCTGGTAGGGCTATTTTGCTGACGAGGTTAGCATTTATCCTCGTAAGCTCGTCTGTAAATGCCGGTATGTCTGTGTTCTGATGATCGGGCGTCCATCGGTCAAGCAATCTCTTACTTTTGCCTTCATAAGTTGACTCTAAACGTATTTGAGGGGTGTTGAAAATATTATTCCCCTTCACGCCCTGGATGAGAAACGACAGGTCAAAATTTCCAAACGTGAACCTGTTATTCCAGCCGAACACAAAATCCGGAAGCGCATTGCCGATCACCATCCGGTCCAATGCGTCGATCGTTCCATCTTTGTTTACATCTGTGTATATCGGATCCCCGGGCAATTGTCCATATGCAGCAGCTTCTGATGCCTGTTTTGTACTCCAGATCCCTTCATACCCGTAACCATACATCTGCCCAAATGGTTCACCCTTTTTCAGGTAAAGTAATCCGCCATCGATACCAAACCCGCCGAGTGTGGTTACAAATTTTAAATATGGGTTGTCGCCAATGTCAAGCACTTTATTTCGGTTGACTGAAAAAGTGACGCCTGAATTCCATTTCAGATTGTTTGTGAGGATGTCGCCATTGATAGATAAGTCGATCCCTTTATTCTCAACCGAGCCCACATTATCAACAACACTTGCCAGTCCAGTCATTGTTGCAAGCTGACGTGGCATGAGAAGGTCCTTTGTAGTTTTTTTGTAATAGTCGATTGAACCGTTTACCCGTCCACGAAAAACAGAAAAGTCAACGCCAAAATTTGTTTGCGTTGTCGTTTCCCATTTTAATTTTGGATTTGCTGCTGAGGTTACCCGGAAACCAATGTCGGTTTGATCGGTTCCATTGTAAGGGTAGTTATATCCCGATGATACTTTAGCGATGGTCTGATATGCCGATATTGCCTGGTTGCCGGTTCTACCCCAGCTTCCTCTCAACTTTAATTCAGAAATCACATTCAGATCCCGGATGAATGATTCTTCCGCAAGATTCCATGCGAGCGACATTGACGGAAAGTATCCCCACTTATTGTCGGTCCCAAAAACAGAAGATCCATCGGCTCTGAAACTCGCCGTGAGCAAATATTTATTTGCAAATGAATAGTTGACCCTGCCCATGTACGAATTGAGCACGCGTTCATACGAGTCTGAAGAATTCACAACATCCAGAGCAGAGCCCAGGTCGTATATCCTTGTCTGGTCCGAAAGAAAATTCTGCGCAACGAGGGCCTGGGTGTTGCTTCTTTCATATTGTTGCTCCAGGAGGCCGGTGAATGTAAAATGATGTTGTGCAAAAATTTTGTCGTACGTAAGAATGTTTGAATTTTGATAGCGCTTTTTTACGTCGACAAAAGATTCTCCGTATCCATTCCTGGAAAGACCGTGTTTTGTTTCTAGATTGTAATAATTGAGGTTGTTGATGTTGGTGAATAAGCCGCCAACTGAAACTCTTAGTTTCAAACTTTCGAGTACTCTAAAATCAAGGTACGTATTGATGTTGTTGATGATCGTATTGTTGTCGAACAGCGGCTCGATGGCATTTGCCAAAGGGTTGCCGGCGCTTGAAGCGCCATAGAATGGATGTCGCGCATAATTTCCTGCATCGTCATATAATTCTGCCGTTGGTGCCCAGCGCAGTGCGGAACTCAGTGGATTTCCCCTCCAGTCTACTTCCGGGTTGCCATCGCCTGCAAGAGTAGTATTACCCATCTCTTTGGAACCCGCCCAGTTGAGTCCGAAAGTTGCCCACCTATTCATATGCGCTTCGATGTTTGTGCGGAGCGACATCCTTTTATACTCAGACCCCTTCAAAATACCTGGCTGATCGAGGTAACCTCCTGAAACCAGGTATCTTAAATTGTCTGTACCCCCGCTGATAGAAAGGTTATGATTTTGTACTATAGCGGTCCGGTAAATAACATCCAGCCAGTTAGTGCCTCCTGTTTTTTCAAACTCCTGTATTTCCTGATCGGTGAATATTGGATCAGGAGGAATGCCCGATCCGTTTTCCATTGCGATTGCTGCGTTTGTTGTTCTTGCGAAATCTGCAGCATCCATAAATTCAAGTCTTTTACGGAGCTTCTGTGCGCCGACATTGTATCCATAGTTGATAACGGGTTTACCCGATTTTCCAAGCTTCGTTGTCACCAGTATCACTCCGTTTGCACCCTGCGAACCATAGATCGCAGTTGCCGAAGCATCTTTAAGTATTTCGATGGAAGCGATGTCGTTTGGATTGAGTGAGTTGAGATTTCCGCCCTGTAAACCATCTATCACTATCAATGCTGCGTTCCCTCCGTTGATAGAATTCATCCCCCTCACCCTGATCGTTGTATTTCCGCCTGGTGACCCGTCGGTATTCAACACATAAATTCCGGAAGCCCGTCCCTGCAAAGCCTGGTCAACACGCTGCACGGGTAAACTTGTAAGATCGGATCCCTTCACAGAGCTTACTGCTCCCGTTACGTCACTTTTTTTCTGTGTTCCATAACCCACTACAACAACTTCGTCTATTGCCGCTTCCTGTTTAATCAACCGCACGCGTACATTCTGGGCTTTGCTTACTGAAATTTCAAACGAACTGTAACCCACATAAGAAACTATCAGCGTTCCGCCCCTCTCTGGAACGCTTAACGAAAACTGACCCTCGGAGTTTGTTACAGTTCCGAAATCTGTTCCTTTTAGCTTAACAGAAGCGCCCGCTAAAGGAGCGCCATCAGTTGATTGGACTACTCCTTCAACTACAAAATCAATTACCACCGGTTTTTCTCCTTCAAGTGTTTTTTGTAGAACTTCCGCCCGTGATTTGATCACAATTGTCTTGTCGATAATAACGTAGCTCAGGGGTAAACCATACAGACACCTGTCAAGCACTTCAGCGAGATCCGCCCGTTTCGCCGTAAGCGATATTTTGGGTACACCCTTCAGAAGATCTGCTTTGTAGAAGAATACAAATCCCGATTGTTTACGTATCTCTTTGAATACTTCTTCCAGCGAAGCATTCCGAACTTTCAGCGAAATGCTTTGGGAAAACCCCGCCGCACTCACATGAAGCGTTGCAGAAAGTAAGATGATTGCAGTTAATTTCATAATCTTGATGGTTAAGGCGCCAATGGGAACATACGACCTTATACTCCATTTGCAGTTGCGGTTAATTTGCATAACTTCGAACAGTTTTGGTTAGACAATAGCTTACATCCATATGTATTTTGTTTTAATCATAACATTCTACCGGAGACGCAGCCACGTCTCCGGCTTTGTTGTAATTAAACTCTTACTTACTCAACTATGAGTTTTCTGCCTTCAAGATAACATTGCACTCCTCCCGCTTTTAATATTTCCAGCACTTTCGACAATTGCGACTGACGGCGTATCGAGCCACTATATCGCCCCTGCGACTTCCTGCCTGTAAAAACAATTTCAATATCATACCACCTTGAGATCTGTCGCATGATCAACTCAATATCATCATCGCGGAACTCAATCATCCCATTCTTCCACGCCAATATTTTATCGAGATCACCTTCCTGTACATTGAGATTTTTATTTTCTTTTTGCCATTCACCTACCTGCGATGGCGACAGCAGAACCGACTTGTTCCGGCTAACAACTTTTACCGATCCCGATTCCAACGCAGTTTTAACAGACTTCTCATCGTTATAACTCATCACATTGAATTTGGTACCGAGCACCTCTACCACTACACCATCTTCCGTTACCACTTTGAAAGGCAATTTTGTGTTTCTTTTTACATCGAAGTAAGCCTCACCATCCAGGTAAAGCAGTCTCTCTTTCCTATTAAAACGTGTAGGATATCTTAAGGAGGAAGCAGCATTCATCCACACTTTACTGCCATCGGACAACAACAATTGATATTCTCCACCCTTTGGAACAATCAAAGTATTGTAAGTTGATTCCAACTCACCATCGTTTTGATTATAGATCAGTCTCCCCGACTGGCGATCGATTACGGTTCCATCTGCTTCGGTAAGTAAGCCTTCATTTTGCGCACTCAGATCCACCACTTTTCCGTTGCCGAGCACTAGCTGGGCCTTGCTCGTGCCTGGTGCAACATCACCGCCTGCAATTTCTTCCTGAACGGGCCGCAAGGGTTGATCACCCTCCCTGAAATAAAATTGAAACACGCTGAGCCCAAGAATCGCCGCTGCCACTACAGCTGCAGCAACGTAATACCAACGCCGGTAATGAGGAGTTTTAGATACAACGCTTAATTCAACCGCCTTTTGCTTGTTCTGCATTGAAAGCCAAACCTGTTCTTTCAAATCCAACAGCTCACTCTGTGGCAATTCTTCTCCTTTTCTCAGGTCAAAAAGCTGGTACCAGCTTTCAACAAACGCCTTCTCTTCCGCGGTACAGGTTCCTTCGTTGTATTTTCTGATCAGTTCCTTCAATTCTTGCATAAGCCCAACCTTTATTATCCATAACAGTTGAGATTAACTGAAGTGCCACAAAAAATTAAAAATATTTTTTAGTGATTATCCCGGGTACTTTCCCTGAAGCAGTAGGGTGTGATAATAATAGTATGCAGACGTAACAATGATAATGAACCTCAACTGGGAATCGGGTGAGTTGAGGTTCTCGCGGATCCTCTGAAGCGCCCTGTAGAGTTGATTTTTAACAGTTTGAGGAGCCAGACCCATCAACTGTGCAATTTCTGCGTTGGTGAGATATTCCTCGCGGCTCAACAGGTATACCTGTTTCATCTGTGCAGGCATCCGCGATACCTGGTTCGCAATAAACTGCTGGATCTCTTTGACATGCAGATTCGCCCAAGCAATATCTTCAGATTCAACGGCAACAAATTGCTGATGTGCCAAAGCTTTGAAACGGCTATCCTGCTTGGAATAGTAGTTCAGGATTTTATTACGCAGAGAAACATATAAATATCCTCCAAGTGTGTCGACGACTTTTACATCTGCGATATTGTTCCAGAGTGATAAAAAAACATCCTGCAGAATGTCTTTCACATCTTCGGTCGATGCGATTCTTTTTATCGCAATCTGATAAAGGTCATGCCAGTACTTATCGAAAAGTTGACGAAAGGCGTGTTCACTTCCCTGCCTGCATGCAGCAATCAGTTCTACATCACCCGGTGAATTTTCTGCGATAAAACTCATAACGACATAACAATCCAATAAAAAAATATCTGCCGGTTAAAGCTATAAATATTCTTTCAATTGACACCTGTCGCTAATGGAAAGAAGGAGAAAATAAATGCTCATGAGCATTTGGATCGCCGGCCGCCGGTCCATACCAAACACCGCCCCCGAAAGTCGAAACATAAATTTTATGTGGATCGCGCGGATCAGGATCAACGCGTTTGCCCCATTTGAAATCAAAACCCTTAATACGTGTCCAGTTGTTACCACGATCATCAGATCTGTAAGCTGCACTATTAAATCCGCAAGCATAAAATGCATTGTTTCTTGTGTCTATCGTAATATCATGAACATGCTGGTCATGAAGTACGCACGACCACGATTTTCCGTCATCATTCGATAGATAAATTCCACCGGAGGTGTCGGATGAGAAGCGGTCATCCGACACTCTGCCCCATGAAGAAAAAATAATTTTTCTCTGATCAACAGGATCAACAACGAGACTAACCGGGCCGTTAACACCAGGCGGCAATTCCATTCGCTTCCATGTCTCCGCATTGTCGCTGGAACGATAGATTGCACCATCACCGGCATTTCCATAACTGTCATCTGTATTGCGCCTGCTTACAATCAAAAACAAAATATTGTCGTCATATCGTTTTACAATTCTCCACGCAAAAGGATCTTTTTCTGGCAGACCTGCGTTTTTCTTTATCCAGGTAAAACCATCGTCTGTCGATTTGTATACGCCCTTGCCAAAAACACATGCATAAAGCGTTCTATTATTTTTTGAAGAAGAGGTGTCAATCAGCAGGTCGGTCACCGCACCGCTTCTTATAGAAGCGCTCACCGGCATCCATGTTTTTCCTCCATCGAGCGTGAGTACAATACCGCCATCAAACTCGTTTACGCCGTGTTCCCTAAACATCTTAGTACGCGGCAGATCATGAACAACGCTCATCGCGGCCCATGCTTTGCCTTTAACCTCGTTGTCAAAATTTAATGAGTACGTGGTGTTTACCCAATTTTCCGGCACACCATTATTTTTTGTGCAGCTCTTCCAATTTTTACCACCATCAACGCTTTCCATTAATCCTATGTCAGTGGTTGGTAAAAACAAATGAGCACTGTCAAACGGATCAACCACCAAGCCATACCCGGTTGTAACATCCAGTCCTGTGGTATGCCACCCGCCCTTTCCATCTGAAACGGTGTAACACTGCTGCCACGTTTTTCCTCCATTGGTAGTTACAGTTACCCGACCATAGTCTGTGGTATAACATATTTCAGGATTGTTAGGTGCAACACCAAAACAAAACGGATTTTCACCCCACATCGGATCGAATCGCTCATCGATCCATCCGCCGCTGTAGTTAGGATCAGAAAAGTTTCCATGTTTTGTGAGGAGATCTTTCCAGGCAAAGTTCCACGTTTTGCCATAGTCGGTGCTTTTCAGGATGCCCATCGAAAACGTGTCGACACCTGTCAATAATTTGCTGTACGAAAGATAGATTGTTGCGGGTTGCGATGAGCTGGTGGCAATTGTTCTCCATTCGGGATTTTGGGTAGTGCTCCTACCGAGTTTGAGAACATTGGGTTGAAGATTTTGCCAGGTTTCACCCTCATTTTCAGAGATATAAACACCGGGCCGATCGCGTTCGGCTTTGGTTTGGGATCTCCCACCGATAGCATACAGAATAAATTTTTTTTTAGCATTATCATATCCGCCTGTATACTGGATGATGTTGCCAGGAGTTTTCCATGTTTTCGAGGTGTGATCTTTTTGTACTTCAACTGTATTAGTGCCAGCGAGTAAGATGGTGCGGTTGGTTGATGAACCAGGCGGTAGAAATATATTTTTTATTGGTTGTGTAACGCTTCTTTGTTTGATCCATGTTGCTCCACGGTTGGTCGACACGCAAAAAAAATATTTATTGTCTTCCGCTATAACAGCGTACAGGATATTTGAGTTGAAGGGATCTATTTCAAATGCTGAAATGGATTTTGTTTTTTTATCGTGTGTAACGATTGTTTCAGTGGCTTCATCCCCCTGGGTGACTACCTTTTCAATGTCTGACGGCGCAGGGAAGACCATTTCCCATGTTTCACCCATGTTGTTGCTGCGGAACAAAGCTCTTGAAATCGCGTAGACTACATTGGAATCAATAGGGTCGTAGGTGAATGCTTTCACGGGGCCCATGATATTGAAATTTTTCCAGGATTGTCCACCGTTACGGGTAACGTAGGAGCCTGTCATGTCGCAGCTGAGCATCATGATATTCGGGTTGTGCGGGCTTACGGTGGGGCAGTAGGTATTGCCACCGCCACCGAATCCTATTACTTTCCATGTGATGTCGGAACCAGAAATTTGTTTTGAGGTTTGTGTGGGGGAAGAATTACATGCGGGAAGAAGGGAGAGATAAAAAACGGTAATAATGATATTCATCAGTCGTCTCATACTAGTTGTTTAGATACATCTGGTAAGAGACTTATAACCGAAAAAGTTCACCAAAACCGGGAAATTATTTTATTGCACGTCGGATCGCACCTCAAAAAGTACTGGAAGGATACTGCCTTTAGGGAAATACTCAAAAAGGCAAAAACGTCTCAAAGAACTTGAAAATGAAAATTTTGATGGAACAAACTGGTCATTGCCTGGCCGTTGGTGATTCCCCAGGAGGAGATTATATTCACCTTCGAACACCTTTAACTCTTGCGAGCTGAATAATTGGTCTAGAATTTATAACTGTAGCCGACTCTAAACACCTGGGTTTCGAAATAATCATTACTTACGTATCTGAAACCATTTCCCTTAATTTCTCTTTTTAATTGAAGCGTATTTGCAACATCTGTTGCATTCACGAATAATTCGCCGCGGCCCTGCTGAATCGCTTTTTTAACACCTGCATCAATAGAAAATCTCGAAAAGAGTTTTCCTTGCGGTACAAGGTCCGGCGCCTGGTAGATCGCCGTTAGTTGAACCTCTACTTTTTTGGAGAGATAAACTGCCCCGTTGAGCTTGACATTTCCCGAAAAAATTTCTTCGCGATTTGCAGAAAAAACGTTTTCAACCGGGTACCTGTTTGTAACAGTAAAAGAGTCCTGTATATTTTTATAACCGGCTGCACCAACATTCAGTGAAACTATGTCAGCGATATTCTGAGAAAATAAGATTTCAAATCCTGTATTGTAACTCTTTCCTGCATTCTGAAAAATATTGTATATAAGCGTGCTGCCAGGAACAATGCTGCCGATCCTCGAAATTGTTGCATTAATACGTTTATAATACAACGACGGAAACAGGTAGCCTGTACCCCAACTTGTTTTGTAACCGACCTCAAACGTATTCGTAAACTGCGGCTGTAAGGCCGGGTTGCCTACCTTAATAATTTCGGCATCATCATATTTTGGAAATATTCTTATATCCACCTCATTGGGTCTATCTACTCTCCTGTTGTAGAATATTGATAGTTTATTGTTGTCATCTATTTTATACGCCATCCTAATATTGGGAAATGGTTGAAAGTAATTATAGCCATCGCTTTTATAAACTGAGTGGTTTGGATTCACGTCGTACTCAATCCCCACGTACTCAATCCTTATCCCACCTTCCAGTTCAAACTTATTGCTCTCATAAATATAGTTGGCATAGGCAGCGGGTATTGTTTCATAATAATTGGCATATCCACCTGCCGTGGAATCAAGCGGAGAATTTAGACCGGGCTTGAACAGCATGTTGACAGGTATAGTTCTTCTGCGGAATTTAATTCCGGCTTCAAACCGACCCTGTTTCAGAGGATGTACATAATCCAGGTTGAAATCGGCGACATGTTCGTCGGACAACAGTTTAAATGAATCCAGACCGGTGAAACTTGGAAGTATATTCGTGAAAAAGTATTTTTCGTCTTCGCGATGAAACGTATAATTGAAACTCGTGTTCAGGGTCCTGCCGGGCCGCTTGAATTTGTGTTGCCAGGTAACAGAAGCGGTAACAGTCGTTTTTAATTCGTCTTCAAGAAATTGCCAAAGGCGTCTCCGCGCTGTGAGGTGGCCGTTAAAAAAGGGTTCGTCACCCCGGTCAAGAATTTTCTCACTCCCAAACAAACCGGAAATTGTGAAGGTATTGGCGGGATTCAAAAACCAATCAGTTCCACTTTTAACAGTGACGAAATTGGTAGTTCTATTGCGTTTTGTCTGTTGGATTACAGTATCGCCGTTATCGTAAAATCTATTTACAAACTCATTCTTATTCAGTGTCTTTGTAAACAAGTTATCGGCCTGTAAAAAAAGATTGATCTTGCTTTTTCGATAATTGAGCGACAATGAAGGATTGATCTTAGGAGTAGCCTGATACTGCGGACGAATACTCGGAAGATTGCCCTTTTTGATCCACAACGCTCCGAGGCCACCGGCTATCCCAACCTTGCCATTGAATCCCTCCTTCTTCTCTTTTTTATAAATGATATTGATAATCCCTGCGTTGCCATTTGCATCATATCTTGAGGAGGGGTTGTTGATTATTTCAATTTTTTCTATTGCAGATGCCGGAATATTGTCAAGACCCGTTTGACCACCAAATCCCGTGAGTGCACTTTGTTTGCCATCCACTAAAACCATTACTTTGTCGCTTCCCCGTAACTGTATTTTTCCGTCCTGGGTAGTGACACCCGGCAGATTTCTCATCGCATCGAGCAGTGAGCCGCCCGATTGACTGATATTTTCTGATAGATTAAATGTTTTCTTGTCCATCTTTGCAGATACAATTTCTTGTTTTGATGTAACCGTCACCTCGCCCAATGAATCTGAACGTAGGCTCATTTCAATGACCCCGATATCCAAAAAATTGCTCAATTGCCCGACAATAATAGGTATGCTTTTTTCCTGATAACCTACATATGAAACCGACAAGGAATAGTTACCAGAGACAACATCATTGAGTGTAAACCTGCCTTCTTCATTGGTGATGGTACCCGTAATAAAAATCGTATCTATGGTTTTAAGTGTGACATTGACAAACGCCAACACAGATTTACTTGAAGCATCTTTAATCAAACCAGATACAGTTACTTTCGATACCTGACCAAAGCTAGTATGAAAAAACACGTATGTCAGAAAGTAGATTATAAGGCGGGTTCGCATTTCTCAACATTTCTAGCGCATAGTATGTAATGATTTGGAACACAAATGGAGGCTGATAAAAGATCACGTGCCATATTTATTCCAAATCGATCATTAGTTTTATCGAAATGGATCTCGTGGACCAGATAACAAAGCAGGTAGAATCTTACGTGATTTCTCTTTACGAAAAAAACCAGTTTCCGGCACTGCTATTCCATAGTCTTTCTCACACTCAGCAGGTGGTTCAACATGTCGAGGAGCTTTCATCATATTATCGCCTCTCTCCGAAAGACCATTTTTCAGTGGTAGTTGCCGCATGGTTTCATGACACCGGGCATTTATTTTCCGTCGTCGAGGGCCATGAAGACATCAGTTGGAAAATCGCCGAAGAATACCTGTTGCCTTTAGACATCGAAAAGATAATCTTGAGAAAAATTCGCGCATGTATCCTCGCGACAAAAATGCCCACTCATCCACGAGAACTGATCGAGAAAATCATTTGCGATTCCGACACTTACCACCTGGGTACTGATGCTTTTATTATCACAGACGACCTGATCAAAAGAGAGATGCAGCTAAGAGAAGATATTGATTCTTCTGATTGGGATAGCCGGACCCTTACATTTCTTAAAAGCCATCAATTCCATACGGATTACTGCCGTCAAAAGCTTACTGATCAGAAAGATGAAAATATCAGGACAATTGAACGCCGGATTGAAAAAACGCAGGCTAGAAACGCAAAGTAAAAAAGTGCTTCTGCTGATCAAAAGCATAATTAATCTTCCAGCTGTACCTCAAACATATTTGTTTTACAATGGCCAGGCCAAGTCCTGTTCCAGGCACCTCTGATGATGCTGTGGCAAAGCGTTCAAATATTTTGTCCTGATCAAGCGAATTTGACCCGGAATTCACGACGGCCAATTGTTTATTATCAAGAAGAATTGAAACAGAACCGTTCATCGGACTATGGCGGATGGCGTTATTAATTAGATTTTGTAACAGTATGTCAACAAGCATCCGGTTTCCCGTCACATAAATGTTGTCGGTCACTTGCGTGTTTATGATTATCCCCTTGTCTTCCGAGAAATAAGTAGAGTGAGATACAATTTCCCTGATTTGTTCGGAAATATTAACGGCTTCTTTGTCCATAAACTGACTGTTCTCGATTTTCGTCAACAACAGCAAGTTCTTATTAATACGTCCTGCACGCGAAATTGCCTGGAGCGCATCTTCGATAGCTTTATTCTCGTCGGCGTTTAACGCACTGCTCTGCAGTAACATTTCAAGTTTGGATCTTGCAATAGCCAGTGGTGTTTGTAGTTCATGCGATGCATTGTCAGCAAACTCTTTTTGTTGACGATATGTTTCAATATTGGCCGTCAGTAGTCGATCCAGACTTTCGTTCAGTTCCTGAAATTCGTCAATATCTGTTTTTTGAAATTGTACCTGTTGAGCCTGGTTCAGATCGAATTTCTTTATACTTCCAAGACTTATATAAAAAGGTTGCCACAGCCGTCGAGCTATATTGCGATTAATAAGGATAAATCCTCCGAGCAGTAAGACGAAAAATAACACTGTTAGAGAAGTGATGGCTATGATCAGTAAAAATACATCCTCCCGATTCGCTTCAGGAGTTAGCACAATATGATGCTCATCCATCTCGTACTGCCATAAAATACTTATAGCAAGATAATAGATAGGGATGCTGAGGATCAAAATCAACCCCGCATACAGCATGATTGCTTTCAGGGAACGGTTCAGCAGTTTACTCATACATCTAATTTATACCCTGTGCCGTAAATATTTTTGAGATACCCGTCACACCCAGCTTCAGTGAGCTTCCTTTTAAGATTTTTGACATGGGCATAAACAAATTCGTAGTTGTCGAACATATCCGCGTACTCACCCGAAAGGTGCTCAGCGAGTGCGCCTTTTGAAATTACCCGCTTCTTGTTGCTTACAAAATACAACAAAAGGTCAAACTCCTTTTTTGTCAGGTACAGTTGCTTGTTATTAACACTCACAGTTCTTGCAAGAACATCGATGGTAAGTTCTTTTAACTGAATGATATTTTTACGCCCAAAATTGTTACGACGGATTATCGAATAAATTCTTGCTGCCAGTTCAGGGAGGTGAAAGGGCTTGGCAAGGTAGTCGTCGGCACCAACCTGAAGCCCATTCACTTTATCCTCAAGTGAATTTTTTGCCGATATAATGATGACACCCTGATTCTTATTTTCTTCCTTCAGATACTGCAAAATCCTGAGGCCGCTTCCGCCAGGCAACATGATATCCAGTAGGATGCAGTCATATTCGTAGGCATCTATTTTTGCGATTGCCGATTTAAAATCTGACGCTATTTCGCAAAGATAATTCTCGTCAGACAGGTAAGCGCTTATCGTTTCAGCCAACTCTTTTTCGTCTTCTATGATAAGAAGTTTCATAGATTAAAATTATGCCTGAATCTTGAATTCAAATGGAATAACCAGCCGCTTCTGCACCTAACTCATTCTTGCCACGTACCAGACTTTTTGAGATAGCGAATAGTGGCATAATAAAGCAGTAACAAAGGAAGAAGAATCAGAAGAAGCAAGTTGCGCTTCTTATCATTGTTCCCAGTCAATTGCGGATATTTAAGCAGGATGATCAACACGAGCCCTGTGAGCCATACATATTGAGTATTATACTCCTTTATAAGCCATCGTTTCCAATGAAATTTCATAGCCCGGATTGTGCTGACGATGCCCTTAAGCGAAGGAATCCACCTGTTCACCTGTTTACAATACAGGTCGAATCGGTGATCAAACTTTTCACGTAGAAATTGTTCCTCCGCCAGAACAATACACTGATAAATAAAGAGGAATACCGGCATTACTGCTACAATGTAAATCAGCGAATTTGACAGAATGCCGACACCCAGCAGCATGAGGATGTTTCCAACGTACAGAGGATTACGACAGTGATAAAACATTCCCTCAGTCACTAATCGTTCGGCATAAACCTTCCCATCTTTACCGCCGCGAATAATATATGCCAATCCTATAGTTAACCCTCTGATCAATTGACCACATACCGTTGTAAACAGACCAAGCGAGAGGGGAATGATGTAAAAATTATTACCGAAGTACTTTATACTAAACAAAGTTGGAGAGGGAACGAATAACAGGAGGTACAATACGATGAACAGCCAGTTTCGGTATTTAAAGAAAAATTTACCGACTCTTATCATACCGATTTTTTAGCTATTATCCCCGCAAAGTTGTACCACTTGAAAAAAACTTCGCAATGCTGAAATCCATTGTCGCGAAGTAATGTAATATTTTCGCTGAGCTTGTAAGGGATCAGTATATTTTCGAGTGCCTCTCTTTTCTGCGCGATTTCCATCTCGCTATAGTGGTGCCTTCGTTTCATGTCATAATAGTATTTGATGAATTCGCGATTAAACTGACTGTCTTCAGCCAGTATTTTTTCAACAACAATCAAGGCACCCTCAGCTTGCAACCCGTTGTAAATTTGTTTAAGCAACCTCTCCCGGTTCAAGGGACGGATAAATTGTAAAGTGAGGCATAATATAGCTACACAAGCATTTGAAATGGGAATTTCTTTATTTAAATCGGCCTGAAGCAATTTAATAGGCCGCCGAGTACCCGACCGTTTCAACTTCTCCTCGCATTTGGTTAACATCTCAGACGATTCATCGACACCCACGATGTGTATATCGGGTGGAATAATGCTATCCAGGTGCAAAATTGTAGTTCCGGTGGAACATCCGAGATCGAATACTATGCCCTCATTCTTGTGATGATCTGCCGTAAGTTCAGCGATCATGCGCTGTATTTCGCTATAAAACGGCACTGACCGATCGACCATGTCGTCGAAAACCTCTGCAACCTTTGTATTGAATTGGAAATCTGTTGGTTTAGATGATTGTTCTTTAAAAACTTCGTCTTTTTTTAATTCTATATCTCCGAACATGCCGCATGATACATCAAAACTTGGAAGCGATTTGGAATATCTCTTCAAAACGCAGTTCTGCTCTACTTAAAAGTTAAAACTATTGTACCGGCGATTATTAAAATTGCTCCCACCATGGATTTTAGTGTGAGAGTTTCTCCAAGTACCAGGACTGCTAATAAAATGGTAAGCGCCAAACTTAATTTGTCGACCGGAGCAACTTTTGAAACATCACCTATTTGTAGGGCTTTAAAGTAAAAAAGCCAGGATAATCCGGTTGCAAACCCTGACAGAACGAGGAAGGTGAGCTCATGTCTTGATAGCGTACCGATTCCTTTGGCGTCCCCTCGTATCAATATAATTATCGAGATTGTAACGAAAACTACGGCGGTTCGAATTCCTGTCGCAAGATTCGAGTTAATGTTAGCTACGCCCAGTTTTGCAAAAATTGCCGTAAGCGAAGCAAATAGTGCTGACAATAACGCATATATCCACCACATCGCATAGGTTTTTCTTCGGGTGAAATTACCTAAACTAAAGACAACTTGTGATAATGTAAGTGATTCACCAATGAACAGTTCTTGGTCGTAAACTCCACTGCACCTGGCTCAAGAGACTGTCGACTGGTATGTCCAGGTAGCGGTCGGATTTTAAACGCTCTCGTGTACTGAATCCAGCCTGGTCGTTCTCAACTATGTGAACTTTGTTTGTACCCGTCAGATCTTTAAATGACTCTCTTAAGAAGATAGCGATCATATTCGTCGTCGTCCGCAATTGGTATTGGTTTGGCGCAGTTCACACAACCACAATGGAAAACGTTTTATGAGTAAATCCTAAGTGTAGTCCCGACAGGAATCGAATATTATAGCGTATCTGTTTGCAAATCAATTTCAAATCTTGCTGATTTTTGAGTAGGCCCCCGAACAGGCCCCTGCCTGATTTTGATATGCTTTGAAACAATGTATAAGAGCTGGAATCGAACAAAGATATCAAATAGAAGCAAATGAATATAATCTTGATTCCGGCAACCTACAGGGTCATCACATAAAATGACCAGTTGGTCATTGGTTATCTTTGCTCTTCGAAAACATTTGTCATGGGAACAATGATACATCTTTCAGTAGGCAATCTTGAAATCGATTGGGGTAAGAACCGTGGTTTTACCGACCATAGTCCGATTTATCAACCTAAAGATGCTACTAGCGTTCCAAGTTGGTATGTAAAGGATCATGAGAAAAATGATGATTCATGGACTCTGTTTGCAGAATACAATGAAGGATACTCTAGCCCTTTGTGGAAGGTCATCGAACGGCTCAACCTTTTAGGTTATACCCTTAGGGCTATTCAAAAACAATATGATCAAGATATAGCTGAGTATAATTTTGATGACGAATCAGTTACCCCCAGTTTTGAAATGCTCAAGGAGTTATTTACCCGGTGTGATGTTTCCATGCTTATGGACGACGAGCGAAAAATTAAACGAGAACTTGATAAAGATTTTATCCAGCAACTTCTGTTATTATTGAAAGACCGAGCGAAAGAGTTTGAGGACTATTTGCCGCATATCTTTGAGGGCGAGTATGAGCGCATCGCTCCCTATACTCTACTGTATTTGTTTTCCTTCAACCAAACTGCCTTAGAATTACCCATAAGATGGGACTTTGATGGACTTGTGCAAAGTGGATGGGCCCCTCGTAATGAATTTATAAAACCCCTGGATCAATCTAATAGATTTTTAATAGTTACAGAGGGAAGTTCTGATGCTTCAATCATTAAACATGCATTTTCCATTCTACGTCCGCATGTCCAGGATTTCTTTTCGTATGTTGATATGAAAGAGGGATACCCATTTACAGGTACAGGTAATGTGATAAATTTTGTGAAGGGACTTATTAGCATTGGTGTCCAAAATAATGTCATTGTGGTTTTCGACAATGATGCTGAAGGGGTTGCTAGTTATAAAAAGTGCATCGAACTGAATGTTCCACTCAACATGAGGATTATTAAATTACCCGATCTCGCTGCTTTCTTGCAATTTGATACGGTGGGACCTGAGGGAGACCATAAATCCGATATCAATGGAAAGGCTGCGGCGATTGAATGTTATTTGGATACAGGTGAAACGCCGAAGGTTCGGTGGACAAATTTCAATGTTCAGCAGCAAACCTATCAAGGTGCACTCATAGCAAAGGACGACCATAAGCGAGTGTTTTTAAGCCA
>JAEUVS010000167.1 GCA_016786745.1 Chitinophagaceae bacterium | reverse complement strand
GTTTGCTGGGCGATTAATGATGCCGGCAACGATAACTTGATAGATATTGTAAAACGATAAGCGATGGGGAAAAGCTTCCCGGATAGATAAGTTCTCGGAATCACATGAAATTTGCTGAAGGCTGAAATTAATTTTTCGATGGCTATTAATGGCGTTTTTTCGCGGGTACAATTGAATATTAAGTGTAAACCATTAAAAGAGTAGTGAATATCTTTTACTTAAAAGCGTGGGGAATCTATACGCTCGTTTGCCTGTCATCCAAATAATGATCTTTTATTCAGCTCAGAACGCAAAAGATACATTGCCGCAAAATAGACCGAGGGCAAATACGTGACCATGTCACCTGGCGTTCAACTTAACAACCCATCCATCGTTTTTGATACCATATCCAAAATAAATGACAGGTACTTTTATATAGTCGTAATGGATGGGCCTGGATTCCATCCAGTCAAAAAAGTTAGTTGGCTTGACAACAATCAAATCAAATGAAATAACGTTCTCGTTTGAATTGAAAACCGCGACAATGTCTGCTAAGAAAATATGTTTGTTCATACCAGTGCTTCTGTTAGGTTGCGCCTCGGGTTTTTCGCAAAAAGTTTAATTGGGAGCTATCAAAAGAGAGGGAAAGATTATTCCTATATGCTTGAGTTAAATAAAGATAGCACCTTTCAGTTGACTACACGGCATACCGAAGTAAAGTCGTGCTGTAAGGGCACTTGGCAAATACTCAATTATGACACTATTCTGCTACAATGTTCTGCGCCAAAACGTTTTGAAGAATTGCAAGGAGGTTATATGGTTGAACGAGAACAAAAGGCCGTGATCGTTGGTAAACGAAAACTGCGAATGGATAACGTGAAGTTCAGACGTATAAACATAAGAAGCAAAGAATCAGTAGCGAGATGAATTCGCGCTAGGTTGCTTTCATGGCTGGAAATCAATGACCTTCTTAAAATCAAAACTGGAACAATCGCTTCTGTCACTCGGAAAAATATCGACATCTGATAAAGGCGCCAATTGTTATTTCGTTACTTCAGCAATTTGGATGCAACAAATTCGCAAATAATGACTTCATCGCTTACCTCAAGATACGCAATAGTGTATTTTTTGAAAGCGACACACCTGTAATTCAGTGCCTGCCATAGCGGGAAACGGCATGAACGGTATGTGACTGAGCTATGGCCTGAACAGCGGGTTCGAGGATAGTTATTTTTCTTTGGCCCACTTATCAATCAGTTTGTAGGCCAGTTTCTTACCCTGATCAAGGGATAATTTTTTTGCCGGAGGAGTTTTGCTGGCAGCTTTGACCAGCAGGTTTTCATATTCTTTCTTGGGAATCACTACATACGCTTTCTTATCGATCGTCAGGGTATTCATCACTCTTAGGATTTTGTGCAAATATAGCTTTATTTAAGCCGGAGTTGCTTAAAATAATACAACTGACAGTCAAAACCACTTTTTTATTTCTTATCGCTTTTAATTGCGCCTTCTCCATTTGTGCATTGATCTATAATTTGAACTTCGCTGGAGCGGTGGTTAACAGAGAGAGTATATCAATAGCGCTAAAGAGAATTTCTCAGGATCAGGCGGAACGGTATTTTGATCCTTTCATTCTTTCTATCCATAATCATACGGGCCGCAACGTCGCCCATACGCGCATGATCCGTCGAGATTACCGTAATGCCATCCAAAAGCATACTTTTTATAGGCGTTTCGTTATATGAAATAATCCCGATATCGTGGCCCACCCGGAGATTTTTTCTCCTGCAGTTTTTTATAACATTAGCCAGGTCGGATTCCTCAATCACGACGTACACTTCGCCACGCCGCACGTCGTGAACCGGCGATACTTCTTTGATAATTTCCTCCCGGAATCCAAATTCGCTACAGAAACGCTTGAATCCTTTTTTTATTTCAGTTGGATGAGGCGTCATCGTGGGATGCACATAAACAAGCTTGTTGTATTTGCGCAGTGCATCAAGACCCGAAATCAGCGCATTCCTGATGTCATTTTCAAAGTCCTGGAACACACCACGGCACTGCCAGTGGCTAAAACACATGTCTTTGTCGAGGAAGAGCAGCTTCTCACGAGGCAACTTATTGAGAATTTCACGGGCAGCGGCCGTCTGTTCGTAAAAGTGAGGCATCACCACATAATGATCGTACTCGCAACGATTGTTTTTTAAGATCTCTTCGAGCACGCGTGCATTGGAATGATGGATTCGCAGTTCGACGGAACCATTGCTGCCAATTGCACGCACAAACGAATCATATATCACCGTTTTATAGTTACTGAGCTTGTTGAATATCAGCAGCACGCGGTAACGCGCAAGCACGTCGGTGCGATTGATATAAAATCCTTTTCCTTTTACTGCTTCGATGACCTTTTCTTTTTCGAGCAGGTCGTATGCTTTTTGAACTGTGTCGCGCGATAAAGAACACTCGCTGCTAAGCTCGTTTATTGAAAAAATCCTGTCGCCCATCTTGAACCTGCCTTCGCGGATAGCTTTTGTAACTGAGTTGACAATTTGCTGGTATTTCGGGGTTCTTCGCTGGGAATTAATTTCAATTATAGCAGGCATGACAATCGGGTTTAGTAATCGCTATTCTATGGATATGCCTTCACCTCATTTTTACTATGAAAACCGTGTATTTTTGGTAGTTTTAGCTGAAATGGCTTCATTAACAGGCAATAATGACACATGGAATTTGCTCCGCCGGGGCGACAGGCAGGCGCTGCTTGCATTGTACCGTGAACATTATACAGGCCTGGTGAACTTCGGCATAAAACTTACCGGCAGCCGCGAGTTGTCGAAGGATTGTTTTTCGCAGGTGCTGTTGCGTTTGTGGGACCGCCGCGCCAGCCTGCCCGAAGTGAGCAACACCCGCTCTTACCTGCTCACCTGCATGAAGCATGAGATCATGAAAGAATTGCAGTCGCAGAAAAATAATACCGGTCATCAGCAATTGGAAACTGGTAATCACACCGAACCGTCGTACGAAGATTATATCGTCGGGATACAGGCCAACGATGAACTGCGCTGCCGTTTGAGGAAAATGTTGCAGAAGCTGACAGAACGCGAAAAGGAGCTTTTGAAATTGCGGTTTTTTGAAAACAGGAGTTACGACGAAATAGCGGAACAATGCGATATAGCCAAACGAACAGCTTACAATATCATATTCGGCGCGCTCAAAACATTAAAAAAAGAAATGATGGGGAAAGAAACGGGTTCAAAGGCAATTGTACCCCTAATAATTATTTTATTTACCTGCTTATGGCAATAATTTCGAAAATTTCATGGTAAAAAACGACTCTGCTTCGCTCAATAGTGAAAATAATACAATGCGGTACGATGCATATGAAGTAGAGGATTTTTTGCAGGAACAGTCGTTCCTGAATTACTGCATCGCCGCAAACGAAGATGATGTTCGCTTGTGGACGGATTGGATAAGCGCACATCCTGCCCGCGAAACGGTAGTAAAGCAGGCGAGGGAATTGTACTTCATGCTTAACGGCAACATCACAGCAAAACAATTTGCAGCCGACGAACAGAGTTTTATGGATGCTTTCCGTGAGCACACCGGCGAGCCGATCCTTGTTGCACGCGAAGGCAACGCCAGGAGAGCCTGGTGGTATTCGGGAGCGGCCGCGGCTGCAGTGCTCCTCGCTTTCCTGGTCTACAATGCGATGACCACCAGTAAAACTTCTCCCGCTAACCAGGTGGTGTATTCAACTCCCAATGCTTCGGCCCAAAAAAAACCGGTTATGCTGCCCGACGGAAGTTCGGTGACCCTCAATTCAGGAAGTACAATTAAACTGGCTGCTGATTTTAATACCCACTCGCGTGAATTAACTCTTGAAGGGGAAGGATTTTTTCGCGTGGCTCACGATGCAGGAAAGCCATTTATTATTCATACCGCGGCAATGGACGTAAAGGTGCTGGGCACAGTGTTCAATGTAAAAGCATATCCGCTTGATCGCGAATCGGAAACCTCGCTGATAAGTGGTTCGGTAGAAGTGACCGTTCAAAAAGACCGTAAAAAAATAATCCTGGCGCCAAACCAGAAAGTCACCCTCCTGAATGATGCTGGCCCTGCTGCGCAGAAAACTGGCAATGCTTATCATGTTGTGCCACTTACAGAAACCGCCGGGGAACAAGCCGTTGAGTTATCATGGACGCAAAATAAACTGGTATTCAGAGACAACAACTTTGAAGACATCTCCCGCGAGCTCGGGCGCTGGTACGATGTTCGTTTTATTTTTGAAGATGAAGCGGTAAAGAAGTTCAGGTATTCCGCTACCTTTGAAAATAAGAACATTGATGAGGTGCTTGCTGCTCTCCAATTGTCAAGGCATTTTAGTTTCAGGAAGGACAGTATTAACGTCATTCACATATCATCGGAGCAATAAGTCTGATTGTAAATACGACCGGGAAATGTTGTGCTTATGAAACTGGCTGTTGTCATTATCCTTTTCTTTCTTTTACGGGTAAATACAGTTTGTTATTCCCAGCAATCGCTCATCACCCTCGACTTCGACCGCGCCGCGATCAGTAATGTATTTAAATGGATTGAGCAGCAGTCTTCCTATAAGTTCGTATATGCCAACGATATTTTTCCCACGAATATCCCGGTGACCGTTCATCTTTCCAATGTAACCATTTCCACAGCAGTTGCCGAAATCCTGAAAAATACAGGCTTCTCTTTTAAAATAAATGGCGACCTGATCGTGATCACCGCACCTAATACCGCGGCACAAAGTGAAACAGTTACCGGCAGGGTTACCGGCTTTGGTGGCGAATTGCTTCCCGGAATAACGGTATCTGTTGAAAACAAAAATACCCGGACAGCCACCGATTCACGCGGCGAATATTCTATCAGGGCTTCCGCTAACGATGTATTAGTGTTTACCGCTGTGGGCTACCGGCCTGAGCGTATATCCGTTCCAGTTAGTATGATAGCCAATGCGCTGATGACCGAAGCGGTCCAGGATCTGAATGAAGTAGTGATGGTGGGTTATGGAGAGCGCCGTAAGAAGGATATTACCGGCGCTGTTTCACTGATCTCGGGTCGTAACATCGAACAGGCCGAGGCGCTGTCTCCTCAAATATCCATGCAGGGGATGCTCGCCGGTGTAAGCGTGATCAGTGGCGGCAGCAATCCTACCGCGCGACCAGTTGTAAGAATACGCGGAGTGGGCACGTTCAGTGAAAATGGTGCGGCGGATCCTTTATATATCATCGATGGCATTCCGCTGGTGGAAGGTGGTGCCGGTGCAACAGTCGACAAAACAAACGATCCAACCCGAAGAGGCCCGGTCAATTTATATACCGCTATCAACCCCAACGATATTGAATCGATAACAGTGCTCAAAGATGCGGCTGCGGCCATATACGGAGTTCGCGCGGCTAACGGAGTTGTGCTGATTACCACGAAAACGGGAAAAAAGGGTCCTGTGCAGGTAGATGTAAGCGCAGTATACGGCACGCAGAAAATTCCGAAAACATATGATGTGTTAAATACGCAACAATATGTAAAGCTGTATACCGATGCCTACAATGCGAATCCCGAAGAAAATAATAATGTTTTGATTCCCATTCGCGAGGCTTCAAGATTCGGGAGGCAGTGGGATCCGGCAGATGCAACTTATTTAGGGAACGACTCTACTTACGATTGGCAGAATGCTGTAATCAATCACAGCTCATCAATCAGGAACTATAATATCCGCGCGAGCGGGGCCTCAGATAATACCAACTATTCTTTTTCTTTCGGATACGCATCTAACGATGGACCTTTTATCGGATACAACTCCAACCGCTACAGCATCGCGACAAATATTGTGACGCGCATGGGTAAATACCTTGAAGTGGGTATCAATTTGCGTGGTGTTCAGCAGTCAACTAAAAATGCGCCGGAGAGTATTACCGACGCAAACATGGATATATGGCGCGCACCACCCTGGCAAAAAATGTTCGATCCTTCGGGACCATATGGTATTGATCCCTTATGGAAACTGAATGCGCCGATTACGCCGCAACAATTCGATATTACTTCTGTTTACGCGCAGCAGTTTGTAGCATACAGAAATGTTTTTGGATTGCTCGCCACCACGGAAAATATCACGGGCAACCAAACCGGGTTGGGATCGGCATATTTGCAGGTACAGCCCGTTAAAGGATTAAAAATAAAAGGATCGATCGCGGCACAGATGTCCGTTGTTTCCGTTAAATCGTGGCGGGCGTTCGATCAATGGTGGTTTGATGAAAATCCGATCAACCCATACAGTAATACCGTGGATCCTGAACCGGGCACAAAACCAGCTATAGTTGGTTTCACTAATGGCGCCACTAACAGCCTGTTGAAATCAATTAATGTTGAATACAGTTTTAAAAAAGGGCTGAATGAAATCGGAATAATGCTCGATGCTTCGGAACAGGCTTATCGTTGGACGGGTAACGGCACGAGCAGGTCGGTGTTAACCGATGATCCTGCGCGGCGATATTTCAGCGCCACGGGAAATGAAAATGGTTTCTATGAGTTACGAGCCGCTTATGCTCTTATCGGGTACATGGCCAGGATAAATTATAACTATGATGGTAAATATTACGCAGAAGCAGTAGTCAGGAGAGATGGCTCATCGCGTTTTGCCCCGGGTCATAAATGGGGAACGTTTCCTTCCGCTACTATCGGGTGGCGCCTGTCGGCCGAACCGTTCATGACTAAATTTCACCAGCTAAACGATCTGAAAATTCGCGGCGGCTTTGGAGTATTGGGTAACGAACAAACGACCGGCGGATGGTCGTATTTGTCTGTTTCCGGAGTGGTAAGGCCTTCCTACAATCTTGGGAACCCGCAAGTGGTAAACCCGGGATATTCGTTTTCCAGTTTTTCAAACTACGACCTTACATGGGAAAAATTATACAGTGCAAATATTGGGATTGACGCCGTATTGTTCGATAACCGCGTTTCGTTTACAATGGACTACTATCATAAAATAACCAAAGGCATTATTCAAAGCGTGGAGCTAAGTCCAAGCAGCGGTGTGAGCACACCGTCTGACATTAACGTTGCTGAGGTGCTTAACAAGGGTATAGAGTTGCAAGCGGGTTATAATAAAATTATCGGAAGCGTTTCAACAAATTTCAATTTCAATTTTACCACTGTTCATAATAAAGTTCTTAAGCTCGCTAATCACACAGCTTTACGTTCGCAGGGTCTTGAAGAAGGGTTGCCGATAGGATTCATCTACGGTTATAAACGCGCGGGCATTTTCCGGGATCAGAAAGAGATAGACGACTGGAATGAGAAATTCAGGGATATTATTTCGCGTCGACAGGAACCAGGTGATTTGTATTTCGAGGATTTGTACGGCGCTCCTTTGACCGGCACCAACCAGCACAACCCCGAGAAAGACGGAGTGATAAACGAAAACGATCGCACCTATCTCGGTAAAACAATTCCGGGATATTTTTATGGTATCACTGCAACGGCAACATATAAATCATTTGATTTTTCTATTTTCTTCCAGGGTTTGGGAGATATTCAAAAATTTAACGAGGACAGGGCGAATGGTGAGAATATGTCGGGATATGGAAGAAACCAGCTCGCAACAGTGCTCAACCGGTGGACAGAAAATAACCGCGAATCTGAAATGCCGCGTGCCGTGTATAATGATCCTAACGGTAACAACAGGATGTCGAACCGGTTTGTGGAGAATGCAGGTTACCTCCGCCTGAAAAATATACAGGTGGGATATTCGTTCCCCGCGAAGTTAATCGAACGAGCCAATGTTATTCGCAGTCTTCGCATATACGTAACCGGTATTAATATTTTTACGCTAACGAAATATACCGGTCTCGACCCGGAAGATGATGCCTATCCGAATACCCGCCAGTTCCTCGCTGGAATAAAAGTTTCTTTTTAACCGCTATGATCAAGGCAAAATATCTTGTGTTGCTTGTACTCCTGGTTTCCTGCGCGGATCAACAACATGAAAAGTACGAGGATGAGATTCTTGCTCATAAATACTGCGGCAACTGTCATGTTTTTCCGGAGCCGAAATTTTTGAACAAAGAGGCGTGGAGGCTGGATGTGCTTCCTGCGATGGCTAAAAAGCTGGGTATTGATTATATTTATGAAACGCAGCTCGACGAAAAAAATGTGATATTGAACCTGGAAGAATGGAAAAAGGTTGCGGCATATTATATTCACGAATCTCCGGACAGTTTGCCCGGGCAAAACCGGCCGCCTGTTTCTCAATTCACTTCTTTGTTCAAAGTGCGGCGCCTTTCCAACAGCAATGGAGTGAGACCATCTGTTTCGTATGTGGGTATAGACGATGATAACAGGTGGATCTTTGCTGCCGACGCCCTCGATTCAACTTTGACAATCTACAATTCTTCACTAATAAAAATTTCGTCGCGCAGGGTTAATGGTGTTTTGGTGGACCTATCGTTTAACAACCAATCACGAAGTGGAATTTTTACGCTTATCGGGATAATGCCACCAAATGATTTCTCTACGGGTAGCGTGGACTCATTTTATATTAATGAACGGGGAGAAATTGAAAAGATAAGAGAAATTATTACTGGTTTACCCCGGCCGGTTGCAACAATTCCTTTTAGATACACACCTGGTGGCGAACCATATTACGTTGTGTCGGGCTTTGGAAATAATAATGGCGGTCTTTATCTGGTGACACCAGCTGACAGCGCAAATGCACAAGTGCTCAATCCTTCGGCGGGTGCTATCAGGGCGCACACAGGCGACTTTAACAGGGATGGAATAGGCGACATCATCGCTCTTACTGCACAGAGCCGGGAAAGCATCGACATTTATTATGGCAGAACAGGCGAGGGCTTTGACAGTGCAAACGTCTTACGGTTTCCACCGATTTACGGTTCAACATATTTCGAGCTGGCCGATTTCAATTCGGATGGTTATACTGACATTCTTTATACATGTGGCGACAACGCCGATTACACCGGAAAAACCTTAAAATACTATCATGGCATCTATATCTTTCTAAATGATGGCCACAACCAATTCAGGGAACGGTATTTTTTCCCGCAACATGGCGCCATCAAGGCCATTGCACGCGATTTTGACGGTGACGGTGACCTGGATATCGCATCGATATCTTTTTTTCCTGACCTGGATAAGCAGCCAGGGGAATCATTTGTTTACCTCGAAAATAAGGGCAACTTTTCTTTTACTCCTTACACGGTGGATGCTTATAGTGAGGGTAGGTGGATGACAATTGATGCAGGCGATATTGATGGTGATGGCGATGATGATATTATTCTCGGAAGCATGATACTCCCTTCTTCAACCGCCGCTAATGCGCAAACCACCAGCCTGCTCCTTCTTGAGAATAATATAATTCTTTGATATATATTGTTGATAATCAAATAGATGAGCCCGTTAATTTTGCAGCATAGTGGAGCATAGTTCAACTTTTTTAGCTGTCTAATTTGGACACTATAAAAGTTCCAAAATAAAATGCTTGTTTATGAGTGAAATCATCCGGCGATCAAAAAGTTTGCTGAAGGGTTCGTTTATTTTCATTTTCATTTGTTGTTTTTCGCTGTATTCTTATGCGCAGGTTGCGGTAAAAGGTAATGTAGTGGATAAGGAAAACGATACTCCCCTGGCGGGCGTTACGGTAACCGTTAAGGGCACTGGCAACTCTACTACCACCGACGCTACCGGTAGTTTCAATATCAATGCTCCATCAGGTTCTACACTTGTTTTTAGTTATGTCGGATATGCGGGCGCTGAGGCGACTGTCGGAACATCGGGTGTGGTTAACATAGGTCTCGGCACGGCTACCGAGGGGCTTTCCGAAGTAGTGGTGGTTGGCTATGGTGAAAGGAGCAGAAGAGATATCACCAGCGCGATTTCTACAGTAAGCGCAAAAGATATAGAAAAAAGTACGGCCCTGAGTCCTGAGCTTGCCTTGCAGGGACAGATGACCGGGGTGAACGTTACCTCTGCCGGAGGAAACCCTACTGCCAGGCCCACTGTCCGCATACGTGGTGTCAGCACTTTTGGAAATGCCGATCCGCTGTATGTGATAGATGGTGTGCCGTTCATTGAGGGTGGCGCTGGTGCAGTGGTGGATGCGGTAAATGATCCAACGCGTCGCGGGCCGATAAATATTTATACGATCGTTAACCCGAACGATATTGAATCCATCTCTGTGCTGAAAGATGCTTCTGCATCGGCGATATACGGTGTGCGCGCGGCAAACGGTGTGGTACTGATTACTACGAAAAAAGGAAGCCGTGGAAAGGTAAGGGTTGAATTCAACGCGCAATACGGTATACAGAAAGTTCCAAAGAAAGTGGACGTGCTTAAAACACCGGAATACACAAAATTCTATACCGACATCTACAATGCAAATCCTGATGTGAACAATAATGTGCCGGTGCCGATTGAAAATGCGGAGTTTTTCGGCCCGCTTTGGAACCCTTCAAACCCTGATTATATTGGAAACCGTGGTTTTTATGATTGGCAGGACGCTGTGATTAACGATAATTCGAAATTGCAGGATTATAATCTTCGTGCGAGCGGCGGAACTGAAAACACGGTCTACAATTTTTCTGTCGGTTACTCGAATAATGATGGTCCGTTTGTGGGTTACAACGCCGAGCGTTACAGCCTCTCCACGAATCTTGTCAGCAGGATCGGCAAATTTATCGAAGTGGGTATGAACCTCAGGGGTGTCAGAACCGACACGAAGAATCCTGATGCAAGCGTTTCTCTCGATGTTTACAGGGCCGCGCCATGGCAACAGATTTATGATGTGAATGGCCCGTACGGCTATGCTCCGCTATGGCGTTTGACAGGTCCTCTCACACCGTCGAGCTTCCCCACTGAAACCCTGTACGGAAAGCAATATGTTGCTTACGGAAATGTGCTCGGAGATCTTGCCACTGCTGAAAGAAATATGCAAAATCAAACAGCGCTCGGCAGTGGTTACATACAAATACAACCGATCGCGGGCCTAAAAATAAAAGGAACACTGAACGGCCAGCAGACCAACATCTCCAATAAAAATTATATCAACTTCGACCATTGGTGGTTTGGCGAAAACCCCAGCAACCCCTAT
>JAEUVS010000161.1 GCA_016786745.1 Chitinophagaceae bacterium | reverse complement strand
TACAATTTTACGCGGTTGGTGATATTGCGTAAGCCTATCCCATAACGCGTTACCGACGAATCAAATCCGCGCCCATCGTCGCGTATGGTGAGAAATATTGTGCTCGATGTCATATCAAGCATTATCAGCACATTCTTCGCTTTCGCATGTTTCAGGATATTATTAAACTGTTCCTGTACGATTCGGTACAATGCTAACCTGATTTCGTTACTTACACGCTCTTCGGTAAAATTCGCCGTTTCATATTGCAAATGCAGCGAACCGGTTTCGCGCGAGTTCTGCGCGAGGTTTGCAATCGCCTGCACCAGGCTGATTTTCGTAAGCTCGGGCGCTACAAGCCGGTGCGACAGCTTTCTTATCTCTTCCATCGCATTTCTCAGGTGCGTCAAACCTTTCTCAAGCAAAACATTGCGACCGCTTTCGTCATACGCCGTTTCAAAGTACATTTTTGCCGACGACAATACCTGGTTGATATTATCATGCAACTCGACGCCGATCTCTTCTCTTTCCCGTTCCTGGACGCGTATACTCGTTTCCGTTAGGAGCTTCTGTTCTCTCAACACCTGCCTTTCTTTTTCTTCCTGCGCCGCTCTCTCCATCCTGAATTTTTCAATGGCTCCCGCGATAGCATTCGGCAATCTTTGCAGGCGGTCCTTCAAAACATAATCGCACGCACCCTCTTTCATAATGTTCACAGCATATTCTTCTGACACTGTGGCGGTAACAAGTATAAATGGAATATGAAGGCGCCTGGTATTTACGATTGTAAGCGCCTCATGAGAATCGAACGAAGGAAGCGAATGATCAGATAAAATAATATCAGGGTTGAACCTTTCAAGAGAGTTCTCGAAATCGAGACGGTTGTCAACGACTTTTTTTTCAAACTGCAGTGGGGATTTCTCCAGAACCCGGTGCACCATTTCGGCATCGCTGCGCAGATCCTCCACGTGCAAAATTCTTAAACGGTCGGGCATAGTAAGGTTTTTAATTTACGATAAATTAGGCGATTGATTGGTTAGCAGCCAGTATAACCCAAGCTGGCTCACAGCTTTCGCGAAACTCTCGAAATCAACAGGCTTTACCACATAACTATTAACGCCAAGCTGATAACTTCTGATGATATCCTGCTCTTCTTTAGACGACGTCATTATGATCACGGGGATCATTTTGGTCCGCGGATCGTTTTTTATTTTCGTCAGCACCTCAATACCATCCACCTTAGGCATTTTAATATCCAGGAGGATAACTCTCGGCGGCAATGCATTCTTTCTTTCTTCAAATTCTCCATTTGCAAACAGAAAGTTCAGCGCCTCTTCGCCATCTTCTACATGAACGAGCTTATTGGCAAGGTTCACTTTCCTCAACGCCCGAATTGTCATTTCAGCGTCTTTGTGATTGTCTTCTACCAATAAAATTTCTACTTCAGGAATACTCATGACTAAGGTTGTTTTTAGGTATTGAAAAATAAATTGTTGCCCCTTTTCCTACCACCGCTTCTGCCCAGGTTCGGCCGCGGTGTTTGCTAACGATTCGATGTACCAGCGCAAGCCCAATTCCCGTTCCTTCAAATTCCTGGTCGGAGTGCAATCGCTGAAATACTCCGAAAAGCTTGTGAACATACTTCATGTCGAAACCCACCCCATTGTCACTTATCTTATAAACATATTCTGCGGGGTCGTCAACATAGTCGATATAAATTTCAGGATGATCGCGTTTGCTGCTATACTTTACGGCATTGCCAATCACGTTCATCCATACCTGCTTCAGTAACGCATGATCCCCCTGGCAATCCGGCAGATTATCACTAACAACGATACGATATCTTGCCAAAGATGCGTCCTGGTTCATTTCCTGCAGGCACATCGATACCAGCGTTTTCATATCCACTTCCTGTAACACCACCTCCTTGCGGCCAATCCTCGAAAACGCAAGAAGGTCGTCTATTAACGTTCCCATGCGCCCTGCGTCTTCTATAATCGAATCCATGTACCTGTTTCCCTCCGCATCAATCCTGTCTCCATAATCTTCCTTCAGCATTGTGGCGTATCCGTTCACAGCGCGCAACGGAGCTCGCAGGTCATGGGAAACCGAATAAGAAAAAGATTCGAGCTCATTGTTCAGTGTTTGCAATTGCAGCGTACGTTCCCTTACTTTCTCTTCAAGCTGATGAGCAAATTCGCCAGCCTCTGCGAGCATTTTGTTGAATGAATCTGTCAGATAACCCAATTCATCATTGCCATACTTTGTTGCCCTTGTTGAGTAGTCGCGTTTTTCCGTCACTGCCCGCGCAGCCCCGGCTAAAGCCAGTATCGGTGTTGAAATTACCTGTTGAAGGTTTTTTGATAGCAAAAATGCAAGCCACCACGATAACGCCGTAACAAGCAGTACTACAATTCCAAAAACGCCAAGCCGCAGATACAATGCATTGATATCAAATTTCAAAAACAACATTCCGATTTGCTTTTTTTCGAGCATCACGGGTTGCATGCCCTGGAAATGTCCATTAACATAGTGATACTTTACCGCAGATGCCTTTGACGGAAAAGTATTTTTGCCGGCAGTTTGCGGATAGATGGCGAACAAATTATTGTTTGCGTCGTATAACGCGGCCTGTACAATATGCGGTTCATTCGCAAGTGCAGAAAGAATTTCCGTAGCATCTTCGCGATTGTCGAACGTGAGCGAAGCCGTACTGTTCGAGGAAATCATACCTCCTACTACCGACATTTTTTCCAACGTCTCCGATCGGTAAACATAAATTTCATATCCCAAAAAACCAACACAGGTAACTACCAGCACAAGCGACCAGATGAGAACGATCACACGTTGGAGTTTCTGTTTAATTGGAATGTCCTTTAGGAACATTTCTGTCGGTTTTAGGATTAGTATAAATGTCTGCCAGCCGTAATAATTTAGAACTTATCTCAAGTCCCGCCGATCGGGCCGCTTCCACATTAATTTCAAAACGGATTTTGTTTTGCTGATTCATAAAGCGGATCATTCCGTCCTGCTTAAGAAAATTCGGCTGATCGCTTATAGTGAGAATATTCTTTCCTTTTGTTGCCGCGATGCCTTCCGATGATTCTTTCGCGTTGTTACCGCCAATAAAAAGCAAGTGACAATCGCCTACTTCATCAGGCTCTTTAAAATACCGGATCTCAACAGGCCGACCGCTGATTTTTTCCCCGGAAACAGTTTCTTCGAGATAAGAGCCAAACGGATTAGGACCGAGAACTCCGATAACGAGAGGCGCTTCGCCTGATGTAAACGCATCAGCGGGCCAGTTCACAAACTGGCAGAAGTTAAAAAGAAATGCAGCTTTCAACTGGTACTCCCGCTGCACCTGCACCTGTTGATTCTGTGCGGCGGCCAGCAGCAGAAGTGAAAAAGCGATATGTTTTATAAGCGACATGTGAGTTGTCCGTAAACGCTTCGAACAATGGCACGAGCGGAAGGTGATGTGGGAATGAATTCGATGTGCCTGTCATCAAGCAGATTTTGTCCGGTTACACTTAACTCGAGAAAGCTTGACATTTGCCATGCGATCCTCAGGTCCAATCCGGAATAAGCTGAAACAACTGGTTGGGGAAGTTTGCTGATGTGCCTGAAAACAATTCCTGCTTCTACCTGCTTTCCAATGTCGAAATATGATTGTAATAAAATTTGATTTTCAGCGTCGTTGCTTTCGGCAGATGCATTGTTCATATCATCACTTTCTTCCTTAACCTTCAATTTCTTTTTGAGGAACGTATAACCACCCCGTAACCTCCACCACCGCATCGCCTGCCAGTTACCGGCAATCTCCAACCCATACGTGTGTCCTTTCACTCCATTGCCAAATGTTAGCGGGAAGCCGGTTGGTGGCGGACCGGGTTCAACACTGCGTAATTTGTCGTAAACGTGATAAAATGGCGAAACCGACAAAGAGAGCGTTGCAGTTGGTTGTGTACGCCAACCAATTTCGTATGCGACTAATGTGGCTGCAACCATGTCGCTGCTTTGAATCAGCGGTACACCGGGCGCTACAGACAAAGTAAAATCACGATCTATGCGCGACGGCGTTCTCACTGCGCGCGACACTGCTGCCCATAATAGATGTTTGCCCGCCGGCGTCCACGCAACGCGCGCACTGGGAGAATATTCATAGTGCGTATAGCTGTTGTGTTCTACCTTGGCGCCGAGTGTAATATCGAGCTGATCACGAATCACTGAAATCTTATCCTGCAGGAACGTAGCATAAATATGCAGGTTTCTTTGTTCAGGATCGAAGGCGAATAGTTCGAGGTTGTGTTTTTTGTCGCCAATTCTTCTCAAATCTCCTCCCCACGTAAATTCATGATTTTTTCCAACAGGAAAACGATATTGCCAGTCGAGATCGAGTGTCTGCAATTTTTCAGTGAAGCCGTTTCTCAAATCGCGCCACGTATGATCGTAATATGTTTGTATGCGCCATTCCGATTTATCAGAAACTTTGTGCGACCAGCGCGCGAGCATATTGCCTCCCATCACTACAACAGCTGTTGCCCCGTCGGGATTGGGAAATCCGTCGTAAAAATCTCCCTGAACCGTCAGCTGATCTTTTGAAGACGATTGGTAATCCACCCGAATTCCACCCTGGGCCATAGACCATGAGTCGTTAGCCTTGCCATCGCCTTCCACCAACCGGGTGTCGGCGAGTTTATAGCCCATTCCATAAATGCGGTAACTCACCTTGTCGCCGATGTTACCACCAAACCGCGCGTTAGCCATCCACGGCAATTGGTTGCCTGATGCGGCCTGAAGAAAAAGGCCTTTCGTAGCCTTTGAACTTTTTGTAATAATATTGATCACACCGTTTACTGCGTTCGCACCCCATAATGTTCCACCAGGACCGCTCACTACTTCAATCCGGTCGACATCTTCAAGCATTACGTTCTGAACATCCCAGTAAACACCGGCATACAGTGGCGTATACACCGTGCGACCATCAATCATCACGAGAAGTTTGTCGGCGAGTACGTTATTAAATCCACGTGCGCTTATCGCCCATTGGCTGGCGTTTACTTTTGCTACCTGCAAATTAGCAGCGAGCCTAAGTGCTTCAGGAAGCGTTGTTACGCCGGACTGCCTTATGTCATCTGATGTGATTACCTGGATCGCGGACGGCGCTTCATTTAATCGTTCAGGTTTTTTAGAAACTGAAGTCACCTCGATATTCATCAATTCTTCGAGTGAGAGTCTTTTTAGTGAACTCGCTGAATATGCGCTGTCTGGTACCTGGGCATGCACTGGAGAAGCGAGAAAGAATAAGCAAACCGCTGTGGGTAAAAGTAATAATGGCGAATAATTGGATATTCTGGATTTCATAGCTAGGGTTCGTAAGGCTTTTTTGGCTTTTCGGATACTATGAAATCAAATGTACTTACTTTATTGAATACCCGATCAATCGGTTGAGGGATACCGTTAAATCACCTATTCAAATTCAGTTAAAATCCCCTTGAAATGGGCCTCCCGGGCCCTCATCTTTGCCGCGTCAAATGTGAAACCATGAAAGTGAAATGTCTTTTTTTATCAACCCTCAGGGTCGTATTTGTAATATTTTATATTTCGATACTGTTGTCGCTGTTTATGATGGGGTCTTACCTGTACAGTTTTTTCTTTCAATAGTCCTTAAGGCAGCTCGATAAGTCTGAAATTTCTCATATGAATCTCGGCGCCCTCGGCCTCCAGGCAGAGGTACCCTTTCCGCTGGGTGGAATTACGGATGCCGTTTACAAATTTTCCATTTACCGACAGTTTGATAACGCCATCCACGCATACCACGTCGTAGGTGTTCCATTCACCGCGGCCCTTACACCTGTTCTCGATACTTTTGCTGCGTTCGCCACGCGGGTTGTCGGGATCTGTTTTCACACCTCCCACGCCAAATAACTCACCATGAACATAGGCGATTGGCGGCGCCACACCGTTTTTTGTATTTAGCTCCACCCATCCGAGCTCCAGCATCTGCACCTCTACTCCGTCGGGGAGCCTGCTTTCGGGATCGGGTTCTGCTTTACTCCAGACAAATACGCCTGAATTTCCTCCTTTCTCCATGTGCCTCCATTCAACGTGCATGATAAAATTTTCATACTGTTTCTCCGATCGCATCACTCCTATCGGCTTCCCGGTGCTGATGAGGATGCCATCTTTCACCTTCCATGTCTCTTTCGAGGTATTTACATCCACCCATTTCAGGGGCGTTTCATTTTTTAAATCGGTAGACGACGATGTAGTTCCGAATTGTAATTGCGCTGTGGCGCACATATAGAGCAGTAGTGCAGTAACAACACCCACGTATTTTTTCATTGAAGTGCTTTTGTCGTTATGAAAATTTTGTAATTCCTGGCTTTGCAACAGCATTTTCCTTCCAGATTAAATCCCTGCTGTACTGATCCATTGGCGGACCCAGCACCTCGTTCGACTTCATCGCTTCGTCCCAGGTAATTGTTTGGCCGGTATATGCTACCATTCTTCCCATTACCCCAAGCATAGAACTGTTGGCCATTCTTACGCCGTCGTTCACGGGTTTTCCTTTTCTGATCGCAGCGAACAATTCTTCATGCTGGGTTTCATACATGTTATTTTTTTCACCTGAATACGCCCATTTGTTTTTGCCTCTCAACTCGTGTACGCCAGGTCCGTTATCGACCAACCCCATTCCTGATGTTCCTGCAACTGACACGTTATTTGTGTTGGAGCATCCCTCAAGTTGCCTGCTGAAATGATATCCTTTTACGCCGTTCGGATATTCATATTCAATAGCAAAGTGGTCGTATACGTTACCATATATTTCTTCCACCCGCACCTGCCTGCCTCCCGTACCCGTGGCGCGTATGGGCAATTTGTCGCCCAACGCCCAACTCATAAGGTCGAGACTGTGCACCATCATCTCACAAATAAAATCACCGGAGA
>JAEUVS010000159.1 GCA_016786745.1 Chitinophagaceae bacterium | reverse complement strand
GTTCTTATATCAGGTTCGACGATAACGCAGTGGTGCTGTTGAACCAGGCCGATGAGCCGCGTGGTACGCGCATCTTCGGGCCTGTAGCGAGAGAACTTCGTGATAAGGGATATATGAAAATTATTTCATTGGCGCCGGAGGTGCTGTAAGAGGAGAGGGCAGAGGGAAAAGAGGAGCAGTGTTCTTCCCTCTCCCCTCTCCTGAGAAAAAATTTCGAATAGAACAAACATTATAAAATGAGCAACAGATTCAAGCCCAAATTCAACATCAGGAAAGGCGACACCGTAGTGGTAATCGCGGGCGCGGCAAAGGACAACAAAAAGCCCCGCAAGGTGCTTGAAGTGTTCCCCGACGACGCACGTATCCTGGTTGAAGGTGTTAACATAGTGAAGAAGCATACAAAACCTTCTGCACGCAACACTAAAGGCGGTATAATATCCAAAGAAGCACCAATCGCTATTTCGAATGTGATGCTGTGGGATGCAAAAAGTGGTGCAGGGTCAAAAGTAAAACGCGTAAGAGAAAACGGCAAACTGGTTCGCGTGGCTAAAAAGTCGGGCGAGACTATAAAATAATAAGCAATGAGCACTAATAAATACGTTCCGAGACTGTCTGAGAGGTACAAAAAAGATGTTGTGCCTGCGCTGATGAAGCGTTTCAACTATGAAAGCGTAATGCGGGTTCCACGCCTCGAAAAAATCGCTCTGAACCGCGGTGTAAACGGTGCGGTAACCGACAAGAAGCTGGTGGATGTTGCGGTTGATGAACTGTCGCAGATTGCAGGACAGAAAGCTGTGCCGACTTATTCGAAGAAAGATATCTCCAACTTCAAGCTGCGTAAGAACATGCCGATCGGTGCGCGTGTAACACTCAGGGGAACGAAGATGTATGAATTCCTCGACAGGCTGATCGCTACGGCATTGCCACGTGTGCGCGACTTTAAGGGAGTGAACGAAAAAGCGTTTGACGGCCGCGGAAACTATACGCTCGGAGTAACTGAACAGATCATTTTTCCTGAAATAGATATTGACAAGGTGAATAAGATCACCGGTCTTGATATCACTTTCGTTACATCGGCAAACACAAATGAAGAAGCATTTGAGTTGCTGAAAGAAATGGGAATGCCATTCAGGAAAAAAGACGCACAATAAATAAGAGCCTAAAAAAATAAATAACAACATTATCATATGGCAAAAGAATCAGTAAAAGCCAGGCAGAGGAAGAGGGAAAGATTAGTAGCGCAGTTCGCTGAGAAGCGTGCGCAGCTAAAAGCTTCCGGCGACTTCAAGGCGCTCGACGAGCTTCCGAAGAATTCTTCGAGGGTGCGTTTGAAGAACCGCTGCCAGCTGTCGGGCCGTCCTCGTGGATATATCCGCTACTTCGGGTTGTCGAGAGTGATGTTCCGTGATATGGCGCTTGCCGGAAAGATTCCGGGCATTAAGAAAGCGAGCTGGTGATAAGCAGAGGGAAGAGGGGAAAGGGGAGAAGTAATTTTAATCACCTCTCACCTCTGCCCTCTCCTAAAATAAAATTAAGAACTGATCAATAAATCAAAATGGTAACAGATCCTATAGCAGATTTCCTCACAAGGGTGCGCAACGCGCAGATGGCAGGGCATAGAATTGTGGAAATACCTGCATCAAATCTTAAGAAACGTATCACCGAAATCTTATACGACCAGGGATACATTCTTAAATACAAATTTGAGGACGACAGCAAGCAGGGAGTAATCAAAATCGCCCTGAAGTACGACCCGCAGTCGAAGGAGCCCGCTATACGCTCTCTCGAAAGAGTAAGCCGCCCGGGATTGCGCCAGTATGCAAGCCCCGCGGAATTCAGAAGGGTAAAGAACGGCCTCGGCGTCGCAATTCTCAGTACATCGAAAGGTGTGATGACCGACAAACAGGCAAAAACACAGAATGTGGGCGGTGAAGTGCTGTGCTACATCTATTGATAAAATATCGATAAACAGAATATCTAAATAAGCAGACTATGTCTCGTATAGGAAAACAGCCGGTAATAGTGCCAAAAGGTGTAACTGTAACATTGGGCAAAGACAACCAGCTTACTGTTAAAGGACCTAAGGGTGAATTGAAGCAGGAGGTAGACAGGGATATTACCATCGAAGTAAAGGAAGGCCAGGTAAATTTCACAAGGCCTACCGACCAGATTCGCCATCGCGCTTTGCACGGACTGTACCGCGCGCTCGTGGAAAATATGGTAAAGGGCGTTACAGAAGGTTTCAAGAAAAATCTTGAGCTGGTGGGTGTGGGTTTTAAAGCATCTAACCAGGGTAACCTGCTCGACCTTTCACTCGGTTTTTCTCACAACATCGTTTTCGAAATTCCGAAAGAACTGTCTGTAAAAACAGCGCAGGAAAAAGGAGACAACCCGAAGATATTTCTTGAAGGGATCGACAAGCAACTGATCGGCCAGGTGGCAGCGAAGCTGCGCAGCCTGCGTAAACCTGAACCATACAAAGGAAAGGGTGTTAGATATGTTGGTGAAACTGTCCGTCGTAAGGCAGGTAAGGCAGCTGGTAAGTAATTAAGATCAAAAAGAGATCAATTTTAAAATAACTAATAATAAATAGCAATGGCTACTAAACTTGAAAGAAGGCAAAAGATCCGCTACAGGATTCGCAAGAAGGTGGCGGGTACTTCCGGAAAGCCAAGATTTTCTGTATTCAGAAGCAATGCAGAAATATACGTGCAGCTTATTGATGACGAAAACGGTGTTACTCTCGCATCTGCATCTTCAAGAGATAAAGACATCGCTGCGCAGAAAGGTACCAAGATCGAGAAATCGAAACTGGTTGGTGCAGCTATCGCCAGGAAGGCGACAGAGCTCGGTGTGAAGAATGTAATTTTCGACCGCGGGGGAAATCTTTATCACGGACGTGTGAAAGGTGTGGCTGATGGCGCAAGAGAAAACGGCCTTGTTTTTTAAAATAATTTCAAACAGAACTAATGTCAAAAGTTAATTTAAACAGGGTTAAGCCCGGAGAACTGGAACTGAAAGAAAAAGTAGTTGCTATCAACCGTGTTGTGAAAACAACAAAAGGTGGCCGTGCTTTCAGTTTTTCTGCTCTCGTAGTGGTGGGTAACGAAAAAGGAGTGGTGGGTCACGGACTTGGAAAAGCGAAAGAAGTTCAGGAAGCAATTACAAAAGGAATTGAAGACGCGAAGAAGAATCTTATCAAAGTTCCCATCATGCACGGAACTATTCCCCACGACCAGCTTTCGAAAGAAGGTGCTGCGAAGGTGCTTATCAAACCGGCTGCTCACGGTACCGGTGTTATCGCAGGAGGTAGCATGCGTGCGGTGCTTGAAAGCGCAGGTGTAACCGACGTGTTGGCAAAATCACTCGGCTCTGCAAATCCGCATAACGTGGTAAAAGCAACTGTGAAGGCATTGGCAACGCTTCGCGAACCTGTGGGCGTGGCAAAACAGAGGAATCTAAATCTTAAAAGAGTATTTAACGGTTAACAGCCGCGTACAAGAAATATTTTTATCATGGCAAAGATCAGGATCACCCAGGTGAAAAGCGCAATCGACAGACCTGAGAGACAAAAGTTAAACCTGAAAGCGCTCGGCCTTAACAAGCTGAATGCATCAAGAGAAGTTGAGGCCACACCTCAGATTCTGGGTATGATTACCAAAGTAAAGCATCTCGTTCAGGTAGAAGACGTAAAATAAATTATTAAGCGAGGGATGATTTCCCGTTGAGTTAAAATCAAAACAAAATGAATTTACACGATATCAGGCCTGCAAAAGGCGCTACGCATAAACCGAAATCGCGCCTTGGCCGCGGAGAGGCATCAGGTAAAGGTGGTACCTCAACAAAAGGTAATAAGGGTGGACAGAGCCGCGCGGGCTACCAGAGGAAAAACGCTCACGAAGGTGGCCAGATGCCTATTCAGCGTCGTCTGCCTAAAAGAGGTTTCAACAACATCAACCGGGTAGAATACAAAGTGTTCAACCTCGGCCAGGTAGAATCGATTAAGGAAAAATACGGTCTCGAGGATTTCAGCCTCGAAAATTTATATTCCCATGGTCTTATCGGCAGAACCGATAAGGTAAAAATCCTGGGGAACGGTGAACTGAAGAGCAAAATCACTTTTAAAGTGAACGCAATCAGCGAAAAGGCCAAAGCCGCGATAGAGTCTGCGGGAGGTTCTGTCGAACTGCTTGTGAAGTAAATTATTGTAACTTAGACGGGCCTTAAATTTTTGTGACCAGTGAAAAAATTCATTAACACACTTAAGAATATTTGGAGCATACAGGAGTTGAGGAGCAAGATTCTGGTGACCGTTATGCTCATCGCGATATACAGGCTCGGAACACACATCGTTCTGCCAGGCCTCGACCCTGCGAGAATTGACCCGTCGGCAGCCACCGGCGGCATCCTTGGACTAATCGATGCATTCGCGGGAGGTGCGTTTTCACAGGCATCCATCCTCGCTCTCGGTATCATGCCGTACATCTCTGCTTCTATCTTCATGCAGCTGATGACAATCCTGTATCCACCTTTCCAGAAACTACAGAAAGAAGGAGACAGCGGCAGGAAAAAAATTAACCAGTACACACGTTACCTTACCGTTGCCGTATCACTGTTGCAGGCGAGCGCTTATGTGCAGTATTTAAACAGCCCGGGATACAGGCAGGCATTGTTGCCTTCTTATTCGGATTATTTCTGGTTATCAACTACACTTCTTCTTACAGCCGGCACACTCTTCGTGATGTGGCTCGGTGAAAAAATAACTGACAAAGGATTAGGAAACGGTGCGTCTGTAATCATCATGGTGGGTATCCTTGCACGTTTGCCACAAGCTTTCTGGCAGGAATGGCAGGCGAAAATTCCAACCGGTGGTGGTGGATTGCTGATATTCGTAATCGAGATCGCTGTTCTGATCGCTATCATCATGGGATTGATTGTGCTGATACAGGGTGTTAGAAAAATCCCGGTGCAATACGCTAAACAGATTGTCGGCAACCGGCAATTTGGTGGAGCAAGACAGTTCCTTCCGATGAAGGTGAACAGCTCCGGTGTAATGCCTATCATCTTCGCACAGGCGATCATGTTCCTTCCCACATTGCTCGCGAATTTTGAGACCACCCAGGGTCTTGCGCGCATCTTCGGCGACCATAGTAATTTCTGGTACATGCTGATCTATGCGGTAATGGTTATCGGTTTCACATTCTTATATACCGCGCTTATATTTAACCCGAAACAGATCGCCGATGATCTGAAAAGAAACAACGGATTTATTCCCGGCGTGAAGCCGGGCCAGCCTACCGCCGATTACATCGGCGCAGTGATGGATAAGATCACGTTGCCGGGTGCGATCCTGCTCGCGATTGTAGGTATTCTTCCGGGATTCGCTCAGCGTCTTGGGATACAGCCAGCGTTTTCAACCTTCTTTGGTGGTACCTCGCTGCTCATCATGGTGGGTGTAATTCTCGACACGCTTCAGCAGATCGAAACACAGCTTTTGATGCGCCAGTATGATGGTCTCATGAAAAGTGGCAGGATTCAGGGAAGACAGACCGTTTCACCTGCTTCGATGTAACTCCAGATGATCCACTATAAATCTCCCGCTGAAATAGAGCAAATGCGTGAAAGCGCGTTGCTCGTTGGTAAAACTATAGCCGAAGTAGCGAAGCTCATCAAGCCCGGTGTTACTACCGCACAACTCGATAAGGTAGCTGATGAATTTATCAGGGACAACAATGCTACACCCTCATTCAAAAATTTTAAGGGGTATCCTTTTGCAACCTGTATTTCGGTAAACGATGCCGTAGTGCATGGATTTCCATCGGATGCCGAACTGAAGGAAGGTGATGTAATATCCGTGGATATAGGCGTATATAAAAATGGCTTTCATGGCGACAGCGCTTATACGCTGGCGTTAGGTGATCCAGGTGCGGAGGTGTTGCAATTATTGAGGGTTACCCGCGAATCATTGGACAGAGCAATAGAGAAGGCGGTGGCCGGCAACAGGGTTGGCGATATCGGGTTTGCCGTGCAGGATTATTGCGAAAGGCAATATGGGTATGGTGTGGTACGTGAACTTGTTGGACATGGACTTGGCAAAAGTTTACATGAAGATCCGCAGATACCAAACTTCGGAAGAAGGGGCAGCGGCGCCAAGCTGAACGAATGGATGGTGATAGCGATAGAGCCGATGATTAATATGGGTACAAAAGACGTTTGGTATGATAAGGATGGATGGACCGTGAGAACAAAAGATGGAAAAGTATCTGCACACTACGAACATAACGTGTGTGTGAAAAAAGGTAAGGCAGATGTACTCTCTTCATTCAAAGATATTGAGCTCGCAGAAAAAAACAACCAGTATTTAAACAGTAGTTACTACTGAAAAAAACGGTGATTTATTAGTGAAAACAACCCTGCTCCGGCAGGGTTCTTCATGTACATTCACTTTATAAATCATCAACCATGAAAAGAATTACCTCTAACGACGGCGAGAGTGGTCCTTCATTTGACCTTCCACTCGAAAATGAACTGCTGATATTAAAATTGAAAGCCGAATTCGGCACTGAATGTACCAGGGGCGGAGAAGATATGCCTCCAGAAGTAGTCAATGAATTTTTGAAATCGGTATATGAGTTTGAGCACAAATTCCGCGAACCGCATTCACTGGTAACAGTGTATGAAAAGCTCGGCAGGCCTTCGTTCCGCAAAGCTGATACGATCCCTGAAAGTCATATTGCGAAAGAATTGAAGCGGATTAATGAAATGCTCGGCCAGCACCAGCTCGAACTCGATGTGCTGGGCGAATATCCCGACAGGCAGATTTATAAATTTATTACCGAAGAGTTTTTCTACCAGCAGATGGATGATCTCGAAATGAAAGGTTATATCCATCACTTCTGTTATGAAGATTTTCATCCGAACTACGAGATGGAGATCAGGCAGCGATCTACAGAATTTTTAACGCAATGGTTCAGCAGGCAGCTGGGTGAGTATAGCTGGCAGCTCGCTGATCCTTTTGTTCATCCTGACAGCCGCGAGTTTTCGAAGGAAATAATATTGAAAAGGATTCGGCACCTGTTCGATGCGTATGAAAAATTTTCGAACTGCAACTATTTCATCGAAAAGCTCACATTCGAATGGGATGATGAGAAGCAAACCGGTGAAGGATATGTTTCCGGTGTTGCGAGATACGATGCGGTAACAGAAAGTGGCGAAGTGATCAGGTACGATGGTCCCTTTGAATTTTATTTGTCGAACAGCGGTACCTGGTGGAGTATTTTTTATTTCGTGTTTCCGGGGTTTACCTGGTGACACGAAATGTCATCCCGAACCGGCCTCGTTCGGCCTTCGGGGTCAGGGTAAACTCCAGCCGTGTGAGGGATCGGCGGTGAACGGAACTCCGCTTAACTTAGCCGAATGCATCTGATTGTAATTGGCGGCGGTGCAGCAGGCTTCTTCTGCGCGGTAAATGCGGCGCGAATGAATACTGCATTGAAAGTATCGCTTGTCGAAAAAACCGGTAAGCTGTTGGCGAAAGTGAGGATATCAGGCGGTGGGAGATGTAACGTTACGCATGCGTGTTTCTCGATTCCGGATATGATGAAGAAATACCCGAGAGGTGGAAATTTCGTGAAGAAAGCGTTTCACGAATTCTTCACTGAAGACACGATCAGCTGGTTCAACGAACGCAGCGTAAAGTTAAAGACGGAGAAGGATGGAAGAATGTTCCCGGTAACAGATTCATCGGAAACAATAATCAATTGCCTTCTCTCAGAAGCGAAGAAGTATAATGTTGGTATCAGGACGAATCGCGAAGTAAGATCGCTTGTAAAAACAGAAAACGGTTGGACCGTTCAATACACTGATGGTGAATCGGAATACGCCGACTTCATATGCGTGGCGTGTGGTGGTTATCCGAAGGAAAATATGTTCGGATGGTTAAAAGAAACAGGGCATTCCGTAGAGGCTCCGGTACCATCGCTTTTTACGTTCAACATGCCCGGAAATGCGATCACCCAACTTACGGGTGTGTCGACTGAAGCCAAAGCGAGAATCCAGGGAACAAAACTGGAAGAAACTGGTGCCGTATTGATTACGCATTGGGGAATGAGTGGTCCGGCGGTGCTGAAGTTAAGCGCGCGTGGCGCACGCGAACTGAATGCGGTTAAATATCAATTCACCGCACTAATAAATTGGTGTCCCGGATACAATGAAAATTCATTGAGGGAAACGATCACGAACCTGCGTCAATCGAACCCGTCGCAGAAAATAATAAACGGGAACGTTTTTGATGTTCCCCGCCGTTTGTGGGAATTTCTGATAACCGAAAGTGACATTCACGCTGATTTGCGTTGGGCCGATTTGTCGACCGGAAAATTAAACGCATTAATAAAAAATCTTTCCGCTCACGAGCTGAAAGTACAGGGCAAAACAACGTTCAGGGAAGAGTTTGTCACCGCAGGCGGCATACGGCTCCCGGAGGTAAACGCGGCCACTATGGAAAGCCGGATTGCACAGGGATTATATTTTGCCGGCGAAATTTTGGACGTGGATGGTGTAACGGGCGGATTTAATTTCCAGCATGCCTGGACAAGCGGTTGGATAGCAGCAAAAAGCATCAGCGCCAGGAGCCTAAGCGCCAAATAGTTGGCACGGACAAAAGTTAATTTCACAAACGCAAAAAAGCTGCTATAATCCTCAATGTCCCAACCATTTACTGTATCTTTGCACCCCCGAATAAAATCATCGGGTTTATTTATGTCTGAAAACAATATTGTTAACTCAAACGCTGAATCACAGGAGTCTGAAGCAGTTGCCCAGGCTACAGCGACACCAAATGAACCTGTGAAAGAGCAGGCTTCAAAAGTGGAGACAGCTCACGACGACTTCGACTGGAGTATTGACAAACGTAATGTTGCTTCTTATTCAACAGAAGAAAAGAAGAAATACGATGCAGTGTACGAAGGAACCTTCAAAGCAGTTACCGACGGTGAACTTGTGAGGGGAATAGTGGTTGGTCTTACCAAAACAGATGTTGTAATCAACATCGGTTTCAAAAGCGATGGACTAGTTTCCCTTAACGAATTCAGGGAAATGCAGAACCTCAAGACAGGAGATGAAGTGGAAGTGATGGTAGTGGAGAAAGAGGACCGTGAAGGAAATCTTAACCTCAGCCGTAAACAGGCACGCATCACCCGCGCATGGGAGAAAATTGTAGAAGTACATAAAACCGGTGAAGTAATTACCGGTACTGTGACTTCAAAAACTAAAGGTGGATTGATTGTAGACGTGTTCGGGATGGAAACGTTCCTTCCGGGTTCACAGATCGATGTGAAACCAGTTACCGATTACGATCAGTTTGTTGGAAAAACTATGGAGTTCAAAGTGGTGAAGATCAACGAAGCCATCAAGAACGCGGTAGTTTCTCATAAGGCACTTATCGAAAGCGATATCGAAGCACAACGCGCAGAAATAATGAGCAAACTCGAAAGAGGCCAGGTGCTCGAAGGATCTATCAAGAACATCACCGACTTCGGTGCGTTCATGGACCTTGGAGGTCTCGACGGATTACTGTACATCACCGACATCAGCTGGGGACGTATCAGCCATCCGAGCGAAGTGCTCAAGCTCGATCAGAAACTTAAAGTGGTGGTACTCGACTTCGACGACGAGAAGAAGAGAATCAGCCTTGGTTTGAAACAACTTACTCCGCATCCATGGGATATCCTTCCTGAAAACATCAAAGAGGGTTCTGTGGTGAAAGGGAAAGTAGTGAACATTGAAGATTACGGAGCTTTCCTTGAAATTCTTCCGGGTGTTGAGGGTCTCGTACACGTGAGCGAAATCACATGGGCGAACACACCGATCAACGCTAAAGAATTTTTCAAGCTCAACGACGAACACGAAGCAAAGATCGTTACGCTTGATAAGGACAGCCGCAAAATGAGTCTCTCTATTAAACAAATGAGCGAAGACCCATGGAGCACTATCGAAAATAAATTCCCCGAAGGCAGCCGCCATTCCGGCCTCGTGAAAAACATTACTCCTTACGGTGTATTTGTTGAACTCACACCAGGTATCGGTGGTATGATCCACATCAGCGACCTGAGCTGGCTCAAACGCTTCAACCATCCATCGGAATACACCAAGGTGGGCAACCATATCGATGTAATCATTCTCGGAATAGATAAGGATAACCGCAAGCTGCAGCTTGGTCATAAACAACTCGAAGAAGATCCCTGGAACACATTGCAGGATACCTTCGCACCTGGCACACGCCATGAAGGAACTGTGATCAGGAAAGATGACAAAGGAGCTGTTGTGCAACTGCCTTACGGACTCGAAGGCTTCGCGCCTAACCGTTACCTCGGAAAAGAAGATGGTAAGACGGTTACAGCCGACGAAACACTTCCTTTCGTTGTAATGGATTTCGACCGCAATGAAAAACGCATTGTCGTTTCTCATTCACGTGTGTGGGAACAACAGAAGATCGACGAAAAGGAAACAGCGAAGAAAGAAGCTCGCGCCGAAGCGGATTCAACAAGAAAAACAGTCAAGAATATCCAGAACAAAGTGGAAAAAGCAACTCTTGGCGATCTCGGGGCGCTCGCTCAACTCAAGCAAAAACTTCAGCAGGAAGAACAGCAGGGTGGCAGCGAAGAAACGAAAGAGTAATTCAGTCAATATCATACTATTGTCAAGGCGTCCCTGCGGGGCGCCTTTTTTATTTTGATCTGGATCAATAGCAAGAATCCCTAATATCTGTCCGTATTATCCGAAGGGGCCAGGGTAAGTATCCTATTGAAAGGCTTGCCTTGCTGTTGTACTTTCACTTTTTGATACAGCCGCTTGTCATCCCGAACCGAGCGAAGCGAGTGTGAGGGATCAGCGGAGCAGGTTTTTATCCGATCCTATGAAAGTATTGACCACGATATTATCCATTCTTATTTCTATTACCCTGCAAGCACAGGTAAACGGCTACGCCCAGGTAACGGCCATTTCATCTACCACACTTACTATCGGCGCCACCAATGAAACGTATGGAACATTTTCAACAGGAACGCCTGTCGTCATCATGCAAATGCAGGATAACGTTATAGGATCGAATACCAGCAACAACTCATCTTTCGGAACACTTTCATCTATTCAGTCAACGGGCCAGTACGAAGTGGCGCATATAGTGGGCACCGTGAGGTCGTCGGGAACATTGACGCAGGTTGTCATTTCAAGTCCCCTTGCACATACTTATAACTTCAATTCAAACAGCAACGTCCAGGTCATTACTTATCCGTCGCTGGGAACCAATTATACTACAACATCAGATATCAGCGCAGTGCCATGGAATGGATCGGTGGGCGGTGTAGTTGCATTCAGGGTAACGGGCACACTCACACTAAATCATAATATAACTGCCGACAACGCAGGTTTCAGGGGAGCAGCAGCAAATGCCGGCGATGCAGGCTCGTGTGTAAGTTCAACATACATCACGTCATCGAATGAATACAACGCTAACAAGGGTGAAAGCATTTATAAAGTGGCAAACGCATCATTCGCCGCGGGACGCGGAAGAATATTAAACGGTGGTGGCGGTGCAAACAGTCATAATGGAGGAGGTGGCGGTGGTTCGAATGCCTCCGCTGGTGGCGATGGCGGCCGCGGTTACGGCTGCTCATCGAGCGCGGGTGGACTGGGCGGCGCTACATTGTACACGCTCATTGGCGGTAACAGGGCGTTTATGGGTGGTGGTGGAGGAGCAGGAGAGGGAAATAACAATTTTAATACAGCCGGTGGAAATGGTGGAGGTGTTATTCTCATCAATGCGAACCAGGTTGTTACAACGGGTTCCGGATCTTCACTCAGAATAAGTGCCAATGGACAAACCGCTTCAGATGTGGGTAACGACGGTGCAGGTGGTGGTGGCGCAGGCGGCGCTGTTTTACTTATGGTGAATTCATGGAACATTGCTTCAACAAAAACATTGACGATTTCTGCTAATGGCGGCAACGGAGGAAATGTTACAGATAACAATGCTCATGGAGGTGGTGGCGGTGGCGGACAGGGCGCCGTAATATTTAGTACATCAACGCCGGCAACAAATATTACAACGAGAACACTGAATGGTGCCGGCGGGAGAAACTATGCGGGTGGAACATTCGCCGATAATGGCGCCGGCGCAGACAACCTTGGAATATTCAACGGCTCGTTCGCATTGCTTCCTGCTAAAATAATTTCCTTCAAAGTCAAACGCGCCGCGCAATCAAATGAGTTGTCCTGGGAGATGGTCAACGAAGCAGGAGTAAGTTATTACGAGATTCAGCGATCTTACGATGGGTTAACATACGAGAATATTAAAAGGGTAATGGGCGGTTCGTCGTTGTATGAATTCAGCGATGATTTCACGCGGGATGCAAATGCATATTATCGTATCGCGATACACAACAACAATGGTCGTGTAGAATACAGTAATGTAGTAATGATTAAAACGCAGAACAATTCTGCGATCAGTGTTTCGTTGGCGCCAAATCCTGTTCAGGATTTCACGTCTTTGAAAATTGAAACAGAACATGCTTCAACAGGCACAGTCAGGCTCATAAACTCATTCGGAATGCTCGTTTCCGTGAAAAATATAAATCTCAGTAAAGGCGGGAACAAAATCATTATAGATATTCCTTCGCAACTTCAGAATGGAACGTATCAGCTTGTAGTGAATGCCGGAGAGGTTTGCACGTCAGTTAAAATGTTGGTTAACAGGTAAGAAAAACTCTTATTAAATGATCAATTCCATAAATTCGCAGCACCGCGAAAATGGCGATCATGAGTTTTGTCGAAAGGATAAAAAATGTACGGATATTCAGAAAGATACTTTACTTCTTTATCGGGATGCTAACGTATCACCGCTTCGCAATTATCAACAAACTTAAAATTTCCGGCACTGAACATCTTAACGGTCTACCCAGGAAAAATGTGCTCCTGGTAAGTAATCATCAAACTTATTTCGCGGATGTTATAGCGATATTGCACATTTTATCTGCAGTGAAATGGGGCAAGAAAAACCGGTTAGGCTTTCCATATTACCTTCTCAATGCATTCACAAATATTTATTATGTCGCCGCGGAAGAGACGATGAAAGCCACGTGGCTGGCAAAGTTGTTTACCCTGGGCGGCGCGATTACAGTAAAAAGAACATGGACGGGCAAGAGTACTGAAACAAGAAAGGGCCTTGATCCATCCGACACGCGTAAAATCAGTCGCGCGCTCGAAAAAAACTGGATCATTCAATTTCCGCAGGGTACAACAACTCCTTTCGCGCCCGGTAGAAAAGGTACTGCTCACCTGATTAAAATGCACAGGCCTGTAGTAGTGCCGGTTGTGATAGACGGCTTCAGTACTGCGTTCGACAAGAAAGGTATCAAGCTGCGTAAACGCGGAACTGTGTTATCGGTAACCTTTAAAGAATGTCTTAAAGTTGACTACGACGCACCCATTGAAGTAATACTCGACGATGTGATGACATCTATCGGTCAAAAGCGTTTATGACATGAACAGCGCTTTGAGTTCTGTTGCGTCGCCGGGTTTCATTTTTCCTCCGAGAATCAGGCGCAGTTGCCTCCTGCGAAGTGCACTGTCATACAATTTCTTTTCATCTTCGGTTTCAGGAGTTACCTCGGGAACTTTTTTGGGTTTTCCATTCGCATCGAGAGCCACAAACGTATAATAAGCTTCATTGCTTTTATAACGGTATTGCATAATCGCATCTTCACCCCACACTTTGAGATGTACTTCCATAGAGGTGTTAAATGCCCGTGACAGTTTAGCCTCGATATGAACAGCGTTTCCGAGTTTTATAGGATTCGCAAAAGAAATATTATCTACGGATGCCGTTACTGTCGGTGAGGCGCTATGTTTAAGCGCCGATAGAGCCGCGGCGATATCCATCCAGTACATCAATCGTCCACCCATCAGGTTGCCAAATACGTTTGTGTCGTTGGGGAGCACGAGTTCCGTCATCACTACTAATGAGTCGTGTGGTTTCTTCGATTGTAGTTCCATATTCTTGATTTTATTTTTTAGATGGTTACAGATTCGCAGTTCCGTAGAAAATTATCATCGGCATCGGCGCCGATGCCTGGTGCCAATGGCGTTTCAATGGTATATCCTTTATACCGTACACCACCGTTTACAGGGTCCGCAGTGTGGCCGAGCATTGGCGTATCCATATCGTAATAAACAACGTTGTCGTGAGCAAGGGCAAAGTGTGCAAATGCACTCTGCGCAATGCGGCTCTCGAGCATACCGCCCATCATACAGGGTATACTACTTCTTTTGCACACGTCATGAATTTTTATCGCTTCGTGTATTCCGCCCGATTTCGCGAATTTAATATTTACTGAATCGCACGCGTTTGCTCTTATGAGCCGCTCTGCATCGCGGTGATCGTACACGCTTTCGTCGGCCATAATAGGGATGGGAGATACTTTCTTAAGATGGGGAAGATGGTGGTCGTCCCAGTGGCGCATAGGTTGCTCGCAGAATTCCACTCCACATACGGCCATTGAAAGAAGCGCTTCCACTGCATCGTCGTAGCTCCATCCCTGGTTGGCGTCTATTCTTAACACGGTAGCCGGTCCCGCAGCACGACGTATCAATTTTACGCGTTCAATATCTTCACCTACTTTCTTTCCCAACTTAATTTTAATGATGCGCACGCCGGTTTTTACGAATTGTGCGGCTTTCTCCGCCATCTCTTCCGGGGAAGCGATGCCGATCGTTAAATCGGTTTCAATTTCTTTGTAGGTACCGCCGAGATATTCAAATAATGGTTTGCCTGCCTGCTTAGCGGCGATGTCGTACAGTGCGATGTCGAATGCGCTTTTTATTGTGCGGTTGTATGCGGCAAAGTCGTCGAGTTCGCCAAGGCGATCACCAATACGCAATGGATCTTTTCCTTTCCAGAGCTTCGCAAATTCTTTCGCCATTTCGAAGCAGGTGGCCTGTGTTTCGCCGGTAATCATTGGAAATGCGGAACATTCACCTACGCCATATGTACCATCGGAAAGGTGTACGCGAATAAAAATATTCTGGGCAAAATGCATAGTGCCTGTCGCGATCGTGAAAGGATGCATCGGGATGCTGAACTTCCAGATGTCTGTACGGGTAATAGTCATAGAATGGCTAAGTTACAATCTGGATCATCATCAGGCTTTTCCTATTTTTGCGCCCTAATAGTTGAATTGGATACATGGCAGCTTACCACCTCTCTTTTGAAAACACAGAGAACGCATTTGCATACAAATCGGATAAGGAACTAAAACAGGCCAGGTTCTTATTTTCTACCATGAGCTATAAATCGCTCGTGAAGCTCGGCACGCTCCTTACACCAGCATTAATAAAATTCGGATTTCCTGTAAAGGGCCTGATCCGCAAAACCATTTTCGGACAGTTTGTTGGCGGCGAATCGCTTGAAGAAACCGCGAACGTTGTTGATAAGCTCGAAAAGTTCGGGGTGAATGTTATTCTCGACTATGGAGTAGAGGGAAAGGAAGGTGAAGAAAATTTCGAACATTCGTGCGAAGAGTTTATCCGCGTGGTAAAGTATGCTTCCGGTCAGCCGAATATACCTTTCATCAGTATTAAAGTGACGGGTTTTGCGCGCTTTTCTCTTCTTGAAAAGCTTGACGCAGCAGCGAATGACAGGAGTGGTTTCACAGGAAACGTACACACCGAAGTTTTAACCGAAGATGAAAAAGCGGAGTGGAATAGGGTAGTGGAAAGGATGGATCGTATCATTGGAGCAGCCGCCTCAGGAAATGTTGCGGTTTTGGTAGATGCGGAAGAAACATGGATACAGGATCCCGTGGATGCCGTGACGATGCAAATGATGGAGAAATATAATCGCAACCGGGCCGTTGTATATAATACTATTCAGCTTTATCGGTCCGACAGGCTTCAATTTCTTAAAGATTCTTTTGAAGAATCGGTAAAGCGGAATTTCGTTTGTGGTGTTAAGTTGGTGAGGGGCGCTTATATGGAGAAGGAAAGGAAACGCGCTGCTGAATTGAATTATCCATCGCCTATTCAGCCTGATAAGGCGTCAACTGATGGTGATTACGATGCTGCTCTCAAATATTCCATCGATCATCTCGGAAAAATTTCACTGATTGTTGCCACTCACAATGAGAACAGCAGCCTGTATGCTGTACGACTGATAAACGAAAAAAAAATCCCGCATAACTATCCCGACATTCATTTTTCCCAGTTGTTTGGGATGAGTGATAACATTACGTTTAACCTCGCGCGTGAGGGGTATTCTGTGAGTAAGTATTTGCCCTTCGGCCCGATAAAAGATGTGATTCCTTATCTTATGCGCCGCGCGCAGGAAAATAGTTCGGTTGCGGGGCAAACGGGGAGAGAACTTTCTTTAATAAAAAAAGAAATAGCCCGCCGCAGATTTAAAAAAAGATCTATTTAAGAGCCGCAAAAATGTTTTTTATTTTTTTCTTTTTTTTTTTTAAAAAAAAAACAATTAAAGCCAGATGTTGGCCAAATATCTTTTTCAACAGCCGGCCGCAGGCCAAACAAAAACCTTTCTAAATATCCGCCGCAGAGCGAAAACCTAACCTTTCTGCACCATCTCAGCCTGCGGTAACTGCAACTTTTTTATCTCGTTCCCAATCAACTGCTCAATATTCTTAAACTTCCTCCTGTCAGAGGGACCAACGAAGGTCAACGCAACGCCAGTGGACTCCGCGCGGGCCGTGCGTCCAACACGATGGATATAATCCTCCGCATCGGAAGGCACATCAAAATTTATCACTAACCCTATCGAATCAATATCGATCCCTCTCGATAAAATATCGGTCGCAACTAGAATCTGCAACTTCCTGCTTCTGAAATTTCGTAACACCTCGTTGCGCTCCTCCTGCGAAAGATCGGAATGTATGGCCGAAGCATTCATCCTCAGCTTACGCAGTTCCTTCTCCAACTGTTTCACCTTGCTTTTAGTGGAAGCAAAAATGATAATACTCTTCAGCTTCTTACCGCGGAGCAAATTCTTGATCAGCTCCACTTTCTTTTCATTCGGTACCAGGTAAGCCGCCTGGATAACGCCTTCAGCCGGCTTCGAAACCGCGATATTAATTTCTGCAGGCTCCTTGAGTATTTTGTTGGCTAAAGTGCGGATTTTCGGGGGCATCGTCGCTGAAAACATCAACGTTTGCCTGTTCTTAGGCAAAAAGCTGATGATCTTATTCAGGTCATCACTGAAACCCATGTCGAGCATACGGTCGGCCTCGTCGAGCACAAGATGTTTCACCGTATGAAATTTTACATAACCCTGGTTAAGATGAGCAATCAGCCGGCCGGGCGTCGCAATAACAATATTGGCGCCGTGCGTAAGCGCCTTTTTCTCCTGCTCGTAAGTGGTACCATTCGTTCCACCATAAATGGCAATGGAATTAATCGGGGTAAAATAAGAAAATCCCTGCAGCGCCTCATCAATCTGAATCGCAAGCTCACGCGTCGGAACAACAATTACCGTATTGATTGTTTCCGTATGGTCCCTGATAATCTTATTGATAATAGGAAGAAGAAAAGCTGCGGTTTTGCCGGTACCGGTCTGTGCGCACGCGATCAGGTCTTTCCCTTCTAAAACTAATGGAATTGCTTTTTGCTGAATAGGCGTGGGCTTCTCAAAACCCATAGACGAAAGTCCCTCTAAAAGCTCAGGTTCAAAATGCTCGTTGAATGTCAAACTACCAGATTAAAAAATTATGATTTTCAATGGATAACACCGCCGCAAAAGTACTAAACAAATTCTATACCTTGCGATAATGCAACAGTACCTCGACCTTCTTCAACATGTTCTCGACCACGGTGTTAACAAATCCGACCGCACCGGCACAGGCACTAAAAGCTGTTTTGGTTACCAGGCCCGTTTCGACCTGCAGCAGGGCTTTCCACTGGTTACCACCAAAAAAATTCACGTAAAAAGCATTATCCACGAACTCCTTTGGTTCATCAAAGGCGAAACCAATATAAAATATCTTACCGACAACGGCGTATCCATCTGGAACGAATGGGCCGATGAAAACGGTGAACTCGGACCGGTTTATGGTAAACAATGGCGGTCGTGGGAGGGCGCCGACGGGAAAGTGCACGACCAGCTGGCCGACGTGATCAAACAACTAAAAACGAACCCCGACAGCAGGCGCATCATCATCAGCGCATGGAACGTGGCCGATCTCCCGGAGATGGCGCTCATGCCCTGCCATACGATGTTCCAGTTTTACGTGGCCGAAGGAAAACTGAGTTGCCAGCTTTACCAGCGCAGCGCCGACGTTTTCCTGGGGGTACCGTTCAACATCGCATCGTATGCTTTGCTAACCATGATGATCGCGCAGGTGTGCGACCTGAAACCCGGTGAATTCATCCACACGTTCGGCGACGTACATCTCTATAATAACCATCTTGAACAGGCACAGCTGCAACTCACGCGAAAACCTTACCCGCTTCCGCAGATGCGCATTAATCCGTCTGTAAAAAATATTCTCGATTTCAAATACGATGACTTTGCGCTGGAAAACTACCAGCATCATCCACCGATAAAAGCGCCGGTAGCTGTATGAACATTAATCTCGTCGTTGCCGCCACTGAGAACAATGTTATCGGCAAGGATAATAAATTGCTCTGGCACCTTCCCAACGATCTCAAGTTTTTCAAGAATACTACGTGGGCCATGCCGGTAATTATGGGCAGGAAAACCTACGAGTCGATGGGTAAGCCATTAAAAGGAAGAACGAATATCGTCATCACTTCCAATCATGCCTATGCCCCGGGCAACGGCGTTATTGTTGTGGATTCAATTGATGGCGCAGTGGAAGAATCGGCCAAAACCGACGCGAAGGAGTGTTACATAATTGGCGGCGGTGAAATTTTTAAACAGGCAATGCCTCGTGCCCACCGGATTTATATGACGCGCGTGCATACCACGATGGATGGCGACACGTTTTTTCCCCCGATCAGCGAAAAAGAGTGGCAGCTTACATCAAACACGCGCTTCGAATCGGATGCGAAGCATGCCCTCCCTTATAGTTTTCAAATCTGGCAAAGAAAATGAGGCATAAAAGCCAATGTATTCGCCCCTAACGCTTGCAGGAAAATATATCGGTTACCGGCTGACCGCCGCCAACGGCCGCGGTCATGGCATTCATTCGCCCTTCGTATATGAATTTATCGGGAAGGTGCTTAACGATAAATCTCCCTATCCCGAATACCAAACGGCTGAGCGGCTCAGGGCAAAATTGCTGAGCGACCAAACACCGGTTCCAGTCGAAGATTACGGGGCCGGTTCGAAATCCGGCGGCGGCTCTAAAAGTGTGGCGCAAATCGCCAGGACGGCGGCAAAATCTCCCAAATATGCGCAGCTGTTGTTCAGGATGGTAAGGTTCTACAAGCCGCACTATGTGCTGGAACTCGGTACATCGCTGGGAATATCTTCTACATATCTCGCATTGGCCGAAAAAACTTCGGTTGTAGTAACCGGTGAGGGCAACTATGCCGTGGCCACTATGGCTAAAAATAACTTTGAGGCCATGAACCTTACAAATGTTCGTATCATCACCGGAAACTTTGATAACACCCTGCCCGAAATGGTGTCGGCCACGCCCCAGATCGACTTCGCATTCATTGACGCCAACCACCGGAAAAAGCCCACCCTTAATTATTTCAGGGAACTGTTGAAAAAAGCATCACAACGATCGGTGATTATTTTCGACGACATTCACTGGAGCAAGGAAATGGAAGAGGCATGGAGGGAAATAAAAGAACACCCTGCGGTGATGCTCACTGTTGACCTGTTCTTCCTGGGCATTATTTTTTTTAGACCTGAGTTTAAAGTGAAACAGCATTTCCGGATCAGGTTTTGAATTGGGAAAAAAAATTCTATCTTCCAACCCGGATTTACATAATCATCGGTTGTATCGCTCCAAAGTATTCTGCCTATGGTCATTGGTGTACTGAAAGAACCTTCATTTGAAACAAGGGTTTCTTTATTGCCCGATGCTACCGCAACCCTCACCAAAAAAGGAATTACTGTTATAGTTGAAGATGGAGCCGGCGAGAAAGCATTTAGTAACAATGATGACTATACGAAATCAGGCGCGAAGATAGGCTCAGCTTCCGCGATTTTGCAAACAGCGGATATTATCCTCTCCATTCATCCTCCTTCAAATGTTCCCGCTAACAAAATAGTTATTGGAGTTTATCAACCTTTGTACAACTACGATCAGGTGTCGAAATGGGCAAAGGAGGGTGTTAC
>JAEUVS010000148.1 GCA_016786745.1 Chitinophagaceae bacterium | reverse complement strand
AGACGCCACAAACGAGGCCATCCGCGACTGGATAAATAATCCGCTCGACACGCACTATATTATTGGCAGCGTGGTAGGACCGCATCCTTATCCTGATATGGTTGCGCGGTTTCAGAGTGTGATCAGCGAAGAAATTATGTGGCAGTTGAAAGAGCATACCGGCTCGGAGTTGCCGCAATATGTAGTGGCGTGTGTAGGGGGTGGTAGCAATGCGGCGGGCGCTTTCTATCATTTTCTCGATGAAGAAAAGGTAAATATCGTGGCTGTTGAAGCCGCGGGTTTTGGCATCAACAGCGGGCGCAGCGCCGCAACAACAAAACTGGGCACTCCCGGTGTGTTGCACGGAAGCAAAAGCCTGGTGATGCAAACTGAAGATGGCCAGGTGACAGAACCACACAGTATTTCAGCAGGACTTGACTATCCCGGGATCGGTCCCATGCACGCGAATCTTTTTACCAGCGGACGCGGCCAGTTTTTCTCAGCGACCGACGAAGAGGCACTGCAGGCGGCGTTTGAGCTGGCGAAGCTCGAGGGAATAATACCTGCGCTTGAAACTGGTCACGCATTCGCCGTGCTGAACCAGATGAAATTTAAAAACTCCGATAATGTAGTTGTATGTTTAAGTGGCCGGGGCGATAAGGATTTGGCGACTTATATGAGAGCAATGGAAAATTTTAACCGATGAACCGTATTACCAACTTATTCGATAATAGAGAGAGCCGTGTATTGAATGTTTATTGCACGGCCGGGTATCCCCGGTTAAACAGCACACTCGAAGTTTTGCAATCGCTGCAAGCCGCGGGCGCGGATATGATAGAAATTGGTATGCCTTATAGCGATCCGCTGGCCGATGGGCCCGTTATACAGGCGAGCAGTGCAAAAGCGATAGAGAATGGCATGACGATGAAGACGCTGTTCGAGCAACTTAAGAATTTCAGGAGCGTGGTTTCGGTGCCCGTTATCCTGATGGGATATATGAACCCGGTATTACAGTTTGGTTTCGAAAAATTTTGCGCAAGCGCAGCGGAAGCAGGTATAGATGGATTAATTCTTCCGGATCTTCCGATGTATGAATATGAAACCGAATATGGTAAAATTATCAGTAAGTATGGATTGAAATTTATATTTCTCGTTACGCCCGAAACGTCAGAAGAGCGTGTCAGGAAACTGGACAATTTAAGCACGGGCTTTTTATATGCGGTTTCTTCATCTTCTACAACGGGTAACGAGAAAAATATGGACAACCAGGCGGGCTATTTTAAGAAATTGCAGGATATGAAATTGAAGAACCCGGTGCTCATCGGATTTGGGATAAAAGATAAGCAAACGTTCGATGCAGCGAGTCGCTATTCAAACGGTGCAATAATTGGTACCGCATATATCCGGGCATTGGAGAAAGAAGGAACGATCAGCTCAATTACAAAAGAATTTATCGATGGCATCATCGGCTAACAATAAACAGGATATCGTAATCATAAAATACAATGCCGGCAATATTCAATCGGTGTTGTATGCGTTTGAACGTATCGGTGTAAGTGCGGAAGTGTCGGATGATCATGACAGGATTCGCAATGCCGGCAAAGTTGTTTTTCCCGGCGTGGGCGAGGCGAGCAGCGCAATGAATTACCTGAGAGAGAGGGGCCTTGATCAACTCATAAAAGATTTGAAACAACCTGTGCTGGGCATTTGCCTGGGTATGCAGCTTATGTGCGCGCACACAGAAGAAAACGATACAACATGTCTTGGCATTTTTGGCGAAAATGTGAAATTGTTTAAACCCGGTCCTAATAAAGAGAAGGTTCCGCAAATCGGTTGGAATAATATTTTTCACCTGAAAACGGACTTATTCAATGGCGTTCCGGAGCAGTCGTATATTTATTCGGTGCATAGTTTTTATGCTTCGGAGGGGTCGGAAACAATTGCGACGGCCGACTATATTCATCCGTACAGCGCCGCCCTGCATAAGGCAAATTTTTATGGTGTGCAATTTCACCCTGAGAAGAGCGCGGCGGTAGGAGAGCAGATACTGAAAAATTTTTTCGCAATTGATCCCGAACCCCTTCAGCGTACCGCGTCACGGTAACTCTCGGGTGAGGGATCGGCGGAGAGAGAATGAACAAATAAAATAATCAGCAGCTAATGCAAATAATTCCGGCAATAGATATTATCAACGGTAAATGTGTCAGGCTTACGCAGGGTGATTATGATTCTGTGAAAGTGTACAATGAAAATCCGCTCGAAGTTGCCAGGCAATTTGAAGACACGGGTCTTACAAGAGTGCATTTGGTGGACCTCGATGGCGCGAAAGCCGGTGCGGTTCGTAACTGGAAAGTGCTGGAGTCGCTCGCATCAAGAACATCTTTGGATATTGATTTTGGAGGAGGGATAAAAACCGAGAAAGATGTTTCGATTGTTCTTGAGTCAGGCGCGAGATGGGCGACCGTGGGCAGCATTGCCGTGAAGGATGAAGAATTGTTTGTGGATTGGATCGACAAATTCGGATCCACTTCTTTTATTCTCGGCGCAGATGTGAAAGATGAGAAAATTGCAATACACGGCTGGCTTGAAACCACGGACATCTGGATTTACGATTTCATCAGGAAGTATATGAAGCACGGATTGAAGCAGATATTTTGTACCGATGTAAAGAAAGATGGTTTACTCCAGGGACCATCTGTAAAGTTGTACAAAACGATCATCACTGAATTTCCATCGCTGCGCCTGATTGCCAGCGGTGGCGTAAGCTCCCTGAAAGATCTTGAAGACCTCGCGGCTATTGGATGCAATGCGGCGATTGTCGGAAAGGCTATTTATGAAAACCGCATATCGCTGAAAGATTTGCAAAAATTCCAGGCTTGCTGACCAAAAGGATCATACCCTGTTTGGATATCCGCGACGGAAGAACCGTAAAGGGAGTAAACTTTGAAAACATCCGCGATGCCGGCGATCCTGTTGAGTTAGGAGCATTGTATGCGCATGAAGGCGCAGATGAACTGGTGTTTCTTGATATAACAGCCACGAATGAAAAGCGCAAAACGCTGAGCGAACTGGTGAACAGGATATCCCACAAAATAAATATTCCTTTTACCGTTGGCGGAGGCATCAGTAGCGTAGATGATGTGAGGGTGTTGCTCAACAATGGCGCCGATAAAATATCTGTAAACACCGCTGCTTATAAAGATCCTTCATTGGTGGAGCGGTTAGCAAATGAGTTCGGTAGTCAATGCGTGGTTTTGGCCATTGATACGAAACAGGAAGAAGATGGCGAATGGTATGTTTACCTCAATGGAGGAAGAGTGAAAACTGATACAAAGTGCAGCGAGTGGGCAGCTAAAGCAGTTGAAATGGGAGCAGGTGAAATACTGCTTACTTCCATGAACCACGATGGAACTAAAAAAGGTTTCGCGCTGGATATCACAAGAAAACTCGCAGACGCATTACCCGTGCCGATAATCGCTTCGGGCGGCGGAGGAACGATGGAGCATTTTACAGATGTGTTTGAAAACGGTAAAGCAGATGCAGCGTTAGCGGCAAGTATTTTTCACTATGGAGAAATCGCGATACCCGAATTGAAAAAATTTTTACGCGCAAAAAATATAGCGGTCAGGCATTAACAACAACGACAATGAAAATAAATTTCTCCAAATACTCCGATAAACTGGCGCCTGCTGTTATCCAGGACGACGTTACCGGCAAGGTGTTGATGCTCGGTTTTATGAACGAGGAAGCCCTTGAAAAAACAATCACCGGAGGAAAGGTCACGTTCTTCAGCAGAACGAAAAACCGTTTGTGGACGAAAGGCGAGGAAAGCGGCAACTTTCTCATCGTAAAAGATATACTTGCCGACTGCGACAACGACGCCATATTGGTTAAAGCCCAGCCGACCGGTCCCGTTTGTCATACAGGCGCCGACACCTGCTGGAACGAGAAAAATGACCAATCCGCAAGCGGTTTTCTTTCGTATCTCGAGGGTGTTATCAGGAGCAGAAAAGCAGGTAGCGATGAGAACTCATATGTAAGAAAACTGTATGCTAAAGGACTTAATAAAATCGCGCAGAAAGTTGGGGAAGAGGCAGTTGAGTTGGTCATAGAATCAAAAGACAACAACCGGGAACTTTTCCTCGGAGAGGCGGCCGACCTGCTGTTTCACTATTTACTTTTGCTTAACGCAAAAGATTATAATTTGCAGGACGTTATAAGCGTTTTAGAAGAGCGCCACCGCAAATAAACAGCATGCTATGAAAATATTTTTAACGCTGATACTATTCGTTCCTTTCGCATTATCCGCCCAGAAGAAATTTGTGATTTCTGGTAACCTCCAGGGCCTCCCTGAAGGTTCTTCTGTAAGCCTGTCCAATGCAAACGATCCCAACGACACGTTGGCACACAGCGTTGTAAAGGCAGGCGGCGCATTCGAATTGCAGGGGTCCGTTGCTGAACCCAACCTTTTTCAGCTCAACCTCGATGGCGTTCAAAAAAAATCGGTTCTTTTTATCGGTAATGATAAAGTATCTGTAAACGGCGATGTGGCCGCCATACAGGATCTGGCAGTTCGTGGCTCCGGTGTTCATGATGATTTTGAAGAATTCAAGAAAACGTTCAACCCACTTTTCCAGGAACTAACGTCAATGAACCAGCGAATCAGCCGTTCACCTTCACTTCAGCAGAATGATTCTGTAATGAAGGCTTATCAAGAGCAGGTTGAAACTATTCAGAGCGAGGTGGATAAATATGTCGCATCTCACCAAACCTCTCCGGTTGCACCTTTTGTGGTTCTCGTAACAGGCGAAATGCAACAGGATGTGTCGATTGTTGAACGTCGTTACCACCAGCTCGACAAAAAAGTGCAGGATGGTTTTTATGGTAAGATTGTTAAGCAACAAATCGAAAATCAAAAAGTAGGATCCATTGGTTCGCAGGCGGTGGAATTCACGCAGGCAGATCCCGAAGGCAAACAGGTTTCGCTTAGCTCTTTTCGCGGAAAATATGTCCTGGTAGATTTCTGGGCAAGTTGGTGCAGACCCTGCCGCGAAGAAAATCCTAATGTTGTAAAAGCTTTTAATAAGTACAAGGACAAAAACTTCACTGTTCTCGGTGTGTCTCTCGATCAAAGTCGTGCTCCATGGTTAAAAGCCATCAGGACAGATAATCTCGACTGGACACAGGTATCTGACCTCAAAGGATGGAACAATGAGGCTGCAGGTAAATATAATATTCAGTCTATCCCACAAAATTTTCTGATTGACCCGCAGGGAAAAATCATAGCAAAGAACCTGCGCGGACCAGAACTTCACACAAGGCTCGAAGAGCTGTTAAAATAAGAACGCTTACAGGTTCATGTCCTTTCCTTCTTTCAGCTTGCTTATAGCTGTTTCAACTCCCTGCTTGTTCAATGCATCGGGAGCAAGCGGTTGTGCCTGTTGAGCGTATTTCAAAGCAGTTTTATAATCACCTGTAGCGGAATAGCCGCGTGCAAGACCCATCAGCGTAGTAAACTGCTTTGGATATTTTGTATGATTCGCTTTAAATAAATCAAACGCTTCTTTTGTTTTTTTAGCAGCGATTAATTGACGCGCGTAGAAGTGAATGTCCTGCATCGAAGCATACTGCATACTGTTTTTAATGACTGCCGATGCGTCATCATCTCTTCCGAGGAGCGATAATATTTGCGCTTTCGTAGCATACGTTGCGAACTGTGTGTTACCACCGAAAGTGGGGCTGGTAGCGGAATCGGACCATTGCAATGCCTGCTCGAGGTTTACATGATTTTGTGCGCACCACTGGGCCGCCTGGTTCCAGCCGGTCCAGTAAAATCCTTTATCGGATCTCAGCTCTTTCCTGAAAATTGCTACCTGGTTTTTCTTTACGTCTGTTTCTATTTTGAATGGAACCGCTAATTTTTCCCACACAAGCTGAACGGTCGCACTGCTGTCGGTCTGGTTTACAAATTCATATTTCAGCCATTCGCTGGATTCATTTTGTTTCACGGGCTTAACTTTTACGCGAAGCTGATCTTCACTCTCATCGTAATAATATGCGCCCCACGACGTTGAGTTTTTCGATAGAATAACTGTTGATTCATTCGGATCATACGCCAGGAACAATCCATAAGTCCCGGCAGGCAGGTCTTTGCCTTCAAATTTTACATCAGTTGAAAAGGTAATTGTAGTGTTTTCATTCGCGCCTGCACGCCATGGTGAAGATTTCGCACTGCCAAATCCAAGATTAGTAAATCCAACAGGAACAAGCTGGCCCCAAATGCTTCCCTCGCGACCTTTCACACCGGGTCTGTCGTAGTGAATAGTAACATCGGTTAATCCTATACGTTCACCAACAATAGCTTTTTTGTTTCCGCCGCTTGCAGTGGTTGTTAATTGCGCCAGGGCGGTTGATGAAATGAATATGCATACGGCAATGAATGCGGTTCTCATAACAGTTTTGTTTGACAGGTAAGCTATGTAAAAAAAAGACGTTGGGTGAAAATTTGTGTTGAGCGGTAGCAACTATCATTTCAACTGGCGCCGGTATAATTGTATAGTGTTTTCAAAGCCAAGATAGATTGAGTCTGAGATAAGCGCATGACCGATGGACACTTCTTTCAAGCCGGGCACGTTCTGCGAAAAGTACCGGAGATTATCGAGATCGAGATCGTGTCCTGCATTTATTTCAAGGCCATGTTGTATCGCTGCTTCAGCGGCCCGTTTATATGGTTCAACAGCCTTTTCTTTGTTTTGATGATATTCTTCGGCGTATGCCTGGGTGTATAGTTCTATCCTGTCGGTGTTGGTTGCTGCGGCGCCTTCCACCATCCTGATATCGGGGTCAACGAATATTGAGGTGCGGATGCCGGCGTCTTTAAAGATTTTGATCATTTGGATGAGATAGTCTTTGTGCAATATGGTATCCCATCCGTGGTTGGAAGTGATTTGTCCGAGTTCGTCGGGTACGAGTGTTACCTGGTGAGGTTTAGTTTCGAGAACGAGGTCGACGAATTTTTGTTCGCGGCAGTTTCCTTCTATATTGAATTCTGTGGTAATGATTTTTTTTATTTCTCTTACGTCGTTATAGCGGATGTGGCGTTCGTCGGGGCGGGGATGAACGGTTACGCCGTCGGCGCCGAAGCGCTGCGCGTCTATTGCGGATTTGACTACATCGGGTTTGTTGCCGCCTCTTGAGTTTCTTAGTGTTGCGATTTTATTTATGTTAACGGAGAGCTTTATCATGAAGCGAAATTACGCTTTCGCTTTTTTTGAATCCACCCCCTGGCAGATTGTTTGCTAAGCGCCCGCAGCGGGCATAATTTTCAAAATAAAAAAAGGAGTCGGCCAAGTGACTCCTTTTTGATGATGTTGTTGTTAAGGTTGTTGGTATAAAAGAGTTGCTATTCTTTTGTGATTCTACTGGAGAAAAGAACGGTCCCCTCATTATCAATTATATCAAGCAAAAACAAACCGCTTTCGAGATTGCTCAGCTCGTTGATCGAGGTGACATTTGTTCCCTTTACCAGATACCAGCTGAACATCTTAACAATCTTTCCTGCCTCGTTAAACATCCTGACAATAATGCTCCTGTTCGAATCACAGGAAACATCAAGCGTCAGTACTGTGTAAAACGGATTAGGGCGTACTGTTACTTTTGTGATCATTGTGTATTTGTTGTAGGGTATGGTTGCGTCAGTTGACCCTCCACGCGATCCATCCGCAAGAATGCGGTTGAACATGTCGGACCTGGAGGTATTTACGGTAGTAGTCATAATCAGAGTTTTTTCGATTTCGTTTCTTCCATAATCACTAACGAGGTGCCAATTCCTACTGGTTTGACAACCAATTAGTTGCAATCAAAAGATAGTTTGATCAATCCCGTAATGGGAGCGATAGTTCAAAATGGGAGAGAGTAAATCAGAACCGTGCAACCACCTTGAGGTTCAGCAGTCTCGGCGTAAGTCGGTTGGGAAGAGCAAACCTCGTATTCGAAAAATCCTTGATCAGCATGTACGATATCGTGTTATCGCGATCAATCAAATTAAATACCTCAAACGTAGCCCAGATGTTTTCAAAGTTCCTGAAAGGATTGTGACTTCTCCGGTTTGCCTTATCGGCATCCAGCAACAGTGCACTGAACCCTATATCGATCCTTATATAGGGATCGATAGTAAGCGCGTTACGGTATTTAATGCTTCCCGGAATATTGTAAGGAAGATTGCTTCCGTACAGGAAATTCAAATAAACCTTGAAGTTCTTATTAGTGGCGAGATAATCCTGCAGGAATAAGCCAAAAGTAAACAGCCTGTCCGTCGGCCGGCGGAACCATCCCCCTTGCTGAAGTGTACTGTCAACGACATTATTCGACGAATCAAGCTTGTAGTCGTAATACACGTCATTGTCGAGGTTTTCGCGCGTGCGCATGAAACCGAGGCTGATCCAACTCTCCGCGTCCTTCACCAATTCTGTAAATAACCGCATTTCAACGCCTGTGGCGAAGGCCTTCGCTTCGTTGTTGCCGGAATAACGGAGCCGGACATTATCCAGGTCGTAAGGCACTATGCGTTGCATAGTTTTATAGTACGCTTCCGTAGTTAATCGATAGGGTTTGGATCCTCTTCTGAAGTTGTAGTCGAAGCCTGCTGTAACCTGGTAGCTTCGTTGCGCCTTGAGGTCCTTATTTATTGATCCATCCGGCCTTCTTAACTCCCTGTAAAATGGCGGCTGATGATACGCGCCGGCTGCTCCCCTGAAAATAATATCGCGCGTCCAATTCGCCGGCTTCCATGAAAGACCAATACGTGGCGACAACAAAAATTCATTGTTCAGGTCATTGTAGTTATACCTGATGCCGCCCTGCATTGTAACGCCTGCATTTTCACTTATCACAAAATTATCCTGGACATAACCCGACAGCCTAAGGATATCGATATTCGCTTTCGAACTGGTAAAACCATTCAGGATAAGACCGGAAGGATTATAAGGAAGATTATATCCCGCAGAATCAAGATACTCCCACTCGTGCAGTTTATCATCTATGCTTTGCCGCTCTACTGATTGTCCCCACTGAATGTAATGATTGCTTTTGTCCCAGCTCCCTTTGTGCGTAAAGTTCCAAACGGAGATGTTGAGTTTGTTCCTTGCATAGGTTTGGTACAATCCGGCGCCGAGAGGGTTAGTGATTAAACCAAAATCCGCTTTCGACTTATCAAATTCCCTTTCGCCAAAAAGATATGCGCCGGTAATGTCGATCCCTTCACGTTCATCGTTACCAAACCTGCTTACCATCCATTTCAATTTTACTTTCGAAGATGGCTGGTGCAGGTACGACAAACCAATCATGCTCGTATTGTAGCTATCCTTTTCTCTTCCTTCAAAAAATATATCCAGGCCAAGGTTTGCGCTGAAAAATGGCGAGAAAACACTCGATGTCAGCTGGCTGGATTCCGGCGCGAGCGCAAATTTTGTTCTTGAAAAGTTCGCTAGCAACTCGATACTCGACCGGTTGCCCACATCATACGTTAACAACGCCTGTATGTCGGAAGATGAAGGAACATAATTTCCTTTTGTTTCCTGGCTGCTTAACAGGTTTCTGTTGCTCCTGTTCCTTACACCCGCTAAAAAAGTGAACCGGTTGTTTTTCGACACACCCTCCAGGTGAAAGCCCTGTTCTAACAGTCCCGCATATGCGGAACCAGCAAATTTCTTCGGCCTTTTGTATTGAATATCGAGCACCGACGACATTTTATCCCCATACTTCGCCTGGAATCCACCGTTGTAAAAATTTACATTTCTTACCAGCTCGGGATTAATAAAGCTGAGCCCTTCCTGCTGCCCGCTTCGCACCAGGTAAGGACGAAACACCTCGAAGTCGTTCACATAAATTAAATTCTCATCGTAGTTTCCACCACGAACAGAATATTGTGAAGTAAGCTCGTTGTTGCTTCCTACAAAAACCTTGATCAGGCTTTCTATTCCACCGGTAGGCGATGGAATGTTGATCGCATTTTTTGGATTCAGCGTAATTAATCCCGCTTGTGTACGCTGTTCATTTCCTGTAACGGTAACAGCTTCGAGCTCACCATGAGCATAAACGAGCTTAATTATCACGTTTTCTTTTTCGTTCTCGTTGAGCAGGAAATTTTTTTGTTGTGCGCGGTAACCCGTATAGCTGAATAATACCGCAAACGCACGTCCCGCGGGTGTACGCAAAGAAAATGTGCCTGAATCGCTGGTAATGGATCCGGATTGCCGGCCAAGTATGGTGACCGAAACTTTTGACAGCGGTCTGTCGTTCTCGTCAACAACAGTACCGGTGAGCAATGCGGTTCTATTCTGGGAGAATGAAGAAAGAAAACATACAAGAGATAGCGCGAGTATGAATCCGCATTTAAGCATATTGGGTATTGATCAGCCTTCGGATGGTTTCAAGAGGATTTTTGGAACGAAAAACGGTACTTCCCACCACAAGCACATCTGCACCCGCTTCAAGTATTTCAGAGGCGTTTTCTACTGTAACGCCGCCGTCGATTTCAATTTTTACATTCAATCCCCGATCGTCAATCATCTGCCTCAGCTCACGGATTTTATTCAAGGTGTAAGGAATGAATTTCTGTCCGCCAAAGCCGGGATTAACGCTCATCAGGTTCACTACATCTATGTCGGCTATAATGTCGCTTAGCAATGATACGGGTGTATGCGGGTTCACGGCTACGCCTGCCTGCAATCCGAGATTTTTGATCTGTTCGATGTTTCGATGCAGGTGCGGACAAGCTTCAATATGCACGGAAATTACATCGGCGCCAGCATCCTTGAATACTTCCACATACTTTTCGGGTTCAACGATCATCAGGTGCACATCGTTCACTTTGCGGTTTATTTTTGTCACCATTTCTATAACGGGCAATCCAAAGCTGATATTGGGTACAAACCGGCCATCCATTACATCCAGGTGGAGCCACTGCGCCTCGCTTTCATTCACCATCATGCACTCTTTTTCAAGGTGAAGGAAGTCGGCGGCGAGAAGGGAAGGTGCAATAATGGGCATCTGAGATTCAGGTTTATATATGTGGCGCAAGATACAAATTAGCTGCTCAAACGCCTCAGGGCGGCTCTTGCCTCTGTAAAAGTATCGTCGAGGGCGAGCGCGCGTTCATAGTTGGCGATGGCCTCTTCCTTTTTTCCCATCATTTCATAACAGCGTCCAAGCCAGAAGTAGCCATCCGCATCCGTATTTGAAACGGTGGTGGTCATCGTAAATTGCTTTAACGCTTCATCATAGTTTCTTCTTTCAAACAATATGATGCCTTTTTCGATATAGGCGTCGGTCATTTTCCAATCGCGCTTTATGCATTCGTCGAACTGCTTCAGGGCCTCGTCGTATTGTTTGGTGTCGGCGAAGTAGGCGCCTTTCATAAAAACCGGCTCCGTTTGCATTTCGGCGGTGTCGCGTGCGAGAATCATATCACAGATCGTGAGCGCCCTCGGATTTTTTTGCGCAACGTAAATGCCGGCCAGCGCCATTCCGGAATAGCTGATCGGAACGAGTGAAAACGATTTTTCAAGCGCTTCGATGGCGCCCGCCGTATCTTTTAATTTCGCAAGTAACAATCCCTTGTCGTACCAGGCTTCGAAATTTGAAGAATCGGCAAGTAGTATTTTATCGTATTCGTTTAACGCGTCGCGGGCATCGCCTTTTTGCAGGTGTATTTCAGCGAGCCGGCGACTAAATTCCGTATTTGAAGGAAATTTTTTGATGCCTTCTTCAAGTAACTGGATCGCCTTATTGACATTTTGCGACAACATCAGGTTCGATGCGTAATCAAGCATCACATGCTCGTCGCCACTGAGTTCGTATGCTTTTTTGTAATCTGCGGAGGCTGCATCGTGTTCGTTAAGCTGCGAAAGCATCAACGCCCGTTTTACATATAATTCGGCGCTGCCGGGGAATCGGTTAATGCTGTCTGTTATACCCGAAAAACGGGGAGAGTTAAGGATGCTGGAATTATTTTTTTCTGAATCTGTATCACGCAAACTGCACGACACAATAAGTGTCACTACGGCCAGCGCGACCATAATCTTCGAAGTCATAGGTAAAGTTAAAAGGAAAGTGTTTACTTTTAACCTTTAAGTATTGACTTTTAACAATAACTCATGTACCAGGGATTAGTTCACCTTCACAATTTTCTTCGCTGGATTATTTTATTGCTCCTCCTCATTGCAATCGTACGGCATTTCGCGGGCATGACCGGCAAAAAGCCCTTTACCAGGGGAGATAAGAAAACCGATACGTTCCTGATGATATCGGCGCACATTCAGGGACTGATTGGAATAATCCAATGGTTCTTCGGCAGCTTCGGGATGAACCTCCTGAGCGACGGCGCCGGGGATTTAATGAAAGATCCTGTTAAACGTTTTTGGGTGATCGAACATCCACTCGCTACGATTATCGCCATCGCGCTGATTACAATCGGCCGCAAAGCCGGAAAGCAGAATATTTCAGATACTTCAAAACACAGAAAGGCTTTTTGGCTGTTCCTGATCGCATTGATCTTTATACTTGCATCTGTGCCCTGGCCCGGACGGGAAGTAGCGCGACCAATGATTTAACTGAAACCTCAAACTTACCTCACATGCCTCATTACCACTCGCTGGGAACCATCCCGCATAAACGCCACACTCAATACCGTAAACCGGACGGAACCCTGTACGCGGAAGAATTATTTTCTACGGAAGGTTTTTCGAACGACTATTCGCTCATCTATCATTGTCATCCGCCGACAGAAATCATTGCGACAGACGATCCCTATGATGTTATGCCGGTAATTGCAGAAGAAAAAATGCTGAAGCACCGCAGCTTCGAAGGATTTAAAATTCATCCGAAGGCCGATTTTCTTGCTGCCAGGAAAGCGATTCTCGTCAATAATGATTGCCACATCTCGCTGGCCGCTCCGGAACGCGGCATGGATGATTATTTTTATAAAAACGCAGACGCGGATGAACTCATTTTCGTGCACGAAGGTTCGGGCAAGCTGAAAACGTTATATGGTACTATTGAATTCGGTTATGGTGATTATCTCATTATCCCCCGCGGTACTATTTTCCAGTTCGAATTCAACGACATTAAAAACCGGTTGTTCATCGTGGAATCTTATAGTCCCATCCGGTATCCGAAGAAGTATCTTAGTAAATACGGCCAGCTTCTTGAGCACTCACCTTATTGTGAACGCGACATACGCGCGCCGAAAGATCTCATCACGATTGACGAAAAAGGTGATTTTTTGATCAAGACCAAAAAGAAGGGAAGGATGTATGGCATTCATTATGGGCATCACCCGTTTGATGCGGTGGGATGGGATGGATATTGCTATCCTTTTGCATTTAGTATTCATGATTTTGAACCGATAACAGGAAGAGTTCACCAGCCGCCGCCTGTGCATCAGACTTTTGAAGGAAATAATTATGTTGTCTGCTCTTTTGTGCCGCGGTTGTTTGATTATCATCCGCTCGCTGTTCCTGCGCCTTACAATCATAGTAATATCGATAGTGATGAGTTGATTTATTATGTTGATGGAGATTTTATGAGCAGGAAGAATGTTACAAGGGGCATGATTACCCTTCATCCTGGTGGTATACCTCACGGTCCGCATCCGGGTGCGGTGCAGAAAAGTATCGGCGCGAAGGAGACGAAGGAGTTGGCGGTGATGGTGGATACGTTTCATCCGCTGCAGTTAACTATTGATGCGTTGGATATAGAGAATAAAAGTTATACGATGAGCTGGGCTGAGTAGGAGAGACGTCAATCGTGAATCGTGAATGGGGCAGCACGCAGCAACAGGGTCATCCTGAGCGAAGCAAACGATCTGCGGAGAAGTAATTCATTTTCATTTAATTAATCGGCGTAAAAAAAGATTTTCAGAATTCAATTCTCTCTCCGTACTTTTGTTAACCATTTGGTTAAACTATATGGTTAAAATGAAAAAAGACGACAGCACGGAAGAAAAAATCCTCGCAGCGGCACGAAAAGTGTTTACCGCGAAAGGAATGGCCGGCGCACGCATGCAGGATATAGCCGACGAGGCCGGCATAAACAAGGCGCTCCTGCACTATTATTTCAGGAACAAAGAGCAGCTCTTCGAAAACATTTTCAAAAAGCTGAGCCAGGGCTTCTGGCAACAGATTTCGCAGGTGTTCGATTCAGAGGAAGCGCTGTTCAAAAAAATAGAATCATTCTGCAGCATGTACATCGAGAAAGTGATTCACAATCCTTACATCCCGCTTTTTATTATGCACGAACTGAACCAGCGTCCCGTAAATTTTGTGAAGAAGATGTTTAATGATAATCCACCCAATCCCAACAGGCTGGTAATGCAGATACAAGCCGAAGTAAAAGCGGGGAACATCCGGCCCATTGCACCACAACAACTCATCATGAACATGATCTCTATGTGCGTGCTGCCTTTCATTGGAAAACCTATGTTTATGTCTGTCATGAACGTCGATGAAAAAACCTTCAACGACCTTATGCAAAAACGAAAAACAGAAGTCCCCGAATTTATTATCAATTCAATTAAAAAATAATTTTTATGAATGGCACTGTGAACCGGTTACAATTTTTATTGCCATTGTTCGTACTGTTACCCTCCTGGATTTTCTCACAGGATCTTTCACTGGAGAAAGTACAGGAGCTCGCGCGAAAAAATTATCCGTCGATCCGTCAAAAGGATTTGATAAGGAAAACGGCGGACCTGAACATCAGCAACATTGGTAAAAATTACCTGCCGCAGCTTAGCATAAACGGACAGGCCAGCTACCAGTCGGACGTAACGAAGATTGACGTTGATTTTCCCGGTGTGAAGATTGACGCGCCGTCGAAGGATCAGTATAAGTTTACTGCGGATATCAACCAACTGATTTATGATGGAGGCGCCACAAAACATCAAAAAACATTAGCTGGGTTGAATTCGAAAGTGGAAGATCAGCAGGTTGAAGTGGAGCTATATAATCTCAGGGAAAGAATTAACGACGTCTATTTCGGCATTTTGTACACGGATGAATTGATAAAACAGGCGGAACTTGTAGCAGAAGATCTGAAAACAGGTTTGAAGAAGGTAGATGCGCAGGTGCAGAATGGCGTTGCTTTCCGTTCTTCCTCGAATTTGCTGAAAGCTGAATTGTTAAAAACGCAGCAGCGCGTTGTTGAATTGCGGTCGAACCGCAAAGCGCTCACTTCAACACTTGCCATATTCATCGGGCAGCCAATCACAGAGGAGTCATCCTTTAAACCTGCCGCATCAACAGCTGACACGACAAGGCAGATTAACCGCCCGGAGCTGCAACTGTTTACAAATCAGCAGGCGTTGTTTCAGCAGCAGAATAAATTGATCACCGCGAAGAACCTGCCGAAAACAAGTTTGTTTTTCCAGGGAGGATATGGACGGCCGGCGTTGAATCTTCTTAAAAACGATTTCGAGCCGTTTTATATTACTGGCGTTCGGCTCAACTGGTCTCTTAGCGGACTTTATACAAAGAAAAATGAAAAGGCAATCGTGAAATTGAACCAGGATATTATAGAAGCAAAGCGCGAAACATTTTTGATGAATACAAACGCACAGCTTGAGTCGCAGCAAAGTGAGATAGAAAAGCTCGAGACGCTGGTAGAGTCGGATAATGAAATTATTGATTTACGTAAGTCGGTTACTACGGCTGCAAAAGCACAACTTGAAAATGGCGTGATGACCGCGAGTGATTACCTGGTGGAGGTGAATGCAGAGGACCAGGCGCGGCAGGTGTTGATTGCTCATGAAATTCAATTGCAGCAAGCGAGAATTAAATATCAAACGATAAAGGGTCAATAGATCCCTGCGGGGCTGCGGCTCCGCCAGAAAAAATAAACAACTCATGAACAAAAAATTTCTCCTCCTGTTTTTACCCCTGGCCTGGGCCTGCGGCAACGGCACCTTGCATTCCGACGCCACCGGCACATTCGAAGCCGACGAAGTAATTGTGTCTGCCGAAGTGCCCGGAAAAATACTGACGCTGAATGTTGAAGAAGGTTCAACCCTGAAAAAAGATGCGGTAGTAGGCACGATCGACGCGATGAACCTCACCCTGCAGAAAGAGCAGGTAGATGCCAGCATAAAAGCGTTAAACGAGAAAACCGCCGATGTTGCGCCGCAGGTCAAACTGCTGGAAGGCCAACTGGAAGTACAGCAATCACAACTAAAAACACTGGAACGAGAGAAAAACCGTACAGAGAACCTGCTAAAGCAGGACGCGGCAACCGGCAAACAACTCGACGACATCAATTCACAAATAGAAGTGCTCACCAAACAGATCGACGTAACCCGTCAGCAGATCGTAGTAAGCAAATCAAATGTAAGCACACAAAACCGCGGAATCCTGAGTGAGTCGGAACCACTGAGGAAACGTGCCGCGCAGCTGGAGGACCAGTTGCAGCGGTCAAACATTCTCAATCCTGTAAACGGAAGCGTTCTTGCGAAATATGCTGAAGCAGGAGAGGTAGTTGGCACCGGCAAAGCGCTTTATAAAATCGCTGACCTGTCATACATAAATCTCAGGGCCTACATCACGGGCGACATGCTTCCGCTGATTAAACTCGGGCAATCCGTTAAGGTATTGATAGACCAGGGAAAGAAAGACTACAAAGCATACGACGGAACGATAATATCTATTTCGGATAAAGCAGAATTTACTCCGAAGACTATACAAACAAAAGAAGAACGTGCAAATCTTGTTTATGCGATAAAAGTCAAAGTGAAGAACGACGGATATCTCAAAATCGGCATGTACGGAGAAGTACAACTCAACACAGAAAAGAAATGAAACCCGTAGTAGTAGACCATATCACAAAAACATATTCTTCAAAGAAGGATAAAGTCACCGCGCTGAACGATATTTCTTTTGAGGTGGAGGAAGGTGAACTATTTGGCATCATCGGTCCGGATGGTGCGGGCAAAACTTCTCTCTTCAGAATCATTGCCACGCTTCTTGTCCAGGATAGCGGAAAAGCAACGGTGGAAGGACTTGACTCGGTAAAAGATTACAAAGAAATACGCAACATATTGGGTTATATGCCCGGACGGTTTTCACTCTACCAGGATCTTACCGTTGAAGAGAATTTAAACTTTTTTGCTACGATTTTCAACACAACCGTCAACGAAAACTACGATCTCATAAAAGATATTTATTCCCAGATTGAACCGTTTAAAAAGCGTCGCGCGGGAAAACTTTCCGGTGGAATGAAGCAGAAACTGGCATTGAGCTGCGCGCTTATACACAAACCATCGGTGTTATTACTCGATGAACCCACCACAGGTGTCGACGCTGTTTCCAGGAAAGAATTCTGGGAGATGCTTAAAAAACTAAAACAACAGGGTATTACCATCCTTGTTTCCACCCCTTATATGGACGAAGCCGGTTTGTGTGACCGGATCGCACTCGTGCAAAATGGTGAAGTGCTCTCCCTGGACACACCGCAGGGAATAATCGACTCGTTTGAAAATCCTTTGCTGGCCGTGCGGTCTAACGACATGCTCAAACTGTTGAAGCGACTCAAATCTGCGCGGGGAGTCGACGACGCGTACCCTTTTGGCGAGTATCACCACGTGGTGTTACAGAAAAATTATAATAAGGATGATCTGTCCGACTACCTGGTGAAAGAAGAACCTGGCACAGAAATTATTTCCGCTCAACCCAATATAGAAGATTGTTTTATGAACCTGATGAAGAATTAATATGAGTAACGAAAATGTAATAAGCGTAGACGGGCTGACGAAACGGTTCGGTCATTTTGTAGCGGTTGATCATATTTCGTTTGATGTAAAGCGTGGAGAGATATTCGGGTTTCTCGGCGCTAACGGAGCTGGCAAAACCACAGCGATGCGAATGTTGTGCGGGCTTTCGCTGCCTACAGAAGGGAAAGCAACCGTAGCTGGCTTCGATGTGTACACGCAGAACGAACAGATAAAAAAGAACATTGGCTATATGAGCCAGAAGTTTTCCCTATACGAAAATCTGACCGTGAAAGAAAACATCCGTTTTTACGCGGGCATTTATGGTAAATCAGATCAATTCATCAGGCAAAAAACAGAAAAGGTACTGGAGCAGTTGCATCTCACCAACGAAGCCGATAAACTTGTAGGCTCATTGCCGCTGGGATGGAAACAAAAGCTTGCGTTCTCAGTGGCCATTTTTCATGAGCCGGGCATTGTGTTTCTCGATGAACCAACAGGTGGTGTTGATCCGGTGACGAGAAGAGAATTCTGGAACATGATCTATGAAGCAGCAGCTAACGGTATCACCATATTCGTGACTACACACTATATGGACGAAGCGGAGTATTGCGGCAGGGTATCCATAATGGTAGATGGAAGAATTGAGGCGCTCGATACGCCCTCTATGCTCAAGCAACAGTTTGATGCGGCATCAATGGACCAGGTATTTCTGAAACTCGCCCGCAAGGCTGAACGTTCGGACAATTGAGACAATTATGAAACAGTTTGTATCGCTCATAAAAAAAGAATTTCATCACATTCTGCGCGACCGGCGCACTATGTTTATACTGCTCGGCATGCCGATCGCCCAGATCATTTTGTTCGGTTTCGCGCTTACGAACGAGGTAAAGAACGCGCGCATCGCCGTTTACGATCAGTCAAAGGACATTGCAACAGCGGCCCTGATCACCGAGATCAATTCAAGCCGCTATTTTGATATTGAAAACAACCTGAATTCCTATAAAGAAATCGAGGAAACATTTAAAAAGGGCTCGATAAAACTTGCCATCGTGTTTCCGCAAAATTTCCACGACGACCTTCAGCATTTCAATAAGGCACAGGTACAACTTGTTACCGACGCATCCGACCCGAATACGGCCAACGCACTGTCTAACTATGCTACTGCCATTATAAAAGATTATGAAAACCGGATCACGAACGACCGCAAGCTGCCCTATACTATAAAAACCGAAACGCGTATGCTGTATAACCCGCAGCTGAAAGGTTCGTATAGCATGGTGCCCGGCGTGATGGCGATGGTGCTCATGCTCGTGTGTACAATGATGACGGCAATCACGATCGTAAAAGAAAAAGAATTGGGGACAATGGAAATCCTTCTCGTTTCTCCACTAAAGCCAATTAAAATCATCGTCGCGAAGGCCGTGCCCTACCTACTTTTATCTATAGTTAATATCTCCACCATTTTACTGCTGAGCGTGTTCGTTCTCGAAGTACCGATCAACGGTAGTCTGCTGCTGCTGATTTTTGAGAGCGTTTTGTTTACTCTTGTTTGTCTTGCTTTCGGATTGCTGATATCCGCATCCACCGGTTCGCAGCAAATCGCGATGTTCATTTCATTAACCGGCATGTTTCTGCCTACCATCATGCTGAGTGGATTTATGTTTCCCATTGAAAATATGCCTTTACCTCTGCAGATTATTTCGAATATCGTACCTGCAAAATGGTATTATTCGATAGTAAACGCGGTGATGATCAAAGGCGCGGGAATCGAAATAGTGTGGAAGCAAACCCTTGTGCTGGCGGGTATCACGTTACTGCTGCTGGCGCTTAGTATCAGGAAATTTAAAATCAGGCTGGCATGAGAACACTAAAATTTTTATTGCAGAAAGAGTTTCGGCAGATATTCCGGGATCCTTCGATTCTCAGGATCATCTTTGTGGTGCCGATTATTCAGCTACTTGTACTTCCATGGGCCGCGGACTATGAGATCAAAAACCTTAAACTGAGCATCATCGATCATGACCGCTCAACTTATTCGCGTCAGCTGATTTCAAAAATCACATCAACAAACTATTTTTTGCTTGAAGAATACAGCGATTCATTTCATGATTCTGAAGAAGAAATGGAAGGCGGAAAAGTAGACATCGCTCTTGAAATACCTGCTGATTTTGAAAGGGACCTGGTGCGCGACAACGAGGCTCCTGTATTTCTTGCAGTGAACGCTGTAAATGGCGTTAAAGCCGGTCTTGGCTCCGCATACCTGCAATCTATCATTCGTGATTTTAATTCGGAGGTCCGCGCGAAGTGGATACAGATGCCCAGGTTCAGCCCTGAATTGAATATTGAAGTGGTTACTGCCAATTGGTTCAACCCTTCTATGAACTACAAATTTTTCATGGTACCGGGTATTCTCGCCGTGTTGCTTACGATGGTGGGTGCGAGCCTTTCCGCTTTGAATATTGTAAAAGAGAAAGAAATCGGAACAATAGAACAGATCAACGTTACGCCCATCAGGAAGCACCATTTCATTCTCGGCAAGCTCATTCCTTTCTGGGTGCTGGGATTGGTTATTCTTACTATCGGCCTCGCTATTGCATGGCTCGCTTATGGCATCGTACCGCTGGGCAGCATGTTGGTCATTTACGCCTTTTCGGCCCTGTATTTATTGGCGGTGCTCGGACTTGGATTGCTTATTTCCACAATTACCCATAACCAGCAACAGGCAATGCTGATCTCTTTCTTTTTAATAATGGTGTTTGTTCTTTTAGGAGGCCTGTACACCTCCATAGATAGTATGCCCGGCTGGGCCAGGGCCATCACCCACTTCAATCCAGTGGCTTATTTTGTAGAAGTTATCAGGATGGTTGTGCTTAAGGGAAGCGGTTTCGCCGACATCGCCCCATACATGCTCATCATGTTTGTGTTTGCGATTACCCTCAATGGCTGGGCTATCTATTCATATAAGAAGAGGTCATAACCGCGACTGAAAATTTTTGGTAGTAAAAAATTTGTATATTCAGTTACCAAAAAATTGCTCACCTATGATAAGGTTCAACGATTTAAAGCCAGGCGACATCGTACTCGCTGAGTATGAAGGAGAGAAAACACGCGGAACAGTAAAAGAACTCAACAGGGAAGACAAAGAAGTTTGTGTTGAAACACCTGTACAGGAGTACTGGTACACTCCTGAACACCTATACCCGATACCATTAAACGATGAACAGCTGACGTATCTCGGTTTTACCAAAATGGAAAACGGCAACGGTGTTAAATACATGAAAGATTCTTTCAGGCTTCAGATCCCCGTGAAAAACGATTTTTCGAATATGGAGATATGGTGGCGCGAAGACCGCAGGCATCTTACACAACCGATAAGTGTGCACGAACTGCAGAATCATTTTTACCAAATGACCAAGGTAGAGCTTAATCCGTGACGCTAATCTTCGACATCGGCAAAACAAACAAGAAGGCGTTTGTTTTTGACAATAATTACAAAATTATCTACGAAGAGTCGCATCGGATTCCCGAAATAAAGGATGAAGATGGATTTCCCTGCGACGACCTGGAAACACTAACCGAATGGATCCTTGCGACGCTCAAAAAAATTACATCGTCGAAAGAGTTTCGGATCAGCGCGGTAAATTTTTCATCGTTTGGCGCCAGCTTTGTTCATATAAACGAACTCGGACAGCCCCTGTTACCCCTGTATAGTTACCTGAAACCATTGTCACCGGAAATAAAGAATAAATTTTTCAGCGATTATGGAGGTGAAGCAAAAATATCCCGTGAAACCGCTTCGCCGGTTCTCGATAGTCTCAACTCAGGATTGCAGTTGTACAGGCTCAAATACGAAAAATCAATTCATACCAAACCGGGTTACTCGTTGCATCTTCCGCAATATTTAAGTTACCTCGTTACAAGAAAAGTGTATTCTGATATTACGAGCATTGGCTGCCACACCATGCTTTGGAATTTTGAGAAAGATGATTATCATGACTGGGTAAATAAAGAAGGTTTGCTGAAACGACTCGCCCCGGTATATCCTTCGTCGCAATTACTGGATGCGGAAAGCAAGTGGGGTCAATTAAAGTCAGGTATAGGACTGCATGACAGTTCATCTGCCATCACCCCTTATCTCGCTACTTTTCGTGAGCCTTTCGCGCTGATATCTACCGGTACGTGGTCCATTTCTTTAAATCCATTTAACCACCGGACGCTTACATCAAAAGAACTGGAGCAGGATTGCCTTTGCTTCTTTTCCTACAGAAAGAAACCCGTAAAGGCATCACGGTTTTTCGCGGGTAACGTACATGAGCAAGCTGAAAAAAGAATAGCAGGGCAGTTTAATAAAAAGAATAATTTTTTCAACCAGGTTCGGTTTGATACGGGTATTGTCGAAACGCTCGAAAAAAAATTTCACCAGGATGCCCGGACTGAATTTGTTCCGGGTCCTGTTTTATTTGATGACCGTGAGATGAGCGACTTCAATAGTTATGAAGAAGCGTACCACCAGCTTATTTTAGACATTATTCACCTGCAGGTGTTGTCCACCAATCTCGTTCTTGAAGGATCAGGCGCCAGGAAGATTTTTGTTGATGGAGGTTTCAGTAAAAATGAAGTGTTTATGAAATTGCTCGCGCGTGCGTATACGGACTATGAAGTTTATTCTGCTACTGTTGCCCAGGCTTCGGCTATCGGCGCGGCTCTCGTATTAAACTCGTCATCACTGCCCGACGGCATCGTGCAGGTTACGCGACATTAATGCGTTGGCATTGGCGGATCGGTCTTTAATTCCCACTTTCTGACAGAATTTTATTTCGAGCGTGAAAACTCCAAAATCTTCCGACACTGTGCCATGCAGCCTGTAAAAGCCTTTCCCGTTTACCGGGTATTTTTTAAGTACGTCAGGAAAATGTAACGTGTCGAGCCAGTCGCCGTTTACATCCAGGAAAGTTCCAAAGACCATTATGTCGTTTTTGGTGGTGCGCACCTCTTTGGTGGTAATAAGATAACCGAGCATCTTAATCTCCTTCCCGAGATGCGCACCGATGTCTTTAGCAGCTATATACTGAGTAACGTCGTCGTCTGCAAGTTCAAACGCATTACATAATGGAAATCCCAATATTTCAATCTGATCTATTGCTTCATCGAGCGGATGTTGTGCCAGATGAGGCAATGCGAATTTAACGGGCTCTGCTTTAAATAACTGTCTTCCTGCAGGATTTTTATGATGTTTTTGCAAAAAATTTGCATCCCACATTAATTCTTTCTTATTCCTTCCTGTGAAACGAAATGCATCAATCTTTATTAATATATTAAGTTGTGCGATCTGGGGGCTTAATCGTTCAATAAAATCGTGGAGCGATCTGTATTCACCGTCTACTATCCTGTTCGAAATAATCTGCTCTGCAAAATTTTTATCGAGACCTTCAATGTGAATCAGGCCCATGCTTACATCGATTCCGTCCAGGGAAGTGAGATATTTACTTTTGTTTACACATGGCGGGTGTATTCGTGCGCCTGTTTTCTTTAATTCATGGAAATACAATTCCCTGTTATAAAATCCGCCGAAATTGTTGATTACGGCAACCATAAATTCGATAGGATAGTAGGTTTTGAGAAACAAACTCTGATAGCTCTCGACAGCAAAACTCGCCGAGTGTGCCTTGCTGAATGAATATCCACCGAAACTTTCTATTTGTCGCCAAACCTCGGCAGTTACGGCGTCATCGTAACCTTTTTCCCGGCAGTTGTTGAAAAAGTTATTCCTGATTTTTTCAAATTCTTTTTGCCCGCGGTATTTGCCGCTCATCGCCCGTCGCAGCACATCTGCTTCAGCCAGGTCGAGGCTGGCGAAGTAATGGGCCACTTTAATCACATCTTCCTGGTACACCATTATCCCATATGTTTCTTTCAGCAACTCTTCCATTTTTGGATGCAGGTAGGTGAAATCGCCCGGATGATGATACCGGTAAATATATTGTTTCATCATGCCGCTCTGCGCCACGCCGGGACGAATAATTGAACTCGCCGCTACAAGCGTCAGGTAATCGTCGCATTTTAGCTTTTGGAGCAACTGCCGCATAGCGGGACTTTCGATATAAAAACACCCTATGGTGTCGGCGGCTCTTATTTTGTCGGCGATTTTTTTGTTTTTTTTGAACTTTTCTACCTGGGTAATGTCGATTGTTTCATTCCGGTTTTGTTGAACTATCTCAATTGTTTCCCGGATGTGCCCGAGGCCCCGCTGGCTGAGGATATCCAGCTTGTATAGCCCAATTTTCTCAGCAATGTGCATGTCGATCTGCGAAGAAGAAAATCCTTTTGACGGAAGTTCGAGAGCTGTATAGTGGTACAACGGTTTTTCGCTGATCATCAGTCCACCCGCATGAATGCTCATATGGTTCGGGAAATTTCTGATGATGTTTGAATATTTTTCAATTGTCCTCCTGATACGGTCCTCTTTCATGTTGCCTCTTTCCAGCCCATCTATTTCTTCTTTAGGCAGTCCAAACACTTTTCCAAGTTCGCGTTTCAGCGCGCGCGACTGGAAAGTCGTGTACGACCCCAGCAAACACGCATGTTCGCCACCATAACGTTTGAAGATATACGCTATGATCTCGTCGCGATCCTTCCAGCTGAAATCGATATCAAAGTCAGGAGGCACGGATCGTTTTGGATTGAGGAAGCGTTCAAAATATAAATCCAGTTCCAGCGGGTCGACATCGGTGATATTTAAACAATACGCAACGATTGAATTTGCGCCACTTCCTCTTCCTACATAAAAAAATTGCCTGCTCCTCGCATATTTAATCACATCACTGGTGATAAGAAAATACGCGTTGAAGTCCTGGTCGTTTATGATTTGCAGTTCTTTCTTTACTCTTTCTTCCGCTGCTTTATTTCTTTCACCATATCTTTTCCGCATTCCTTCGAGAGCCAGCTTTTGAAGTAATAACCGGTCATCTTCTTTTGATAGTGAATATTGTTTTTTAGTTTTGTCGCTACCGAATTCCATCTCAATTACACAATTATTCAACAGATCTTGTGTTGCTGTAATAATGGATGGATACTGGCTGAATTTTTCTGACAATACATGTGGCGCTATGAAACTTTCATGTTTGCCCGCGATATGTTCAGGCTGCTGTTTTGTTATGACAATATTTTTATCGATCGCTCTTAACAGCCGGTGGGCATTATACATTTTATCGTTACGGAATGTAACCGGGTGCCGGATCACGAATTTTGAAGGATAAGCGCTGCAGTTGAGATTGTACAACTTGTTAACCTCTGTTGCCTGAACGCCTATGAATTCATTATCGTTCAACTCATCCGGTGAATATAATGCGAACGGATAAACGACGAATACGTTACGAGAATGGGGAAACTTATTCGGAAAAGCAACATCATGGTGACGGTGTTCGGAAAGGAATTTGTTTATTTCAAACAAGCCATCGTTGTTGCGCGCCAGCAATAAATAAAGGAATGCGTCTCCATTCCTGATCTCTGTACCTGCGACAGGTTTTATACCACGTTCGCGGCAATGATCCACAAAATTCCATACATCACAGGTGTTGTTGATGTTGGTGAGAGCCATTGTTTTCACGCCCAACTGTCCGGCCGTTTCTACCAGTTCTTCCGTTTTGAACGTGCCGAATCGAAAGCTGAACCAGGATTTACAATTGAGGTACATGGTACATTGTTTCTGTTTTTATATTTATCGGAAATGAATAGTGCCCCTGCGGCGCGAATCAATAGTTTCTCCCCGTAGCGATGCTTGATCTGGTCTATGGCCTGGTACAGGTTGATCGATTCTGTAGTATCATCGAACATGTTTATCTGGTAATTACCCGGCACAAGATGACTGACTCGTACACCTATTAGCCGTACCAGCAATCTTCTGTCGTAGAGATTATCGAACAATTGTTTGACGTTCTCCTGCAGAAGGTGATCCGCAGCCGTATACGGTATCACTGCTTGTTTGGTGACTGTCTGAAAATCGCTGTACCTCACTTTTACCGTAACACAACCTGCCAGTTTATTTCCATCCCTGAGTTCAAATGCTATCTGTTCCGTCATCCGTGTAAGCTCTCTTTTCAGGAAGTGTATGTCTATCGTGTCGGATTCAAATGTGTTTTCTGTTCCGATACTTTTCGCTTCGTGATAAGGTACAATGGGTGTTTCGTCGATTCCGTTTGCACGTCGCCATAATTCTATGCCGTTTTTACCAAGCAGGTTAATCATCATATCGACTGGAATCTGGCTGAGCACAGAGATGGTTTCTACTCCCATGCTTCTGAGAAGTGTGCCAGTTTGTTTGCCGATCATCGGCAATTTTTCTATGGGCAGAGGAGCCAGGTAAGACCTTTCGTTTCCATGCTTCACATGGATTTCTCCATTGGGCTTTACCTCGTTGGTGGCCACTTTGCTGATGAGTTTGTTCGATGAAAGTCCGTATGAAATGGAGAGCTCGCTTTTCCGGATGATTTTCTTCCTGAGCTCTGCGGTATAGCGGGCGCAGCCAAAGAATCGGTCCATGCCGGTCATATCAATATAAAATTCGTCGATGCTTGATTTTTCAAACAGGGGAACTTCGTCGGCAATAATTTCGGTGACTTCGCGGGAAAATTTTGAGTAGCTGTCCATGTCGCCCCTCACAAAGATGAGCTCGGGGCATAGTCTTTTGGCAAGTTTGCCGGGCATGGCTGCTTTTACGCCGAATTTTCTGGCTTCATAGCTGCAGGAAACTACCACGCCACGGTCGGCGCTGCCGCCTACGGCAATAGGTTTACCGATCAGGGCTCTGTTCTTCTTGCGTTCGACGCTTACATAGAAGGAGTCGAGGTCGAAGTGGGCAATAGTTCTGTTTTCGGCGGTGGTGGTGAGCATAAATCGTACTGCTCGCCTAAATTACTAAATATTTTAGTAATTCTGCAGTTCTTCTTCGATGAGTTCGCTAAATTTATTCTCAAGCTGGCTCACCCACGGTGGCAATTGCTGAGGAAGGATTTTCCAGGTATTACTGTCATCTTTCTGCATGTGGAAAACGATACGGTGTCCCCTGTCGTCGCTTACGTCAACTGTGCATAGGGCCTGTTCACGTCCATTGGGTTTCCTGAAATTGAATTCTCTCATCCTTCCGTCTGCCTTGATCACTTTTGTGAACTGGATATTCTTTACAAATCTGATCTGCATAGGTTTTTCTTAGATTAATTTATATGCAATTTGTATGCGAGATTTTGCAGGAGAGGAGAGAAGGGAGAGGGGAGAGGGAGAAGTTTTTTTACACTTTTCCCCTCTCCCCTCTAAACTTTCCTTAATACCTGTAATGTTCCGCCTTAAACGGCCCATTCTTCGGAATGCCGAGGTATTCAGCCTGTTCATTCGTAAGCTCATCGAGCTCAACCCCAATCTTCTTCAAATGTAACCGCGCAACCTTTTCATCAAGGTGCTTCGGCAACACATATACCTTATTCTCGTATTTCGAATGATTATTCCACAGTTCGATCTGTGCGAGTGTCTGATTTGTGAAAGAGTTACTCATCACAAAGCTGGGGTGACCCGTTGCACAACCCAGGTTCACGAGCCTTCCTTCCGCAAGGATGATCACATCTTTACCATCAATGTTATAAATGTCTACCTGTGGCTTTATAGTATCTTTTGTGTGACCGTAGTTCCTGTTCAGCCAGGCGATGTCAATTTCTATGTCGAAGTGCCCGATGTTACAAACGATCGCCTTGTCTTTCATCTGCCTGAAATGTTTTTCGGTGATGAGGTCGCGGCAACCCGAAGCAGTAACAACAATGTCTGCTTCCTTCACTGCATCCACCATTCTTTTTACTTCATATCCATCCATGGCGGCCTGCAGGGCGCATATCGGGTCAATTTCAGTAACGATTACACGGCAACCTGCGCCGCTGAGAGAAGCAGCCGAGCCTTTACCCACATCTCCATAACCACCAACAACCGCTATTTTACCAGCCAGCATCACATCAGTAGCACGCCTGATCGCGTCAACAAGCGATTCCTTGCATCCGTATTTGTTATCGAATTTCGATTTTGTTACCGAGTCGTTCACGTTGATGGCGGGAACAGGCAGCGTGTTTTTTGCCATCCTTTCATATAACCTGTGTACACCGGTAGTGGTTTCCTCGCTCAGGCCCCTCACATGCTGAACCAACTCCGGGTACTGATCGAATACCATATTGGTAAGGTCGCCACCGTCGTCAAGAATCATGTTCAAAGGTCTGTCGGCTGAGCCGAAAAACAGGGTTTGCTCTATGCACCAGTCTGCCTCGGCCTGTGTTTGCCCTTTCCACGCGAATACGCCAATACCCGCTGCTGCTACAGCTGCCGCGGCGTGGTCCTGCGTAGAAAATATATTACACGAGCTCCATTTTACTTCCGCGCCCAACGTGATGAGCGTTTCGATAAGAACGGCCGTCTGAATAGTCATATGCAGGCAACCGGCTATGCGCGCGCCTTTCAGCGGTTGGGTAGGACCATACTCGGCCCTCAGCGACATCAACCCGGGCATTTCTGCTTCTGCGAGACGGATTTCTTTACGCCCCCATTCGGCCAGTTTTATGTCTGCAACCTTGTACGGAAGTTTGAAATCAATATTCGATTTGGAGATGGTAGGCATGATTAGATTTTTAGGCGTCAAAGGTAATATTATGCCCTTAAACGGGCAACAGAAAATGGTGGTGTTTAAGCCTTAACAGATTTTTGGGAGTATTGCTTTAACAGCATCTCTACCACGATTTTATCGATAGGAAGGGTAACCATCTCGGGTGTCAGTTTATCCCAGTCGATAAACCGGAAAGTTTCTGTTTCCCCGGTTTTGTTGTAGGTGTCGAGCTGAGTGCTGTCGAAGTCGAATATTTTCGTGCGTATCGGGCAGGTTATCGGTTCGAGCGCCCTGGCGAAATAATATATGGAGATGATCTGGTGAGAAGGGTTGAATGCGCTCATCTGGAAGAAGTCTGTCGTATAGATGTGGTCGCCGATTTCTACTTCGAGATCCATTTCTTCTTTGAATTCGCGTTTGAGGCAGTCGCGGGTTCCTTCGCCGAATTCGAGGCCCCCGCCGGGGAATTTTGTGTAGTAGCCGCCGCGGATGTATTCGTCGGCTACGAGTAGTTGGTTTTTTTCATTGATGAGGATACCATAAACGCGAATGTTGAACATGTTCAAAATATTTTCTTCCTCAAAAAGGCCATCCTGCTTTTTTGCGCCGCAGGCACGCCGCCCGTACTGCACTTTAGAATATTTTCTTCCTCAAAAAGGACCATCCTATAATCAACGAAATTATCAGCGACAGCGACACCGGTATATAAAACGCATAAGGCGACTTCGAATAAGGAATCGGCACATTCATCCCATAAATACTCGCCACCAACACCGGGAAAGTCAACACAATCGTGATAACAGACAACCGCTTCAACACTTCGTTCTGGTTATTCGCGATAATACTCGCAAACGCATCCAACGTACTACTCAGGATGTTCGTATAAATATTCGCCATTTCAAGCGCCTGCGAATTATCCACAATCAAATCCTGCAAAATCTCTTTCTCCTCTTCATTGAGACCAAGAAAATTGGTCCGCTCAATTTTCATCAGCAGCATTTCATTTGAACGTAACGCGGTAACAAAATATACGAGGCTCTTTTGTATACGCATCAACTGAAGCAATTGCTCATTCCTGTTCGCTGCGTATAACTTTTGCTCAAGCACATTCCTTCTCACATTTATTTCCTTCAAAAACTCCATGTAAGCCTGTATAATCTTTTCAAAGATTTTCAGCACCATCATGTTCTTTTTGTCGGGCGGCCGGTTCTGAAACGTGCTTAAGAATTTTTTTATCACCCCGTTGTCGAACGAGTTAACCGTTACAATCTGGTTGTGAGTAAGAATAATACAGATCGGTATCGTTATATAATATGCATCACTCTCATTAAAAGAGTTGTTTTCTGTTGGCGTTTTAATCACTACCAACTTAACATTATCCTCTTCCTCAAAGCGGCTTCGCTCGTCGATATCAAGAGAGTCTGTAAGAAAATCAAGCGGAATATCCAACGTATATGAGAGCTCTGAAAACTCCTCCTGCCTTAGCGGCGGAACGATATTCACCCATGAACCATTCTCAGGTTTGTCGATGGCAACGGTCTTGTGATCAATATTTTTGAAGTGTTGTATCATGGGCGGCGCAAAGATAGGAGTTTGTAGTTTGCAGTCACCCGCGCGCTACCGCTCATCAATTTCCATATCGCCTTCGAAGACTTTCTCCGCCGGACCGGATAACCAGATGTTCGTATAAATATCTTCGCTCGACCGGTCGTATTCCACGTTCAACTTTCCACCTTTGGTGCTTACGACAACATCGTTAAACCCGGTTTCGTTATGATAGCATGCAAGTGCAGCCGCAGTTACGCCGGTGCCGCACGAAAAAGTTTCGTCTTCGACTCCCCGCTCATATGTTCTCACGGCGATTTCGTCTTCCGTCAGTTGTTCGACAAAGTTCACGTTGATCCCTTCTTTTTTAAAAAGGTCGCTGTTGCGGATGGTGCGACCGGTTTTAAATACATCGAATTTATCCAGGTCGTTCACCATTTTGATATAGTGGGGAGAGCCGGTGTCGAGAATATAGTCGCCGTTGACATGACGGATTTCGTTGACGTCTTTCATTTTTAGACTAACGGTGCCGTCGAGGTCTATTTCGGCTTCATGGTCGCCGTCTATCGCCGAGAAAAAATAGGTAATCTTATGAATGCCCAGGTGGTAGGCGAATTTTACCAGGCATCGTCCGCCGTTACCGCACATAGACGATTCGCGGCCATCGGCGTTGTAATATTTCATTTCGAAATCATAGCCTGCTTTATTATTCAGCAGCATTAAACCGTCGGCTCCTATGCCGAAACGCCTGTCGCACAAAAAGTTGATCTGTTGGGTGGTGAGGTTGTCGTATTCTCCTTTCCTGTTGTCGAGTATGATAAAGTCGTTTCCCGTGCCCTGGTATTTGTGAAAATGCAAGTCCATCCTGGAGCGAAGTTACGGGGTTTTAAATCCTTTCAATCTTCCCCAACACATCTACAATCAATCTCTCCACGGTATTCACAAGATCTTTAGAAAACTCCTTCGTAACCCTGTTGGCCACTACCGCATTCAGCGACAAACAATGATGCCCCAGCAACTTCCCGAGCCCATATATAGCCGAAGTTTCCATTTCAAAATTGGATATCCGGTGGTTGCCGATGCGGAATGCCGAAAATTTGGAAACCAGGTCGGGCTGGGAGAGCGGCACGCGGATCATCCGGCCCTGGGGGCCATAAAAACCCGGACACGAAACGGTGATGCCGTGGTGAAATCCGCCTACGAAATGTTTAATTAAGGATGGTGCCCCGCCGGTGATGTAAGGGATGGTCACCTGGTGATGAATTTGTGTGTGGGTAACGAACGCCTGGAGGATCTCTTTTTCTTCATCGTTTGGAAGGTGACGGTAGTAATTGAGAAGATTGTCTATTCCGAGTCCGTGCGTAGAGGCGACGAAAGTGTCTACCGGAATATCTTCCTGGAGCGACCCGCAGGTGCCGATGCGCATAATTTTCAGCGATACGGCATTTGGAACGATGGTGCGGGTGTGGAAATTCACATTGGCGAGTGCGTCGAGTTCGTTGAGGACTATATCAATGTTGTCGGTGCCGATTCCCGAGGATAAAACGGTGAGTCGTTTTTTGCCTACGAAGCCGGTGTGGGTGATGAATTCCCGGTAGGACGATTTGATTTCTATGGAATCGAAATGTTTGGAGATTTGGGCTACTCGGGCCGGGTCGCCGACAGTGATGATGGTGTCAGCGATTTCTTCAGGGCGGAGGTTGAGGTGATAGATGGCCCCGCGTTGGTTGAGTATAAGTTCTGATTCTGGTATCCTGGTCATTGATCGATGTTAATTGTCATCCCGAACCAGCGCATAGCGCTGCGTGAGGGATCGTGGTAGAATCGTGTCGTTTTCCTTTCGGCTTTCCTCAAAAATATCCTACTTTTGCAGACCTGTAAAAATAAGGTCCTGTGGCCGAGTGGTTAGGCAGAGCTCTGCAAAAGCTCGTACAGCGGTTCGAACCCGCTCGGGACCTCCAAAAAACGCTTTCATGTATTCACGAGCGTTAGCCCTGTTTCACTTCACTTTATATCGATAGGTTGATTTCAATTGCTTAAGCGTGAATATGACATAAGAAAGTGCGGCAACCTATTTCATGTACACAGTCTTAAATCTCGCTAAGGGAGCCATTCGCGCTTTATTCAATATCAGCATATCTCCAGTGACAGTGTAGTTATCTGCCATCTGCAATACTTTTAGAAATTGAGATTCCAACTCCATTTTAGGACAGGCCATTTGTGTTGTAACTCCTTGCGATAAGTTTATCCTGTTCATACTTCCCAATTTATATGTGCCCGAGAAGCCGTTACATCCACCATTTCCCACGAACCGATTTCCATCATCCTTAAAAATGATATGCGGCTCTTTGCGAAAACTACTGTCAACTTCAATAGGTTTTCCATTCAATTCCGTAAGCTTCCAGTACTTTTCGAGGATTGCAAATTGGTCCTTGCTCAAAACATAGTTCGGCGCTAACTGCCCTGTAACCTTGTTGCCACTTTTATCAAGCTCTGTTAATGTGTTCTCGCCAACGAAAAAGCTAACGGGTTGTCCATTCTCCGATAATGTTATGGTATTTCCATGGCTGTTCCATTCGAATGTTCCTGAACTTTCGCTCGAAGTGGTTTGTTTGCCGAGGTATTTTATTTTTAAGCGATAGCTGCCATCTTTATTCAGGTAAACTGTTTTTTGTATTCCCTCGCAATCTGCACAAGGCAATACGCCGCGATAAATCCCGTCCCAATCGAGAGAAGTGCGACTGGTATGGGTAGTATCACCCGTCAATGTATTTTTAGTTGCTGTCGATTGAGGTTTGCAAAAAAGAGTTGCGCTGATGATAATGAGCGTTAAGCTGGCCAACAGTAGGTTTCTCATGATGCCTGGGTTGACTATGAAAAATTTCGCTTCTATTATCTTACTGGTGGTTCCAATTCGACGTGATCGGGCCGGATTCTGTTAACAATTAGTCACGCCGACTAGCTTATTTCAGGTGTACTAGCATACTAAAAATAATAATTTCCGGTACAACTGATTCCGTTTTCGCAAAAAAAAATTGTATGTCCAGTTTTAGTTAAAGAGTCAAAGCCTCATTTTCAATCGCCGCGTTATCCTGATCTCAAAGTGCCAAACAGTTCCACTAAAATGATTTCTTCAGGAACACAGTCAACACTGATGCGATCTGTTTGTTTTGTCCAATAACGGCAAAAGAAGTGGTATTGTGGTAGAAAACAACCCTGTTGGTTGAGGATTAGCATCTAATGAGTTGATAATTGTCAAGCAATTTGACAGGCAATAACCCGTTTTAAGTAGTTGAATCGGTCCTCGATTAACCCTAAATCCATGCCCTGATGAAACAACTTTTACACGTTGCGTTAACGCTCTTTTGTATCACATTCGCTACGATTGTATATGGACAATGCCCTGTAGCGCTTACTTACACTTCAACGAATGTTTCCTGTTTTTTAGGAACAAACGGATCCATTACAGCAACCGCTTCAGGTGGTTCCGCGCCGTATCAATACCAGCTTGCGGAAGCCGGAGCAGGTGCCTGGTCTACCAATAATGTATTTACTGGTCTCGCTGCCGGAACTTATCCCGTTTCTGCTAAAGATGGAGCCGGATGTGTAAAAACTGTATATGTCGTAATTACGCAGCCCTCAGCGCTAACTGTATCATACAGCGCCTCAAACCCTGTGTGTAGTGGTGCAAACAATGGTACGATATCCACGCAGGTATCTGGCGGAGTAGCTCCATATACCTACAACTGGACAAAAAACGGAAGTGCTTATTCTACATCATCCAACCTTACAGGTTTGGGAGCGGGCAACTACCAGGTAATTGTAACGGATGCATCAGGCTGTTCAGCCTCACCGCCCGTTGCACAGCAGGTTCAGCCACTTTCGCTTACGGGTTTCAATGAAGATGTGGTAGCCAATGGAACGGGTACGGCATCAACTTCCAGTACATCTCGTGCTGTTGACGCGGCGCCAGGATATGTTTTTTTTGCTGCAGGTTATTCCAATCCCAGCAATAGCAGCGGCTCAAACGGATTACCTGCGAACGGTTCATTTAACAGTGCGCAGGATGCTTCAAGAAATTATCAGCTCGCATCATATTCATCGAACAACGTATTGTTATTGCGCTCGTCGGGCGATAATGCAAATGGCGGGGCAACTTCGGGAACACTAACTTTCGCTTCTCAATTTCGAAGCAATTACGCAACATTATATGTGGTGGGAACCACAGGTTCCGGAACAGGAACGATCAACTACCAGGTAAATTACTCCGATGCCACTACATCAACCGGAACACTGAACTTTCCCGATTGGTACCTGTCACCCGGATCTTCATCGTCTATCCGTGCAATAGGAAACCTTAATCGTGTAACAAGAACCAGTTCTGCGTCGTATGAAACAGGAGGAAACTTCAACCTGTTCGAAGCGCCGATCACGATTTCTGCTTCTAACCAGAACAAGGTTATCAATTCAGTTACTTTTACATGGTCCGGAAGCGGATCGGCACGCACTAACCTTTTTGCCATCACCGGTTACACATCTACCTCTAACGGAATTCGCATAAATGAGGGACCCGCATCAAGTGTTGTTCCTGCTGTTAGTATAACATCGAATGCCCCGGGCAACAAATTTTGTTCCGGGCAGTCGGTAACATTTACTGCTACTCCAACAAATGGCGGAACATCTCCCAGCTATCAATGGAAAGTAAACGGTTCCAATGCAGGAACCAACAGCCCGACCTTCACATCAACGTCCCTTGCAAATAACAGCCAGGTGAGCGTTGTGCTTACTGCTGCGGGTAACGTCGGATGTCTCAGTACCAGTTCTGCCACAAGCAATATTATTACGATGACAACGGCAACACAGGCAGCATCGGTAGCGGTCGGGGCCAGCAGCACGTCTATTTGTTCAGGAACCAACGTAGTGTTTACGGCGACGCCTACCAATGGTGGAACCGCGCCGTCCTATCAATGGCGGTTGAATGGAATTAACGTGGGGGCTAACGGTAATACCTGGTCGAGCAGCAGCCTCGTCAACAACGACGCTGTAACAGTTATAATGACGAGCAATACCACGTGTGTAACCAATAATCCTGCAACGGCGCCCGTTGTTAACATGACTGTTAGCCCGGTATCAACACCTTCAGCTGTTATAAGCGGAACAAAAGTTAACCCGGGTTTACTGCTTAACTCAACAGTTGCTAACGTAGGTACCACGCCTGCTTACCAATGGTACAAAAATGGCGTAGCGGTGCCTAATGCCACCGCAAGCACGTTGAGCGCACCAACGGCAACTGTGGGTGAAATTTATTCTTTGAAAGTAACCTCCTCAAATGTATGTTCTTCGCCCGCTGCAACGATGAGCAATTATGTTACGATCACCCCTGCCATATTGCCCATTAAATTAGAATCGTTTCGCGCCCAGGAAGACGGTGGTGTTGTAAAACTCACGTGGAAAACAGGTTTTGAAGAAGACCTGGTGATATTCGACATCCAGCGTTCAGAAGACGCGAACGGAGGGTTTGAATCTATCGGTAACGTCCAACCGAAAAATGCCGCCCGGGGCGCCAACTATTCTTTCGATGACGAGCCTGGAAAAAATGGCACCTATTATTACCGGCTGGTTCAAAAGGAGAAGAACGAGAAGACGGTAATAAGCGGTACAGTTTCTATTCGTTTAACAGGTATTACCGACATCCGTATCGCTACAAAAACCTCCAGCTGGAAGATCTTTACCACCGGATATGCCAAATACTGGTTAGTCGATGCGTTCGGTGTAAAAGTTGACAAAGGCGAGGCCGAAGGGAATTTTGAAGTCGCGAAGCCGAAACTTAAAGGTATATATTACCTGCAGATGCAGAAGAACAAAGACATTTTTATTTTCAAAATCGTTAATTAAAATATGATGATGGTATAGGAGAAGCTTTTAAAAAAATACACGATTGCCCCCGGCACTCAAAGACCACTTCGGAGGACAGCCATCTTTGTGTTTTTCAGGAAAAATTTTCATCCGGCAGTATACGGATTATATTTAAGTGAAAGGCAGGACAAATTAGTTCTGCCTTTTTTGGCATAAACCTGAATTTCAGTTACTTGCTCCCCCTGTTTTTCCAGAATCAAAAAAGTGGAAAAGTTTTTACATGACGAAGTGAGAAAAATTTTATGTTTATCGAACATGGGCGCGAGAAGTTCTGAACCGCTGTATGTTTCACTAAGATGGGCGAATTGTTTTTTCTATACTATTGGCACGTGACGAGATACAACCTGGTCTTATCATTTCTGATAGCGCTTCTTTCGCTCAGCCCAGTTAATGGTATAGTATGCTTCGGAACTGCCGGAATTACCGCATCGTTCCTCGGGTATCGTTATTTTCAAAATCTCCAATATCTCCTATATCTCAATGCTGGTTTTACAAAGAAGAAACTGATGCTGACAACTGCTTTGATTAACATGTCTGTTGCGGTCGTAGTTTTTCTCATAATTTCAATTTTCTGATGAACAAGCTTTTGGTGAAGGCGGTGAGAAAAAAGTTCGGGAAACTGAAGGTTCTCGAAGAAGTTGCTTTTACGTGTAACACCGGTGAGGTCCTGGCCATTTTCGGGAGAAACGGTACCGGCAAATCCACGCTGCTGCGAATTCTTTTCGGCATATTAAAACCCGATTACAGCGACATTTATGTAAACAACAGGCCATTACCGGCTGAGGGCCGAAACCTGCTCTTCGGGTTTCATCATCAGCAGATTTTCCTCCCAAAGAATATTACCGTACGCAATCTTGTGCCGCTTTATTTTCCAGATGGCAGAGACCAGAATAAAATATTTTACGACCCAAATATTAACCGCATAGAAAAACAAAAAGTAGGAGAGTTGTCCATCGGCGACCAGCGTTATCTTCAGTTTTTATTGCTGATCAATTCTTCACATCCTTTTCTTTTGCTGGATGAACCGTTTTCCATGACGGGACCGCGCATGACGGAAATCATCAAAGAAAAGATTATTGAGAAAAAGAGAGAGAAAGCGTTTATTGTCACCGATCATTTTTACAAGGATGTACTCGAAATCGCCGACCGCACCAAGATGATAAAAAATGGAGTGATGATCAGCATCGCCGAAAAAGCCGAATTGGTTACGCATGGCTATCTTTCCAGCAGAATGATATAAGACAATAATTTTCCCCTGTTAAATAACAATGAATGGATTACCGGAAAGAAATAAATAATAACCCAAATTCACTGTTGAAAAAACTTCTTACGGGAGTTAGTGCAAAGAAAGCTGTTGACGTTCGGTATGAATTCGACCGGAACGACCAATGGGCGGTGATCAGCGTGTATGTCGACGACCAGGATAACGAGTTGGCTTTACGCCTGCACGCCGGTGGTAATTACGAGTTATATGTGGGTTATTATGATGATGAAGATGAACTGCAGGAAGTATCGAGAACATTGGCGGAGGATGAAAAAAAGGAGATACCGGGAAACATGAAAAAGGTGATGAGCAAAGTAGTAGTGGATGAAGAAGGACTTCGTGTGCCGGCAGACATATTAGTGAAATAGATATTGGATCTCGAACTCACTTGCTGAAAATCATGTATTTTGGTTTTCCCTAAACCAAAGTGTATGAAAAAAATTTTTCCAATTGTTTTGCTGTTGGTGACGACAGTTTGTTATGGTCAGCAAACCAAACCGAACGACAAAGAGAAGGAGGATATCGACAAAGTTTGCGACAACGTTATGAAACTGTTTACCGGTTACAAAGTACATGATGCTTTGGAACTCCTGAAACAGCGCACTGTGATACCCGTCGCTTCGATTGACACGCTGGAGGTGCAGATCGCGGCGTTTTTACATCGTTAAATTGGAGAAACTGTATCTTAAGGTTGTTTTTGTTCTTTATAAATCAACCGCTGGGTGGACGATTACTCATTTCAGTTATGATGAGGATCCCGATGAATTGTTTCGTTCGAATAATAAATAATAATGATGAAGCTTGAAGAAGGTCTTTTGAAAAAATATGGGCAGGTAATGGTGAATTATGCGCTGAATAACGGAGAAGGAATTAAAAAAGGCGATACAGTATTTCTCGTGGCGCAGGAATGTACGAAAGATCTTTTCATTGCGATTGCCCGGGAAGTGTATGATGCGGGAGGTAATTTGATTACCAACTACCAACCAGATAATACCCGCGATGAAAGTTTAAGCCGCTACCTTTTGCAAACGGGTTCCGACGATCAAATCGGCTTTTTTGCAGAACCTTACTGGCGCGGAATTGTAGAAGCTACCGATCACATTATGTTTATTGTTTCGGAGCCGGATATTCATTATCTCGAAGGATTACCTGCTGCAAAAATAACCCGCATGCTCAGCGCCCGTGCACCATATATGAAAATGCGCGAGAAAAAGGAGCAGGAAGGAAAGCTGTCGTGGTCGCTTTGTTTGTATGGAACGCAATCGATGGCTGACGAGGCAGGGTTATCGCTGGAAGAATATTGGGAGCAGATCGTCGAAGCATGTTACCTGAGAGAAAATGATCCTGTCGCGAAATGGAAAGAAGTGCAACGGCAAATTGAGGAAATAAAAGACAGGCTGGATGCATTGCAAATAGAGGATTTGCATATAGAAGGCGCCGACGTAAACCTCCGCATCCGCATAGGGACTAACCGCAAATGGCTGAGCGGTGGTGGCAAGAATATTCCCAGCTTTGAGATATTCACATCTCCCGACTGGCGCGGTACAAACGGAAGTATTCGCTTCAATCAACCATTGTATTATGCTGGAAAGCGAATCAGTGGCGTATCGCTCGAGTTTGAAAACGGAATAGTTATAAAGTCATCTGCTACGGAAAATGAAGCTGCACTAAAAGAAATGATCTCGCAGGAAAATGCAGACAAGGTGGGAGAGTTTTCACTAACGGACCGACGCCACTCGCGCATCACGAAGTTTATGGCTACTACACTATTCGACGAAAATATGGGCGGCGATTTCGGTAATACCCATATTGCATTGGGTAACGCATATAAGGATACTTATCCCGGCGATATGGCATCCGTTTCAGATGTGCAGTGGCTTGAAATGGGCTATAACAGTTGTCCAAAAGTTCATACCGATATCATCAGCACGAGCAACCGGACAGTAACCGCTACACTACCTGGCGGCACGCAAAAAGTAATTTATAAAGATGGTCAGTTTTTATTGGATTAGTAGTAGGGTGTTTAAACCCGCAGATTTAATCCGTTTCCTTGTTGTTCTCACACTCATACCGAGCATTACTTTGGCCCAGGTAAACATTGCGCTTCCTTATGAGCTGCGCGAAGAAACAAAACCCCAGTTATCCGGGATAGCGTTGCACCACAACAGGCTATACCTTCTCCCGCAATTTCTTTCAAATTCAAATCCCGATCTTAAGGGCGATCTTTTCTTATACAGCGTTTCTGCCGACACGATACAACGTGTAATCGATGGGACCGATCCGGCCATCGCCACCTGCGTGCCTGTTCGCATCAAAAATGCTGATAAGTTGCCACAGGAGATTCATGATCACTACGGCGGATTCGAAGCTATAGCAATAACTGGTGAAAAAGTTTATCTCACAATAGAGTCGAAGGGCACATGGAGCAACAACTACCTGGTATGCGGCAAGCTTAACATAAAAAAACGAGAGATCACTATCAACCCAAAGAAAGTAGTAACACTTAAAAGGTTTGATCAAACAGATAATGCAGGCTTCGAATCACTCGCATATGACGCATATAACAAAAAGTTTACAGCCATTTATGAATTCAACGCCGCTGCACAATCGAGTTCCGCCTATGAAATCGGCCGCAGAATGCGATCCGCCAGGAAAGTCGAACTGCCGTTTGCTTACTTCCGTATAACAGACATTACCTACAGTAACGATACGCTGTTTGCGCTTAATTATCATTGGGGTGGCGACTACAAAAGCTATTTAAAAGATTATCACCCGGAAAATATCCGCGACAGCGTGCCCGAGTTAAAGCCGATGCTCGACCAGGATTCCCTCTGCCTCGAAAACCCCGGTAAATGCTTTACAAGAATCATGTACCGCGTACCGAAAAGCCGGACAGGATGGAAGACCGCCGTGGTAGTACATGAGGAAACGAGTGAAAACAATTGGGAAGGCCTTGTCCGTTTCAGGAATGGGTTCCTTATTGTTAGCGATTCCAACACAAAGGGACGGCTCATTACAACCCTTCGCTATGTTCAATATGCTGATTAAACCTGTTGCATTTCCCCATGCAGATCCAGCAGATAGGTTGTAAGGTTCGTTTCCGTAGGGAGTTGTAATTTTTTTCGCAAACGGTACCGGCTAATTTCCACTCCTCTTACAGAAATATTCATCAGGCGCGCCATCTCCTTGGTGCAAAGATTCATACGCAGGTACGCACAGAGCTTCAGTTCGTTGGGCGTTAAGTTCCGGTGATGTTTTTTCAGCTCGATAAAAAAATCGTTATGCACTTTATCGAAGTGTATCGCGAAGTGTTCCCAATCGGCATCCATATTTTCATCTTCTCCCAGCGCCTTCACCATTTTTTTAATCGCATCCAGCATGGAAGGATCGTCGGTATTTTTCGTCAGCCGTTGCAACTCATCCTTCATCTTCGCAATGAGTTCGCCCTTTTTAACAAGGTGCATGGTAGCCGTGGCCATTTCTTTGTTTTTGTGATTGATCTCTGCTTCCAGTTTTTCATTTCGCAGCTTCACAATTTCTTTCTCATTTTTTTCAATTTCAAGCTGATGCAGGTGACGCAGACGCTTTTGTTTTTCTTCATACTGCAACTGCTGACGAACAAACTTTTTCTTCTGCCAACGGTAAGCCAGGTAAGAGCCCGTAATCAACAACACTACATATCCGGCAAAGGCCCACCATGTTTCATACCACGGGGGCAGTATTACAAATGAATAGCTGCTCGCTTCCGATTCAACGCCTGGTTTGCTTCGCGTTTTTACAAAGAATTTATACGTACCGCCTGGGAGGTAAGCATACTCTTTTTCTGTTTTCACGCTCCATTCCGACCATCGCCTGTCGTAACCCTCGAGGTAACAACTGTATTCTATGTTCGACTGGTGTTCATATACCGGGGCCGAAAAGTTGAAATGAATAGAATTCCACTGGTAAGTAACTTTTGGGGCGGGATGCAATTTATCGTTGGCTACCGAAGAATAACCATAGTATAATACACTGTCTTTTTTACCTGTAACCCGCACCTCGCGGATGTGCGCCCTGATGGATTCCTGGCTTTGTTTGTACCGCGCATAATTAATGTGAAAGAATCCCTTTTCAGCGCCTACAAAAACATTATTATCGTTTAGAGGATATACCTGCTCGAAGCCGCTCACGAGTTTGTTGTTCAGTTCGCTGATGTATATAACTTTCGGGTTGCTCGTTGAAAAATCGACAACCGCAAGATTTTTGTCGTACACAAACCACACATTCCCCGACGAATCTTCCCTTAAATAACGGATAACCCTTTTACCAAAAATATTTTCAAAAAATTTCGACGGCTCAAATTTGTCCGTGTTGGAGTTGTATTCATAAATACCGCGGTCAGTCGCGGCAACCACGCGGTTTTTTATTTTGAAGATGTAATTGTTCTGGGTGGTTAATCCATGTTTTTCCGCGTACAGCGCAACTGCCGGCTGATTGTCTTTTGACAGCGATATTTTGAATACTCCTTTGTACGGATGCGATACCCAGATATTATTTTCATCAATTGTAACAAACCTTGAAGATTCAAAGGGAGCAGAAATAGTCTTATTGATCGCCCGCTCATTCTGCGAGTCGTAGAAGTTTATTCCTTTGTACGTACCAGCAACCATTACCGGTGAGGGCCACACGCTGGATAGCGGCAAGAAAGTCCAGAAGCCGGTCGATTTGTCTATGGGAGTAGCCACGTTATTATCAACCCGGAAAGCTCCTTCATGATGTCCCGCAAAAAGTTGATCGTTCACCACCGAAAGGTTCCAGACCTGGCCCGCAGAATTGCGGACGAGAGTAAAGTCGGCCTTTACCAGGCTTAAGTCTCCTTTAGCTTCCCCGCCCAGGGGAGCGGAGTATAAACCTGCCGATGTGGCTATGTAAAGACGGTCATCATGTATTATACTCGAATAACCCGAGGCAGGATTCTGGTAATCCGGACGAATATTTTTGATCGGATCACTATATGTTACAAAGTCGATCCCGTTGTTCAGGCCAAACCATAAATTTTGATGATGATCTGAAAACGCACACAAAATATTGTTGTTCTGCAATCCCTCCCTGCGCGAATATTCCTGTATTATATTGCCTTGCTTGTCAATTATGAAACATCCTGCCATCGCCGTGCCGAGCACGATATGATTTTTGTCGACAAGAGTAGCGGAGTAAATAGTTTGCGATGCTATGTTGTCGAGTGCCGGCGACGAGATCCTGCTGCAATCATCACCATTCAGCAAGTAAATACCATGCTTCAGGGTGGTAATCATCGTCGAATCTTTCCCTATTTCCAAAAGGCCTGTAACAATACAGCCGGCCGGAAGAATTCCGGTCACCGCTCTGCGCCAGTTACCTTTTGAAAACACAAGCAGGTTGGAATGTTCATCTTCCGCGATAACTCCGTTATGGCCCGACCCGAGAAACAGCCATTCGCCGGCGGTTGGGTACACCGTTATTTTCTCATGACTATAAAGAAAGATCTTCTGGTTGGCGCGGAAAAATAACTGGTCGTCGTCCTTCACCACATCCCATATATCAGAAAATGACCGGTGACTGGCGGGAATTAACGGCATAAGCGAATGATAAGCCAACTGGCCGGTTTCGTCCGGCAGAAAATACCCTATTTCATCCTGCCCTCCCACGTAAATCCTGTTGTCCTTCCCCACTGCAACCGACCGGACGATAGTTTTGTTGGGCAGAGGATATAGACGCCAGTCCGTGCCGTCGAAACACAATAAACCCTCGTTGTTAGCAAAATAGAGCAGGCCGTTTTCGTCCTGGCAGGCATCCCAATTTTCAGTGCCGGCCTTGATCGTTTCTTTTGAAAAGTTGACGATTTGTGGTAAGGCGAGAGTATTCTGACCGAGGCAGTTTGCGCACAGGTATACAGGGATAAAAATAAATATCAATTTTTTCATATAGCAGCGACGACAAATGTAAAGAAAAGCTTTGTTGTGGTAATGAAGTAGTGATTTAAATGGCCTGAAACGACTAGATGTAGTATAGAAGTAGCCTAAAAAAACCGATTGAGGTTTTTTAGAAATAGTTTACGTTACCCAAAACTGCATAGAATTCTTAACGATTGTCAATGACTGCTTATGATAATGCAAAAACGTGCATTGCTGTTATGCACCCTCATACTTCTAACAGCCTTATCATCCAATGTTTTCGCCCAGGCATTACAGGTTACGGGACGGGTTGTCAACAAGTTGACCGGTGAACCCCTCCAGGGTGCCACGGTGGCGGTTAAAGGTGGCCGCATCAGCGCCACGACACTCGCCGACGGCGAGTATTCTATCTCGGTACCAAAATCCGGAAGCGTGCTCGTTGTATCATTTACAGGAATGTTGTCGGCTGAAAGGGTTATAAACGGACCAGGTTCCCAAAACTTCGAACTGGAACTCAACGACAATAACCTGAATGAAGTAGTGGTAGTGGGCTACGGCGTACAAAAGAAAACGTCGCTGACCGCCTCCGTTGCTTCAATAAAAGGCGTTGAGGTGCAACGGCAACCAGTAGGTGACCTCACGAATGCTCTCGGCGGACGTGCCTCGGGGGTAATATTTACCCAGGCCAGCGGCCAGCCAGGTAACGATGCCTCCCGTATCCTTATACGGGGGATTGGTACAAATGGAAATTCATCTCCGCTTTTAATAGTCGATGGTGTGCCAAGAAATTTCAGCCAGCTAAACCCTGCGGATGTTGAATCGATCAGCGTGTTGAAAGACGCCGCGGCGGTAGCGCCTTATGGATTAGGCGGCGCGAACGGTGTGATACTCGTGACTACCAAAAGAGGTAAAACCGGCAGACCCGTCCTCAACTACGACGGTTATATAGGTGTTCAGAATCCTACAGTGGTTACACATTTTGTAAGCGGTTACCAGCATGCATTCATGAAAAATGAAGGAGCACGCAATGCAGGTTCTACCACGATGCCCTTTAGCGATGCGGCCCTCCAGAAATATCGCGATGGATCGGACCCAGATGCTTACCCGAGTATTGACCCGATCGCCGATATCAGGGTGAAGAACGCTCTCGTTACCAACCACAGCTTAACGTTGGGAGGTGGTACGGAAATTATAAAATATACAATGGGTATTGGCTATTTCAACCAGGAGGGCATGTTCCCCGGAATGAAATACCAGCGCTATAACCTGTCGGCCAGTTTGCAGGCACAGGCTACAAAATCTACTGTTGTTAGTTTGGCGCTAAACGGGCGTGTGGAGGATCGTCGCTACACCGGCGCGGGAATCAGTGGGCAGGGGATTTTTGAAAACCTCATCAATACGGTTTCTATCTCCACTCCCAAAACGTATAGTAACGGATTGCATCCTTATCTATATGCCAGCTTCTATGACAACCCGAGTTACCAGGAAATTATCGGCAACACGATGTTGAGCCAGTTGTCAATCGAACAAAAATTGCCGATCAAAGGTTTGAGTGTAAGGTTTGTGGGATCGTTCGATCTGAACCCATTCGATCCGTTTAACTTCGATGTTAACGGCGATGGAACTATTAACGGTGATGATCAAACGAATAGCGGGATTGTCAGTCGCAGCCGCAAATGGAGCCAGGGTTTCTCTTATCACACCATAGATACAACAACACGGCCTTACGCTTATCCGACCACCGGTCCTGCCACGCTGCCAAGCTTCGAACAGGAATGGCGCGAAACTCAGGCATTTACTTACCAGGGTTATATTAATTATGCACGCACATTTGGAAAAAGCGCAGTTACCGGTCTCGTGGTGCTCGAAGCAAGGAATACCAAATCACAGAAATTCAGCGCCAAAAGAAATAACTATAACATTCCGATATCTGAATTGTTTGCGGGTGGAACGGGCGAATCAGACATCTCCAACGATGGTACATCACGTGGTACAAAGCAGCGTTCGCTGGTTTACAGGGCAACATATGGTTACGACGACAGGTATTTGTTTGAAGTGGCCGGCCGTTACGACGGGCATTACTTCTTCGCGCCCGGGCACAGGTTCGGTTTCTTCCCTGCGTTTTCAGCGGCATGGCGCATTTCAGAGGAAAATTTTATGCAGAACATCTCATGGATCGACGAGTTGAAAATAAGGGGTTCATGGGGACAATCAGCTAACCTCGCCGGTTCAGCGTATCAATATCAAACAGGCTTCGACCTCACAGGAACATCAGCAATTTTAAACGGCGCGCAAACGCAGGGTTTGTTTGAACGCGACGAAGCCAATCCGAATATTACCTGGGAAAAAGCCGACAAAACCGATGTTGGTTTCGAAGCGAGGTTGTTTAAAGGTTTATTGAATGTAGAGGCCGACTTCTTCCGCGAGAAAAGAAATAACATGTTGCTCAGCCCGGGTGTAACCGTTCCGGTTGAGTATGGCATCGAACTCTCGCAGGTGAACGCGGGCGTAATGCAGAATCGCGGATTTGAATTTACCGTTTCGAGCGATTACAATATCACACAGGATCTGAGAGTAGGGTTGAGTGGAAATTTCACTTTCGCGAGAAACAAGATGATAGAAATATTTGAAAACCCTGCAACATTTGACAACCCGAATCTTAGAAAAACGGGCCGGGCGTTAGACGTTCCATTTGGTTACCAGGCGCTCGGCTATTTTAAGCAGGATGACTTCGACAGCAATGGCGATTTGAAAGAGGGTATCGCAAGGCAGGTATTTACTGATAAAGTTTTTCCCGGTGACATTCGCTATGCCGACATCAGCGGTCCCGATGGAAAACCTGATGGATTGATTGATTTCAACGACCAGGTTGCGATGGGATATCCCGACTATCCTGCTATTATCTATGGCTTTTCACCATCGATAAGCTATAAAGGTTTCGAGCTTTCATTGTTGTTCCAGGGCGCCGGCCAGAGAGAAATTCAGCTGAATGGTTCTGCAGTATGGGCATTTGACAATGATAAAAACGCAGCCATTACCACGCTCGATTACTGGACACCGGATAACACCGATGCTTCATATCCGCGGATGACCACAACACCAAGCGCGAACAATTCGCAGGCATCAACATTCTGGCACAAAAGCGTTGCATATCTCAGGTTGAGAACAGGAATATTGAGTTATACAATTCCGACTCGCGTAACGCAACGGGTTGGAATGAGCAACGTAACCGTTTATTTGTCTGGACAGAATCTGCTGACGTGGACACCGATCGAAAACTTCGATCCTGAAATCAGTGATAACAGGGGTTGGTACTTTCCGACTCAAAAAGCAGTAACTGCCGGATTGAGGGTACAGTTTTAATCCTAAACATTAATTGTGATCAGTATGAAATCAATAATAAATATCAACAAGCCTTTAATTGCGGCTTTCATATGTGTGATTGTTTTTGCGGGTTGCAAGCGCGATGATTTTCTCGAAGTGCCAAACACCGGTGCGGTGAGCAGCCAGACAGCATTTGCTTCTGAAGCCGCTGCCGACCTGGTGTTGAACGATGCATATAATGCGCTTCCCGATTTGTATGATTTTGTTTTCGAGCCTTTCGACAGCTGGACCGACGACCTGATGACCGGTTTTAACTGGAACATCACTTCGCAGGCGGCGAGAAGCAAAGCGAACCTTAATTCGAACACAGAGCTTTGGTACACCTGGTCGGAGGCGACCATGTGGCTCGAATGGGGAACGCTTTATAAAAAAGTACGTAAATGCAATGTGTTCATCGATGGTGTGGAGAAATCAGAGTTATCTGATGAATACAAAACAAAAAGAATCGCCGAAGCAAGAGTGCTGCGTGCTTTCTTCTATCACCAGTTGTGGATGTTATATGGTGGTGTGCCTATTATTACAAAACCCGACAACAGTTCAACTGATGGAGACGCGATCTTCCATGCGCGTGCAAGCTTCGATGAAACGTTCACTTTCCTGCAAAACGAGTTGGGCGAAGCCGCAGCGGCATTACCCGACAACAGCGGTAACGACGGTGCCGGTAGAATCAATAAAGGCGCCGCCCTTACGATCAAAGGTTGGATTGAAAACTTTTATGCGAGCCCGCTCAACAACCCGGGTAACGATCTGACCAGGTGGGCCACCGCTGCTGCTACCAATGCACAGGTAATGCAGTTAGGTTATAGTTTGTATCCAAAGTATGATGAATTATTTCTGACTACCGGTAATAACAATAACGAGGGTATTCTATACAGGCAATACCTGAATATAAAACAGGGCAGCAATATCATCGGCTACCAGGGACCGAATTATGTGGGTACAAACTGGCTCAGCTGGGGTGGTTCAACACCTACCCAGGAACTGGTAGATGATTACGCGATGGCAAATGGTAAAGCGATTACCGATCCGACATCAGGATACGATCCCCAGAATCCTTATGCGAACAGGGAACCAAGATTCCGTCAATCCATACTATATAATGGAAATACTTTCAACGGAACAGTATTCATGAGCGCAGTTGGTTCGGGTCTCAATTCAATTGATCTTGCCGACGCAACCGATAATACAAATACCGGCTATTGCACCAAGAAAAGAATGGATACCACTGTGAATATTTTTGAATCGGGTGCAAGTGCGCAGAATCTTTACTTCTTCCGTTATGCCGAAGTGTTGTTGAACTATGCAGAAGCGCAGAATGAAGCTGTTGGGCCCGACGCATCGGTGTATGCTGCGCTCGATGAGGTGAGAACAAGAGCGGGTATTCCAACCTTCTCTGATGTGTATCCCGGAGCGAGCCAGGATGAAATGCGTGAGCTGATTCGTCGCGAGCGGAGAGTGGAGCTGGCGTTTGAGGGTAAACGTTATTATGATTTGATAAGATGGAAAATTGCGGAAGACAACCTGAACCATGTAATGCATGGCATGCTGATAGAGTCTGATGGCAGCGGTGGATATACATATACAAGAATTCCTGCTGTTCCTTCGGCTGCTCCGCAATGGTCATTTGATCCAACAAAAAATTACCTGTTGCCGATTCCGCTTAGCGCTATCGGTCAAAACCCGGCGTTGCAGGGCCATCAGAATCCGGGTTATTAATTCATTTGATTACTCTAACAAACTTTCCTGTTGCCGTACATAAAACTATGGCAACAGGAAGGTATTGCTTCCTGTTGCGTTTAATGAGGCAGTGCGGTTAACTATTAAAATTTTTGAAACAGTGATAAGGATTTTCATTTTATCAGTGATTGTTACATCATGTTTATTTGAAGCGGCAAAGGGCCAGGCGACTGGTGACCGAAAGCTCGTGTGGAGTGACGAGTTTAATTATGCAGGTTTGCCTGATAGTACAAAATGGAGTTATAACACCGGTGGACATGGCTGGGGTAATCATGAAAAACAATTTTATACAGGGAAAAGATTGCAAAATGCGTCGGTGAAGAATGGTGTATTGAGCATTACTGCAGTTAAGGAGAATTTTGAAGGTGCGAATTACACGTCTGCGCGTTTAGTCACAAAAAACAAGGGCGACTGGAAATATGGTCGGATTGAAGTGAAGGCGAAGTTGCCAAAAGGTAGGGGAGTGTGGCCTGCGATATGGATGTTGCCGAGCGACTGGAAGTATGGAAAATGGCCGGTGAGTGGTGAAATAGATATCATGGAGCATGTAGGATATCTGCCCGATTCGATATTCGGTACAGTGCATACCGGCGCATTCAATCATCGCGATAAAACTCAAAAAGGAAGCGACTTTTTTGCTAAAGATGTTGCTGACAGGTTTCATGTGTATGCATTGGATTGGAATGAAAATAAAATGGATTTTTATTTTGATGATAAAATGTATTTCACTTTTAAAAATGAGAAAGAGAGCGAGCAGGAGTGGCCGTTCGACCAGCGATTTCATCTGTTGTTAAATATTGCTGTTGGCGGCGATTGGGGTGGAAAGGAAGGGATAGATGATAAAATTTTCCCTCAGAAGATGCTGGTGGATTATGTAAGGATTTACCAATAGGTGTATCACACAAGGTTAATCACCGAACCCATGCTTCGTATTTGAATGGTAATTTTTACCACTCATCTCTATCACGCCCATAGGCCTACCCTCAGTAAAAAATTTTCTTAAGATAGATCCATCGTCCGCATTAAGCTCAAGGATGTTACTAACATATAACCTGTTTCCGACAACCACCAGGTGGCTCACCGCCATATTTGAATATGGATCCGGCAACTTCGTTGTCCAAAATACTTTTCCTGTTTTATAATGGAACGCCATTACCGAACCTTTTAAATCCGGGAATGCCTGGACAGCCAGGTAAATGGTATCTCCCCTCGTAGCGGGTGCACTCAACGTAACTGTCGTTGCTTCAGGATTGTATTCCCATACCGTTGAACCTGTTGTTGCATCAATTCCATAAATAAATATGTGATTCAACGGATAAACAATGTTCCGGTATTCGGACACATAATCCGACTCGACGTTGAACCGCCACTTGGACCATTTTATTTGGCCTGTGTTCGCATCCACGCAATTCACTCCTCGTTCGTCGGTGAAATAAACATTGTTGGCGCCTGCGCTTACATATGAAGACGGCAGGTTTTGTGACATCACTTTCCACTTGAAATTTCCATTCAGATCAACAGCCCATAAATGGAATGCAGAAACGTATAAAGTGTTATGAGCTAATACGGGTCCTGCGTTGGCCGGGTTAAATGATCCATCGGTATCGTATGACCAGTCAATATTTTGTGTCGCAGTATTTAAAGCTATTAACTGCAGTTTTGAATTAGCTGACCTGGCGATATAAACCTTACCGGGAGTATAAACAAACGAGGTCGAAGAGTTCCCGATTTCCTTTCGCCAGAATTCAGCGCCGGTCTTCTTGTTTATCGCGAAGAAGTGAGCGGAGGTGGTAAAAAAGAGTGTGTCGCCTGCTACCAGGGCAGGGCCGGGATAGATAGACATTTCCGAGGGAAAGTTAAACGTCCACGTAGGAATAAAAACTGAGTCCAGGGGAGCTTTTATCAGCGTGTTACCAGTGTATAAATATGAAAACCCGTCTATCGCGTTGAGCTGAAAAGGGGCAGCAAAGCTCGAGTTTTTAGGTTCATGCGCGATTACGGCGCCATTATAGTTTTTTGTAGTAATGTTAGTCAGCCTATACACTGTCGTGTCTAACCCGGATGCAACGGTCACGCCATCAAGTTCTACCGAATAGGAAATAGAATCGGGATTAGCTTTGGTTTCAGGATCCCAATGAATTACGGCATGACTAACACCACGCTCGTCTACATACACTTTAAAAGGAGAAGGCGGAAGATTATTAAAATAATCATCAATTGTTTGGTCAATCGGTTTAGTGCAGGCTGAAAATATAAAGGGAAGCAGAACGATCAGGCAAATTT
>JAEUVS010000017.1 GCA_016786745.1 Chitinophagaceae bacterium | reverse complement strand
GTTCGTTTATTAGTCGTATTAGCTGAACAGGTCGTCCTCATTCTTACGGTAATAAATTTTTTCTTCCAGGAATTCCTGGGTCGCGAGAAGCGCCGGGTTTGGCATTCTTTCATACGCCCTTGAAATTTCAATCTGCTCCTTGTTCTCGTGAATTTCTTCCAGGCTGTCGGTATGACTGGCAAACTCTTCGAGCTTGTTATGCAGCTCTTCTTTCAGAGAAATATTTATCTGGTTAGCTCTTTTTGCAATAATTGCAATGGACTCATAAACATTTCCTGTTTTGGATTTGATAACGTTCAGATCCTTGGTTTCAGCAACATTCGCGGTATTAGCGCTGATTTGTCGTCTTAGCCTGCTCATTTTGTATTTGTTTAATGTTGTTTTGAGATAAGGTTGAGTAGCGTTCGGCTTCTCCTTTCAGCTGACTATCGGGATAACGGTCGTTGAAGTCGTTCACCTCGTTAATCACCTGTTCATAGCGTCCTGCTTTTTTGTCTTCTACGCTGTTTTCCGCATAGAGATAATATGATTTGATGGCCTGCAACTTATATTCATCCCCTTTTTTCGTGTCAGGAAAACTGTTGATAAGGCTGGTATAAGCAATTGCGGCCGCCCGGTACTGACCCATGTTATAATACAGTTCCGCGCTTTTGTAATCCTTTGCCTCGAGTTTGTTTCTTAGATTTTCGATAATGGTATTCGCCTCTTTGAGCCTGCCCGAGTTCGGATGGGTGTTTATGAATGTTTGCATCAGCCCGATAGCCTTCAGCGTATTCGTCTGATCCAAATCCTGCTTCGGCGATTGCCTATAATAGGTGAATGCCCTCATGTATTCCATTTCCTCTGCTCTTGCACTGGTTGGAAATACTTCTGTAAACTGTTTGAAAAGGTTTTCGGCCTGCAGGTAATCCCTCAGGTAATAGCTGCAATACGCGAATTTGTAAAACAGGTCCTCGAATTTGGGATTGCCTTTGTAAATGGGAAACAACTCGGTATAAAGCTGTGACGCATAATTATACTTCTTCTTTTCAAAATATTCATCAGCCATTTTCAGCTTATAGTCATAGTCGTTGCTCTTCTGGATCTTGGTGAACTTGGAGCACGAAACGGCTGTAAGAATAACAATAGCGAGGGCAACTATGCGCATAGAGTCGGCGAAATTAATGCTTTTAATAAAAATCCCCGCATCGCGGGGACTTTTATATGTAGATAGTTCGTTAATTATCACACATTATCTCCTTCTGAGATTGGGGTGCGGAGCCGGTACGGTATTCGGACCTTCTTCCTGTGTTCCGTCTCTCAAATCTACGGTGTTGCAGTCACCACCTTCCTGGCCATATTTGAATATAAACCTGTCGGCGCTAATACCTTCTTTTTCAACCAGGTAGTTAATTACAGCGTTCACCCTGTCCCAACTGAGCTGCTGTTCTGACTTGCTTGAAGCGCAGTAGCCGATAACCGCGATCTTACATTCTGAATTATCGCGAATCTTTGAAGCCACGCCAGCGAGCAATGCTCTTGAATCGTTGTTGAGTGATACGCCTCTGCCTTTGAATGTGATGCTTGGCAGATCACCGATGTTGCAACGGCCGCGGATGCCATACTGCATCAGGGAGTCGATCACCTTACAGCAATCAGGCGGCGGACATTTACCTACGCCATCCGCATCAACAGGCTGACACTGTGTAGGAGTAATAAGTTCTTTATCTCTTGCATCCGGAACGCCGTCACCATCAGTATCGCGGCTTACACCGTGAGAGTCAACCGGTGATCCGGCCGGTGTGTTCGGTTCGTTATCGAACTGGTCGGTTACACCGTCGCCGTCGCCGTCGTCAAGCACCGGTTTCGGTAGCTTCATGTGGCTTGGCTTGTTGATTTCGTTGTATGCGTAGTCGAGCGGGTTAACCCACCAGAGTGGCTCAACTGCTTTCGCTCCGAGTGCAATATTTAATCCTAAAGAAATAAAGTTATAGGCATCATGGTCACGCGTCATAGCAGGAAACTCGGGTTGATTGTTCTGCCACTGCTGACCATCGAGAAGATCTGTTTTCAAAGGGAAGCTGTATTTCTCTTCGAGTGAGAGGCTGAGTTTCTTGTTGAGTTTGTATTGAATACCAAAACCCATGTTAAACACCGGGCGGAACGACTGGCCGAATAATTTCGCCCTGAGAGGATCTTTTTCAGCCTCGCTTTCATAATCACCATCAAGCAGGTTCCTGAGTTCCTTTTTCAGCCTGCGCCTGTCGCCGTACACACCTGTGGGGATGGTGTTGAAATTGTATGGCTGGTCCCCATCGAGCGCGTCGATTTTGGTTTTATATACCATTCCACCGCCACCGGCGAATGCGTAAAGGTTCAGGCCCGTCATTGCTTTGTGGAACCTGATATTGTTAAGCGTTACAACTCCCTGTAATGAGAACTCGTAAACGTTTGACTTGTAGTTGTAGAAAACATCCTGTGTGGGCAATCCTGTAACGGGGTTTACGTAAGCTTCCCACGCCGGATTTCTTTTGAACCCGCTGGATCTTGTATAGTTAAGACCTTTCGCTACGCCCATCCCGAGGTCGCCGCGTAAAGAGAAAACATAACCGAGCGCTTTACGTACATGAACCCCCGCGCCGAAACCAGGAAACACTGAACGAACGTCACTCGCTATAGAAAAAGCCCCAACCTTTATTCCCAACTCCCACTGGTTACGTGGTTTCGCCGGAAAAGCATAGTTGTTGGCCATAAATTCGGTGTGCTGGGGAAGTCTTTTTGCAGGTATTACAGAAGAATCAGTAGGGTCGTATCCGCTGGTAGGCTCCTGGGACATTGCTGCTGTGGAGATTATACACAGCAAACCAAGGAGTTTTCCATACTTAGAGATTACCATAGGTTAGTTTTAATATGAATATTAAGAATTTAGAAAGAAAAACCGTTTAGCAAAAGTATCAATAGAAAGTTAATTTGCAAATTTTTTTGGCAATGTTAAAACTGTTATAACATAAAGTATATCAATTCGAAAAGGCCAAAATGGAGTGACGTTTTTAACATGTGTGAATAAAATTCAAAGTAGTAATTTGCCCATTTTCCCCAATAACGGATGAAACTAGCCGAAGCAATACTGCATAAAGAGCTGATTATTTTTGAGAAGGAATTCAAGGAAGCCGTGAAAAGCCAGGTGCCGCTGCTCGACAGGATTATGAGGTTTATCGTAAACAGGAAGGGTAAGCAGCTAAGGCCGATGTTCGTACTCCTCTCTGCTAAATTGTGTGGAGGCATCAACGATTCCACGTACCGCGCGGCATCTCTCGTCGAACTGCTTCATACCGCCACGCTCGTTCACGATGACGTTGTGGATGAATCACTTGAACGTAGGGGATTTTTTTCAACCTACGCGCTATGGAAAACAAAAATCTCTGTTCTTGTCGGCGACTACCTGCTCGCCAAGGGTCTGCTCCTTTCCCTCGATCATAACGACTTCAGGATACTTCAGCTGCTTTCAGAAGCAGTACGCCTCATGAGTGAAGGAGAACTGCTGCAGATCGAAAAGTCGAGGTCGCTCAACCTTAGTGAAGAAGTGTATTTCGAAATTATCAGGAACAAAACAGCCTCGCTACTCGCCTCGGCCTGCGCAGCGGGCGCCTTTTCCAGTTCTCACGACGAAAACACCGCGGAAAAAATGCGTTTGTTTGGTGAAAAAACAGGTATGGCATTCCAGATTAAAGACGACCTTTTCGACTATGGAACCGACAACGTGGGCAAACCCACCGGTAACGATATAAAAGAAAAAAAGCTCACGTTGCCACTTATCTATACACTGAATAATGTAGATCGTACAACCCGGCGCGAGCTGATTTACATTATAAAAAATCACAATAAAAACCCGGAAAAAGTTAACCAGGTAATTGATGTGGTAAAAAAATCGGGTGGAATTGATTACGCCCGCGAAAAGATGAACGCTTATCGCGACGAAGCGCTTGGCATATTGTCATCTTTCAAAAACGACGAAGTACAAAATGCCGTTGCCGAATTGGTACGGTTTACAACAGACAGAAAACATTAAGACAGCGCATCTGCGCTTATGGATAAACGTTGGAAAATATTATCGGCCGACCCCGAAACCTGTGATTCACTGCACGAGGCGCTTAAAATTAACCCTGTGCTGTGCAAAATCCTCGTGCAGCGCGGTATAACGACCTACAACGAGGCGAAACGGTTCTTTCGTCCGCAAACCGATATGCTTTACGATCCATGGCTCATGAAAGACATGGACAAAGCAGTGAACCGCATCATGCAGGCGATCACCTACAATGAAAAAATTCTTGTATTCGGGGATTATGATGTTGACGGCACCTCTTCTGTTGCGTGTATGACGAAATTCCTGCGCGAAGTGTACAAGCCCGGGAATATCGAATTTTATATTCCTCACCGCTACCGCGAAGGTTATGGTATTTCTAAAGCAGGAATTGATTTTGCGTACAAAGAAAATTATTCATTAATCATCTCCCTCGACTGCGGCATCAAATCAATTGATCTCATCTCATATGCAAGAAATCTCGGGATAGATTTTATCGTTTGCGATCACCACCTGCCAGACAATGAACTGCCGCCCGCTGTGGCTATTCTCAATCCAAAACAAAAAGATTGTCCTTACCCTTTTAAGGATCTCTGCGGATGCGGTGTCGGTTACAAACTCATCTGCGCACTCGCAAAAACACTGGGGCTCTCCGACGATTACCCGCTAAAATACCTCGACCTCGTGGCAACCGCCATCGCAGCTGATATTGTTTCAATGACCGACGAAAACCGCGTGCTTGTTTTCTACGGCTTGAAAAAAGCAAATACCAATCCCAATCCCGGTATAAAAGCGCTTATGCATCTCAGTGGTATAAAAACCGAAATGCTGATCGGCAACCTCGTGTTTATGATAGCACCACGGGTGAATGCAGCCGGAAGAATGGACGACGCGCGCAAGGCGGTGCAGATGTTTATTTCAGACAACTATCACCAGGCGCTGCAATATGCCGAGATGCTTCATTCGGATAACACCGACAGAAGGGAGGCCGACAGAACAATCACTGAAGAAGCATTAAAACTTATCAATGACAATGAAGGGTGGGCATCACGAAAGTCAACGGTAGTTTACCAGTCGCACTGGCATAAAGGCGTTGTAGGCATCGTCGCCTCGCGACTCATTGATCATTTTTACAGACCCACTATTGTCCTTACGCAATCGGGTGAATATGTCGCCGGATCGGCGCGAAGCGTTTCAGGCTTCAACGTGTATGAGGCCATCCATCAATGTAAGGATCTTTTGCTGGGTTATGGCGGACACTTTTACGCAGCAGGCATGACGATGTCCGCGGAAAATGTTGCACCGTTCCAGCACAGGTTCGAAGAAGTGGTTTCGTCCATCATCACAGATGACCTCCTCGTACCTGAAATTATTATTGATGCAGAGGTGAAACTAAAAGATCTTAGCAATTCTTTTTACAATATCATTTCGCAGATGGAACCGTTCGGACCTGACAACCCAAAACCTGTATTGCTTGTCCGGAATGTTACTGATACAGGTTTTTCGAAAGTTGTGAAAGAACTGCACCTGAGAGTTGTTGTTACACAGGATAATATTGTATTCAGCGGCATTGGATTTAATCTTGCGGAGAAATATAAACTACTCGAGGGCAAACAACCTGTCGACGTGGTGTTTACCCTCGATGTAAATGAGTGGAACGGAAGCAGAAATCTTCAATTGAAAGTTATTGACGTCAGGCGTGAGGCGTGACGCGTCAGGCGGTTCACGGTTCACGGATCACGCATCACGCTTCCAAAATAATCCTGCTCTTCTGTTCATTATCCATCAAATCCACGCTTCTGTTTATAAAGCTGGTAAGATCGTTTCCTTTCAGCAATCCCTGGGAAAGCAGGGCAAGGTCCGCGAGATTTCTCACAAGTTTTTCCTGTTTGGCGGCATCTTCTTCCTTAAGGATATGCTGGTATATCCGATGATTACCATTTACGGTCAGTGTAACCTCGTCGGGCATGTTCGCATAAAAGCTGGTCATGGGTCCACCGAGTGCACTCATATCCTTCATCCTCCGCATAAATTCGGGGCGCGTAGCCACTACGGGCGGCGCTTCGGTGCTTAATCCTTTTACT
>JAEUVS010000112.1 GCA_016786745.1 Chitinophagaceae bacterium | reverse complement strand
TATGGTCCGTTCGAGCTTTATACAGGCGTGCAGGAAGAAGATTAAAGATTTGGAGAGGGATATGTTGAGGGATAATGCGAGGATTTTGGAGCTTGAAAAAGAGAAAGCGGATTTGTTGCGTTCTAAACAATAATTTTTTTTATTTTTTTCTAAAAAAATAAAAAATCATCCATAAAGCTCCTGGTGAATTGACTTCCGGTCGAAGCCGAGCGCCTGGATGCGCTGTTTCGCCTCGTCAATCATATTCTTCCATCCACATAAATAAAACCGCGCAGCCGTAATTCCCTTCTCCTTACAAATTTCTTCATAAATCGCATGAACATAACCGCGGCGGATTTCCGTATTGTCGCCGCCCTCGCGCGAATAGGTAGGTATGTAATTAAACGAACTCATCTGCGAAGCGAGTTCCTTCATCTCACTGTTATATAAACCATCGCAAAGCAGCCTGCATCCAAAAATCAGGTAGATGTTCTGATGCGGTACATCATGATCGCGAATGTAATGCGCCATGGAACGAAACGGCGCAATGCCCGTACCTGTACAGATAAAAAACAAATCTTTGTCTATCACATCAGGTAGTGTAAACACGCCCTGCGGTCCGCGAAGGATAAGTTCGCTCCCGACCGTTACATGATTAAACAGGTAATTTGTGCCGAGACCGCCTTCCAACAAAACAATCACCAGCTCGATAATATTCGTTCCGTCGGGCCACGAAGCGATTGAATAACTGCGCCAACGTTTACTGGGTTTTTCATCTATTGGAAGATCGAGAGTTACAAACTGGCCCGGTTTGAAATCGAAAGATGGTAGCTCAGGGATTTCGATCCAGAATCTTCTTGTCGACGATGTTTCGTTCTCAATACGAATAACTTTTCCGGTTCGCCAGGGTTGTACAGCCATTAGTCAGGTTTTTTTAAAAATACTAATTATTACCTTTGCACCCGCTGTTATGAATTTGCCGTCGTTGCTTTCGTCGTTTTCGACTGACAACCCCCGCCTTTTTCAATTGGCGGAGAGGCTCGGCATGTCCGTACCCCAGCATGTTTACTGTAAAAATCTACGGGGAAGCGCGCCATCGTTCCTGTTATCTTCGGTTTTCCAGAATAACTTATTTGAAGGGCTCAACCATCTCGTGATTTGCGATGATGCCGAATCGGCTGCGTATATGCATAATACGATCGAGAACCTTACCCGCGCGCTCGACCTGTTTTATTTCCCTTCGAGCTTCCGTAACCGGAAAAATTTCAGCCTGCTCAACTCGAGCCACATTATGCTCCGTACCGAGGCGCTCACGAAACTGACCGCAGGCGGGAACAAAAAAATTGTTGTCACCTACCCGGAGGCCCTCTTCGAAAAAGTTGTATTACCGAAAACATTATCGGGCAACATCATCTACCTGAAAGTAACCGACGTTATTAATGTAGATGAAATGATCGAAAGGCTCGTGAACTATGGATTCGAAAGATCCGATTTTGTTTATGAGCCGGGCCAGTTCGCGATCCGTGGGGGTATTTTCGATATTTATTCATTTGGTAACGAAAAACCGTACAGGATCGAACTATTTGGAAACGAAATCGACAGCATAAGAATTTTTGATCCTGAAACGCAACTCAGTGAGCGTAAGCTTGTACAGGTGAGCATTATTCCAAATGTGGAAACGCAGTTCGGTGGTGAAGATAAAATTCCATTGCTCGACTTCATGCCTGAAAACACCGTCGTTTGGGTGCAGGAATGGGAACTTACAAAAGATCGTCTGCTTACTCAGGAGGAGGACTTCCGGTTGTTCCTCGAGAATGGAGCGCCGGTGTCGTCGGAAGAAAATCCGCAGGAGAAAATCACACTCACAAATGAAGATTTTTCCAGCGCCGATGAATTGGAAAAACAGCTCGCGAACCGTCACACTATCGAATTTGGGAGTCGTTCAACATTCAGTAATACCGCAGAAATAGAATTTAATACCAAAGAACAACCTGCGTTCAACAGGAAATTCGACTTTCTTATTCGTGATTTACAGGAATGGGAGAAGAAAAAACACGGGCTGTACCTCTTTGCCGACAATCCGAGGCAGTTGGAAAGACTGCACAGCATATTCGAAGATCTTAAGGTAGAAATTCATTTCACGCCCATACCTATTTCTATCCACGAAGGGTTTATTGATAACGATGTGAAAGTGGTGTGTTACACCGATCACCAGATATTTCAGCGTTATCATAAGTACAAGGTTAAGCAGGCATATAACAAAAGCAAGGCCCTTACACTACGAACGCTGAGAGAACTTCAGCCCGGCGATTACGTGACACATATAGATCATGGAGTTGGAGTGTATAGCGGGTTACAAAAAATAGAGGCGAACGGAAAACTGCAGGAAGCTGTAAGAATAATTTATAAGGACAATGACATTCTCTATGTAAATATTAACTCGCTTCACAAAATTTCGAAATACACCGGTAAAGAAGGCTCGGTGCCGAAGGTGAATAAACTTGGCAGCGATACGTGGAGCAAGCTGAAAGAGAAAACAAAAACGAAGGTTAAAGAAATTGCTTTCGACCTCATCCAGCTATATGCTCAGCGAAAGGCACAAACCGGTTTTGCACACACCCCGGATAACTACATGCAGAATGAGCTGGAGGCCTCGTTCATATATGAAGACACTCCCGACCAGGCAAAGGCTACGGAAGATGTAAAGAAAGATATGCAGGCGGCGTCGCCGATGGACAGGCTCGTGTGTGGCGATGTGGGATTTGGAAAAACAGAAATTGCCATTCGCGCAGCGTTCAAAACATGCCTCGACGGCAAGCAGGCCGCGATACTTGTGCCAACAACGATTCTCGCGTTTCAACACTATAAAACATTCAGGGAACGGTTAAAAGACTTTCCTGTAAACGTCGACTATATCAACCGTTTCAAATCGGCGAAAGAAAAAAAGGATACTTTAAAAAGATTGTCTGAAGGAAAAGTAGATATCATCATCGGCACGCACGGGCTGTTGGCGAAAGATGTAAAGTTCAGGGACCTTGGATTACTTGTAATTGACGAGGAGCAAAAATTCGGTGTTGCGCATAAAGAAAAAATAAAAACCCTCCGCACGAACGTTGACTGCCTCACGCTTACCGCAACCCCGATACCACGAACACTGCAATTCAGTTTAATGGGCGCCCGCGACCTGAGTATTATTAATACACCGCCGCCTAACCGTCAACCTATCCAAACGGAGGTACAGGTGTTCAATCCTGATTTTATCCGCGATGCTATTTACTATGAAAGCGAGCGCGGTGGACAGGTGTTTTTTATTCACAACAGGGTATTGGGCCTCGCTGAAATGGCGGCCATGATCCAGGGATTATGCCCGGATCTTAGTATTGGCTACGCTCATGGCCAGCTCGAGGGACATGAACTCGAAGAGCGGATTCTCGATTTTATTGATAAAAAATATGATGTGCTGGTGTGCACCAACATTGTTGAAAGCGGTGTGGATATTCCGAACGTAAACACGATAATCGTAAATAATGCGCACCAGTTTGGTTTGAGTGATCTGCATCAATTGCGGGGACGGGTAGGAAGAAGTAATAAGAAAGCATTCTGTTACCTGCTGGCGCCGCCCCTAAGCACGCTGCCTAACGATTCGAAAAAGCGTTTGCAGACACTGGAACAGCATAGCGACCTGGGCAGTGGTTTCCAGATCGCGATGCGTGATCTGGATATCAGGGGTGCGGGGAATATGCTCGGTGGCGAGCAGAGTGGATTTATGGCGGAGATAGGATTTGAGATGTATCAGAAAATTCTTGATGAGGCGATTAAAGAATTAAAACGCACTTCATTCCACCAGCTGTTCAAAGAAGAAATATCGAAGCAGGAAGATTATGTCCAGGATTGTACGATCGATACTGACCTTGAAATTCTTATACCGGACAGTTATGTGGAAAGTATTACCGAAAGGTTGTCGTTGTACACAAGGCTTGATAATTCCGAAAGTGAAAAGGACCTGAAAGCGTTCGAGGACGAGCTGACGGACAGGTTCGGTCCTGTTCCGAAACAGGTGAATGATTTGTTTGAAACGGTGCGCTGCCGGCGGCTGGCAGTGGAGATGGGTTTTGAACGATTACTCCTTAAGGATGAAACGCTTAAATGTTATTTTATAAATAATCCGACGTCGCCGTATTATGAGTCGGATACATTCAGGGCGATACTTGACTTCATACAGAAAGGTACCAATAAGGCGAGGGTAAAACAGACAGGGAAGCTCTTCATGCTGGTGGTTGACAATATTGCGACAATGGGAGGAATATTGAAGTTCCTGCGCGACATGAAAGCATTTGTGACAGGAAATAATTAAATTGGTATCAAACTCCTTAACATGAACGAAACTAATAGCATTCTGGGAACAGAACAGCAACCACTTGCAACACCTACAAGTGATGAAAAAACGATGGCGATCTTGTCACACATTCTTTGCCTGGTTGCAGGTTTTATTGCTCCGTTGGTTATCTACCTTGTAAAAAAAGATGAATCGGCTTATGTGCGCCAGCATGCAGCGGAATCATTAAACTTCCAGATTACCATATTCCTTTCGTGGATTGCAATTTGGATAGTAACGATGCTCCTGGGACTTGTCATTTCAGTGTTCAGCCTGTTCCTGTTACCACTGTTGATGGCTGTATTGATTATTGGCGCGCTCGTATTAATTATTATCGCAACAATAAGGGCTAGTGAAAATAAGCTGTACAAATATCCTTTTTCGATTAGGCTCGTTAAGTAATTAAACGCTTTTCCATCACCACGTGGGGGAGGGTCACTTCTTCAAACTCTCCTCCGCTGATGATGTACCCGAGTTTTTCATAAAACCCGGTGGCCGATTTTCGTGCGTGCATGGTAATTCTTTTGAAGCCCCTGTCGCGCGCGATATTTTCCGCGAACTGCATTAACGCGCGCCCAACGCCTTTACCCTGGAGGTTGTTTAATACGGCCATTTGTCGCAATCGTACTGTCCCTGGTTCGGTTTCTATGAGCATGCAGCATCCGAGCATCTTATCATCTTCGAATGCGCCTATCAGTATGTCGTTAACTTCTTTTTCGAGCTCGTCCTTCTGGAATGTCAACCCTAGCGGTTTCCGCAGAATATCGTGGCGCAATTGCACCATTTGATGATACTCCGGCGACCCATAATCAATTAGCTTAAGAGCCATGCATTCAATTAAAAATGTGATGGTTTGGTTATTGCAATATAAACTATATTTTTGCAGCCGTAACTAAACTTTACAAAAATGTCAGACATAGCAACCAGGGTAAAAAAGATCATAGTTGACAAGTTAGGAGTGGAGGAAGCAGAAGTTACCAACGAAGCTTCGTTTACAAACGATTTAGGAGCTGATTCTTTGGATACCGTTGAATTGATAATGGAGTTTGAGAAAGAATTCAACATTTCCATTCCTGATGAGCAGGCTGAAACGATCACTACTGTTGGTCAGGCCGTTGCATATCTTGAAGAGCATGCTAAATAACTGAACCCTGGTTCAGCATATAACAAAAATGATTATCCGCTTTAGCCTCCGCTAAAGCGGATTTGTTCTTACCTAAAGAGGAACAGATGACTTTAAAACGTGTAGTTGTAACGGGAATTGGCGCGCTTACTCCCCTCGGCAACAATTTACAGGATTTCTGGAGCGGTTTAGTCAGCGGTGTTTCGGGTGCAAACCTGATCACGCTGTTCGACGCATCGAAATTCAAAACACGCTTTGCCTGTGAATTAAAAAACTTTGATCCTCTTAATCACCTCGATAAAAAAGAAGCGCGCAAACTCGACCGTTTTACACAAACGGCATTGGCAGCAAGTGATGAAGCGGTTAACGATGCCGGTATTCCCTCCGCAAATCTCAATGTCGACCGCATAGGTGTTGTATTCGCAAGTGGTATCGGTGGTCTCATCACTTTCCAGGAAGAAGTTACCAGCTTCGCGAAAGGTGATGGTACTCCGCGCTTCAATCCTTTCTTCATACCGAAAATGATCCTCGACATTGCAGCGGGTCATATTTCGATGCGGCACGGTTTCCGCGGACCTAATTTTTCTGTTGTGAGCGCATGCGCTTCCTCGACAAATGCTGTGATGGAAGCATTCAACCTTATAAGGCTGGGAAAAGCTGACATCATCCTGGCAGGCGGATCAGAAAGTGTGATCAGCGAAGCAGGTGTCGGTGGATTCAACGCAATGAAAGCATTGAGTGAAAGGAATGACGATTTTCAAACCGCGAGCCGCCCTTACGACAACGACCGCGACGGTTTTGTGATGGGTGAAGGAGCGGGCGCACTGATACTTGAAGAACTGGAGCACGCGAAAAAAAGAGGCGCGAAAATATATGCAGAAGTTGCCGGCGCCGGAGCAACTGCTGATGCATATCATATTACGGCTCCGCACCCTGAGGGTCTTGGCGCTAAGAATGTAATGTTCGCTGCACTCGATGATGCAGGCATGAAAGCAGAAGAAATCGATTACATCAATACGCACGGAACCTCAACACCACTCGGAGATGTAGCTGAAGTAAAAGCCATCACCGATGTGTTTGGCGAACAGGCGTATAAAATTAATATCAGCTCCACTAAATCTATGACGGGTCACTGTCTTGGTGCCGCCGGGGTTGTAGAGGCAATCGCGTGTATCATGGCGGTAAGAGATGATGTTGTTCCGCCCACAATTAATCACTTTACCGACGATCCCAACCTCGACAGCAGGTTAAATTTTACGTTTGGTAAAGCCCAGAAGCGAACAGTGAACGCGGCGTTGAGTAACACGTTTGGTTTCGGTGGACATAATGCCTGTGTGATAGTTAAAAAGTATAATTCTTAGATTTTACGGGTTATGTTCGCCGCAGATCCCTCACACCGCCTACGGCGGGTTCGGGATGACTGACAGGTTCTCACTTGTCACATAGCCTACGGCGGGTTCGGGATGACTGACAGGTTCTCACGTGTCACATAGCCTGCGGCGGGTTCGGGATGACAAATTGGAAACTGTCATCCCGAGCGCAGCGAGGGATCAGCGGATAAACAGCGTCATCAGCATCAGCCAGTCATTTTATTTCTCAAAGAAATTATTGTAGATTGTAATTGTGGGAATCCTGGACCGCTTTATTGGAAATCAAAGCCGAATTGCTTTTAAGAAAAACCTGCGAAATGTTTTAGGTTTCGCTCCCGGTAAGGCTGCCCTTTACAAAGCCGCTCTCACTCACAGGTCGGTTCGCGATAGCGCCGACGAAAACAATGAACGCCTCGAATACCTCGGCGACGCTATTCTAAGCGGTATTATCGCAGATTATCTTTTTAAAAAATATCCATACAAGGAAGAAGGGTTTCTCACTGAGATGAGAAGTAAAATGGTCAATCGCAACAAGCTGAATGAGATTGCTATTAAAATGGGTATTAAAAAGATTACGCTCTTTAACAAGTTCGACAATTCACTGAAGATCAGTCAAATATTTGGAAACACTCTTGAAGCGCTTGTTGGCGCTATTTATTTAGACAAAGGATTTAGAAAAACGCAACAGTGGGTATTGGAGAGGATGATTATTCCCCACTTGTTTATGGAAGATCTCGAGAACCTCGAGATTAATCATAAGAACAAACTCTATGGGTGGGCCAATAAGAATGGTAAAAGTCTCGAGTTTGAGACGCTCAATGAGAAGATTGAAGGTGGAAGAAGGTTATTTACGATCGGTGCGATGGTTAATGGCGAGCTTATCGCGGAAGCCAAGGCCTACAATAAGAAAGACGCGAGCCAGATTGCCGCCGCTATTGCGCTTGAAAAACTCGGATTACAGAAGATTATAGAAAATGGAGAAGGGGAGATTTGAAACGTGAATCGTCAATCGTGAATTATTTGATTTCCTGGCAAAGCTCAACCAAAACTCCGCCTGCTGACTTCGGATGCAAAAACACCACTAACTTATTATCAGCTCCTTTTTTTGGTTCTTCATTAAGCAAAACATATCCTTCAGCAACGAGCCTCTTCATCTCCGCTTTAATATCCGAAACCTCAAAAGCAATATGATGTAATCCCTCGCCTTTTTTACCAATATACTTAGAAATCACACCCCCCGCATCCGTGCTTTCAAGCAACTCGATCTTACACTCGCCAGCCCTGAAAAAGGCCGTTGTTACCTTCTCACTTTCAACCTCTTCTCTCTTATAACACTGACTATTTAGCAGCTTTTCGAATAAAGGAACAGAAGTTGAAAGGTCATTCACTGCAATGCCTATGTGTTCGAGCTTTAGCATAAACCGAAAATAGAACCATTTGGAGTAATTTTGAAGAATGAAATTTCCGGTGTACCTCGACTATAACGCTACCACGCCCTGCGATCCGCGCGTTGTTGAAGCCATGGTGCCTTATTTCAGCGCACATTTCGGAAACGCGGCAAGCCGCAGCCATGCATATGGATGGGAGGCTGAGGAAGCGGTGGATTTTGCCCGGGAGCAGGTGGCAAAGCTGATCGGGTCGGAGCCGAAAGAGATTGTCTTTACCTCCGGCGCCACAGAGGCTATAAACCTGGCGATCAAAGGAGTATTTGAAACATATTCGGGTAAAGGCAACCACATTATCACAGTTTCAACGGAGCACAAGGCGGTGCTCGACACATGTAAAAGGATAGAAAAACAGGGTGGAGAAGTAACGTACCTGCCGGTAAAAAACGACGGGATCATCGATTTAAACGATCTCGAAGCAGCGATAAAACCGGAAACAATATTGATCGCGGTAATGTTTGCCAACAATGAAACCGGCACACTGCAACCGATCAGGGAAATCAGCGCCATCGCGAAGAAGCACGGTGTGCTATTCTTCTCTGATGCAACTCAGGCCGTTGGGAAAATACCGGTCAACGTTTTAGAAGATGGCATTGACCTCATGTCGTTTTCGGCCCACAAGATATATGGTCCAAAAGGGGTAGGGGCTTTATATGTTAGGAGGAAGAACCCGCGCGTAAGGTTAACACCGCAGATAGATGGTGGCGGACATGAAAGGGGGATGAGAAGCGGAACACTTAACGTACCCGGTATCGTGGGATTTGGGAAGGCATGCGAGTTGTGCATGAACGAAATGGAAGCGGAAAGCGTTAAAATAAGCCAGCTTCGCAATAAACTCGAATCAGGCGTGTTAGGGCTGGAAGACGTGAGTGTAAACGGCAGCGCGGAACACAGGCTTCCGAATGTGAGCAATATTTCATTCGGGCAGGCCGACGGTAATGCGCTGATGACGGGATTGAACAAAACCATTGCGGTATCGTCGGGTTCAGCATGTACGTCTGCGTCGCCGGAGCCATCGCATGTACTGAAAGCTTTGGGCCTCGACGACGACAGGGCTCACAGTTCAATCAGGTTTTCGGCGGGCAGGTTTACAACCGATGAAGAGATTGACTATACGATTGAACACGTATTAAAAACAGTAAAAAAATTAAGGGAGACAATTCTGCTATGATATACGTAAGCGACAAAGCAAGAAACAGGATATCCGAGATCATGAAAGAATCGCATATCGAAGGACAACCGGAATTTTTTCTGCGTGTGTCTGTTGTAGGTGGCGGTTGTTCAGGACTCAGCTACAAACTCGATTTCGACAATATTCAAAAACCAACCGACCAGATATTTGAAGATAAAGGCGTAAAAGTGGTTACCGATCTTAAAAGTTTTCTTTACCTGGTAAATACCACTCTTGACTTTTCAGACGGGCTGAACGGCAAAGGATTTTTCTTCAACAATCCCAACGCGAGCCGCACATGCGGATGTGGTGAAAGTTTTGCTGTGTAACACTTATTTTCGCGTACATGTGGCCCGTATGTAAAAAAGAATTGCGTCAGTTTTTCAGCAGCCTTACGGGGTACATCGCCATCATTTTTTTCCTGTTACTAACAGGCGCCATCTTATTTATCCTTCCCGACAACATATTAGACTTCGGCTACGCCACGCTCGATAAATTCTTCCAGATCGCGCCCTGGATACTGCTGGTATTGATTCCGGCTATCACCATGCGTAGCTTTTCCGAGGAATTCAAAACAGGAACCTTCGAAATACTGCAAACAATGCCCATAACGAGATGGCAACTGGTATCTGGCAAGTACTTTGCCGCATTACTGGTTGTGCTGATCGCTTTGCTGCCTACGTTGGTTTACCCGGTCAGCTTGCAACAGTTGTCGCCGGAAGGTGGCATCGACACCGGCGGAACGGCGGGCTCCTATATAGGTCTTGTGCTGTTGTCGGCCTGTTTTGTGGCCATTGGCATCTGCAGCAGCAGTTTGACTACAAACGCGGTCGCCGCTTTTATTGCCGGGGCGTTTTTATGTATTGTTGTTTATGGCGCCTTTACTGCTATCAGCAGGATACCCGCCTTTGAGGGCGGCGCCGATTACTATCTTGAAATGCTTGGTATAGATTTTCACTATCGCAGCCTCAGCAGGGGAGTAGTGGACACAAGAGACGTGATTTATTTTGCAAGTGTTATCGTACTGTTTCTCGTGATCACTCACCGAAATCTCGTGAAACGTTAAAAGCTAAATGAAAAACCGGAAAGGATGAATAAAAAATACTGGTGGGCATGGTTGCTGGCTGCGGTTATTGGGATCAATTACCTGGCTTCGGTTGTGCATTACCGTGTTGACCTTACATCCGAAAAAAGATATACGCTTTCAGTTCCCACGAAAAAATTACTTCGCGGTATTAACGACCAGGTATTGGTTGATGTTTTCCTGGCCGGCGAACTGCCTGCGGATTTCCGGAACCTTCGCAACAATGCTGAAGAATTGCTGCAGGAATTCAAAGAAACAAATTCTTCTGTTACTTACCGCTTTCACAGGCCCGGAGCCGATATGAATGATGCTGAAAAGCAGCAGTACCTCGCATATCTCGACAGTCTTGGCATTCGTGGTACGAATGTGCAGGTGCAGTCGAGGTCGGGTGAATCGCAGGAGGAAAGGCTTGTATATCCGGGCGCACTTGTGAGCTACCAGGATAAAGTGGAAGCGATCGACTTCCTGGAGGGCCAGGATCAGACAGGTTTGTCGGGCGGCATTCAAACACTCAATACAGCTGCGGCATTGCTCGAATACAAATTTGCGCATGCGATTCAAAAAGTTACACAGGAGCGCCCTGCTGTTATCGGTTACCTTGCGGGTAACGGCGAGCCACTTAGTTACAATGTATATGACCTGATAGAAAGAACCATAAAACCCGATTATGGATTTGGGTTTGTGCCGATTGACAGCGTGCCTGTAATACCACTTGACTTCGACGCGATAATAATAATGAAGCCGACTGTTAAGTTCACGGACAGGCAGAAATTGAAACTCGATCAATATATCATGCATGGAGGGAAAGTGATCTGGATGATAGATAATCTTTACGCTGAGATGGACAGCCTTATGCGTACGCAAAGTGATTTTGTTGCGTTTGATCGCGGGCTCAACCTCGATGATCAATTATTCAGGTATGGAGTAAGGATCAATAAAGACCTCATCCAGGATGTGCAGTGCGACCGTCTTCCGCTTGCCGTTGGAAATTTTGGCAACCAGCCACAACTGCAATTGGTGCCGTGGCCATACTTTCCATTGCTCTCTTCTTATTCAGATAACCCGATCTCAAAAAACCTGAACAATGTTTTGTCGATTTTTCCAAACTCGATTGATACTGTGGAAGCAGAAGGTATCAGGAAAACGATTCTGCTCGCGAGTTCGGAAAATTCGAGAACCTTGAATACTCCGGCCATTGTTTCCCTGAACAGTGTAAAAACAGAGGACGATCTTAAAACTTTTAACCTTCATCATTTGCCTGTAGCGGTTCTCCTCGAAGGGAAATTCACTTCCATCTTTTCAAACAGGCTCGCAGCCTCAACAGCCGACAGTTTAAAAAATATTCATCAGCAACCTTTTCTTTCATCGGCAGCGATGGATAATAAAATGATCGTTATCTCCGATGCAGATATTGCAGGTAATGTCGTTACGCAGAATGAAGGTCCGCTCGCGATGGGAACCAACCAGTTTACCAAAACGCGTTATGCAAATAGGGATTTCATCGTTAATTGTATTGAATATCTTACTAACCCTACAGGTATACTTTCTACCCGCTCCAAAACATTTGTATTACGGCTGCTCGATCCCGCTAAAACAGAAGACGAAAAAGTAAAATGGCAGGTAATTAATGTAGCAATACCTGTGGCCATTATTTTAATATTCGCATTTATTTACCAGGCACTAAGAAACAGGAAGTACGCAGCATGACAGCAGATCAGATCACATATTCATTGTTTGGAGTTCTTATATTGGTAGCCCTCGTATTCGACCTCGGCCTGCTAAGTAAAAAGACGGCTGAAATCACTATCAAAAAAGCGTTGTGGCAAACAATCTTCTGGGTTTCCCTGGCCCTGGCGTTTATGGCTTTTGTGTGGTATGAGTACAACCAGCAAACAGCAATTGAATACCTCAGCGCTTATCTCACCGAGTGGTCGCTGAGTATTGATAATATTTTTGTTTTCATACTTATCTTCTCTTTTTTCGGCGTAAAGGAAAAATACATCGCGCGGGTGTTGCTGATTGGTATTTTGATGGCGATTGTATTCAGGGTGATATTTATCACTGTGGGTATTGCGCTTGTTGAAAGGTTCGGGTTTCTGTTATACATCTTTGGGGCGATCCTCGTGTTCACCGGGATAAAAATGTTTGTTGCCAAGCAAAGCGAAGAGGTAAATCTATCAGAAAACAAGGTGTATAATTTAATGCGGAGAGTGCTTCCACTCGTTCACGACGATGGAGATGGAAAGTTTACTGTGAGAAGAAACGGTAAAAAGTATTACACATCAATTTTTGTGGTGGTGGTGATGCTTGCCACGACCGACATTGTGTTTGCGCTTGATTCGATACCGGCGGTGTTCGGCATCTCTACTCACAGGGTGGTGATCTATACATCGAACATATTTGCTGTCCTTGGTTTGAGATCGCTGTTTTTCCTCCTTCGCGGAGCGGTTGGCAAATTTGCTTACCTGCAGCAGGGTATTGCGATTGTCCTGGTATTTATTGGGTTGAAGATGCTCGTTGAATTCTTCAATATTCATATCCCCATCGTAATATCGTTGCTGGTGATATTGGTTTGTCTTGTTACTTCGATGGTCTATTCGGTAAGTGTTACAGGTAAAGCAGATAAAGAGATCGCGAAGAAAGCCGACGACATCGACCTTCATTAAAAAATCGTCCATTGACCTATCTCATTTCGGATATCGCTAAAATCGTTAAGGGCACATGGGTAGCATTTCATGAGGATACGGTTATTCGTGAATTGCTCATGGACAGCAGGAAAGCGGTGTTTCCGGGTGTGTCACTGTTTTTTGCGTTGAAAGGTCCGCGGCGTGATGGTCATTCTTTTATTAAGGACGCGTTTAAAAAAGGTATCCGGAATTTTATCGTCAGTGAACAGCTTCCTGAACTTCCCGGGCAGGCGAATGTTATTCATGTGCGCGATGTGCTCGAGGCGCTGCAAACGCTTGCTGTGTATCACCGCAACAGGTTTCACATCCCGGTGATCGGCATAACAGGAAGTAATGGAAAAACAATTGTAAAGGAGTGGCTAAACCAATTGTTAAGCGATAGTTATAATATAGTACGAAGCCCGAAAAGTTACAACTCGCAGATAGGCGTACCGCTTAGCGTTTGGCAACTGCACGAAAACGCAACACTCGGAATATTTGAAGCCGGGATTTCGCAAAGCAATGAAATGGATAATCTCCAGAAGATTATTCAACCCGATATCGGCGTGTTTACCAACATTGGCGATGCGCACTCGAAAGGTTTTCTGAACAACCGGCAAAAGATAAGAGAAAAGCTGAGGCTGTTCACGAAGGTGAAGACGTTGATTTATTGTAAGGATTTTCCAGAGTTGAACGAAGCGGTGGCGTCGATGTATCAGCAGCTTAAAACCGGTTCCGAAAAACCGTTCAATATTATCAGCTGGAGCGCATTTACGCATGCAGAGCTCGAAATCAAAGAAATTAAGAAAGAAGGACCGGTTACGAATATTAAGGGCCGGTACCTATCCGGTGATGTAAATATTGCGATACCCTTCAGCGACGATGCTTCAATACAAAACGCAATAAACTGCTGGTGCGTTTTACTTCACCTGGAAATGCCGGCTGATGAAATCAAACGCAGAATGCGCAATATACATGGCATGGCCATGCGTTTGGATTTGAGAAACGGTATCAATAACTCATCCGTCATCAACGATAGTTACAGCGCTGATTTAAGCTCCCTTAAAATCGCCCTCGACTTTTTATCGCAACAACATCAGCATCCGAAGCGTACAGTAATCCTTACGGACTTTCTTGAAAGTGGCAGGAGCGAAAAAGATCTCTATGAAGATATTGCACGTTCGATAGAACAGCATAAAGTGGACAGGTTGATTGGAATTGGTCCCGTGATATCGCGGAACGCAATAGCGTTTGAAAAATATAATAAGAAGCAGCTTCAATTTTTCACATCAGTCGACGACTTCAGGCAGCAATTTCCGCACCTCCATTTCGGTAACGAAACCATACTTATAAAGGGCGCTCGTGTATTCGGTCTTGAACAAATCAATAACATTCTTGAACGCCAGACTCACCAAACGCTGCTTGAGATTGATCTTGATGCGTTGCTCTTCAACCTGAAATCGTATCAGCAATTGCTGCAACCGAAAACGAAATTGATGGCGATGGTGAAAGCGTTTTCATATGGAAGTGGAAGCTATGAAATCGCCAGCGCGCTTCAGTTTAATAAAGTAGACTATCTCGCAGTTGCCTATGCCGACGAAGGAGTGGAACTGCGAAAAGGTGGAATCACGCTTCCTGTAATGGTCATGAATCCAGATGAATCATCGTTCAACACGCTGATAGCATACGATCTTGAACCGGAAATATATTCACATGAGCAGCTGAATTCTTTCGAATTGTTTCTGAAAAATGAGGGACTAAATCAATATCCCATTCACATTGAACTTGAAACAGGCATGAACCGTCTCGGATTTTCGAAGGAAGATCTGCCAGGGCTTTTGAATAAGCTGCAATCAAACTCATTTAAGGTGCAGAGTGTGTTCAGCCATCTTGTAGGAAGCGAGGATCCCAACCTGGATTATTTTACAAAGCAACAGGCCGATTTGTTTACGCAGATGAGTGATGAGATAAAGGAAAAACTCGATTATCCTTTTTTAAGGCATCTTCTGAACACTTCAGGAATTTCTCGTCATCCTTCTTTGCAATTTGATATGGTGCGGATGGGTATCGGGTTATATGGCATAGACAGCGCCAATGTGCTTGAGTTGAAGGAAGTGAGCACCCTTAAATCGTCGGTTGCGCAGATCAAACACGTGCGGCCCGGCGAATCCGTTAGTTATGGAAGATCAGGAATGGTTCACCGCGATACATGGATCGCTACCGTGCGACTCGGTTACGCCGATGGATATCCACGCATGCTTGGCAATGGAAGGGGCCGCATGCTCGTGAATGGTCAACTTGCCCCGACCATCGGAAATATTTGCATGGATATGACCATGTTGGATATTACCGGTATCCTTGATATCCACGAAGGCGACGAGGTAACCGTGTTCGGCAAGGGCCTGCCCGTTGCCGATGTTGCAAAGTGGGCTGAAACGATTCCTTATGAAATACTTACGGGTATTTCGCAACGTGTAAAGAGGGTGTACTTCCAGGAATAAATACTCGCCCCATGTTCACTATCTTTGCCCATCAAAAATTTTAAGTCTACGTGAAGATCAGATCGGTAGTTATTATTATCCTCGCCATTATTGTTGCAGACCAGGTACTCAAATATTGGGTGAAGACAAACATGTCGTACCAGGAACAGATTCCGCTGATCGGTACATGGTTCAGGTTGTTTTTCATTGAAAATGAAGGCATGGCCTGGGGATGGAAATTCGGGGGAGAATGGGGAAAGATGGCCCTCACGCTGTTCAGGCTTGTTGCGGTAATCTTCGGTGTGTTCTATATCAGGAGCATTGTAAGAAAAAAAATGCACCCGGGGTTCATTGTTTGCGCCGCGATGATCTTCGCCGGTGCTCTTGGAAACCTGATAGACAGCCTGTTCTACGGACTGATTTATTCCGGAAGCGATGTTGGCCTGCCTGTTGCGAAGTTGTTTCCCAAAGAGGGAGGTTATGCTGGTTTTCTTCATGGCAGGGTGGTAGATATGATCTACATGCCGATTATCGAAGACAAGACTTTTCCCGAGTGGTTGCCCATCTGGGGCGGCGATCGCTTTACCTTTTTTTCTCCTATCTTTAACATAGCCGATGCGTCAATATCAATCGGGGTAATACTCCTCCTGATTTTTCAGAAGAAGTTTTTCAAAAAGAACCCGCGCGAAGAAAACCAAACCACGTTAGAACCGTCTAACCCTGTGAACGATCCGGTCCGTGCATTGTAAAACTTAACTGGAATGACATTGAAAAGCAGCTTACTTGGTTTCCTGGCGATAGTTGCACTATTATTTTCCTGCAAAAAAGAAGTCAGCGTTGAAGACGGAAAAATTTCGGGTGAATTAGAAACTACCTGGAAGTTTTCTAGTGATGGCACACAGTATAATGGTGACATGGATTCTGCTTTTATACAAACCGCTGCAGGATTTACAGTGCTTTCGATGGTGGGTTCGGGAACAACGTCTCAACCCGGTGAATTGGTGATCCAGATTGTTGGCGAAACAATCGGCGAAGCGCAATATGGCGCGGAGCAGGCCGCCTTTCAATATTCCGTAAACGGAGAAATAGTTTATCAGAAAGTTCCCGGCCAATCCGGCGACTTTTCTGTAACGATTACCGAATTGGATTCTACTCACGTTTCCGGAACTTTTTCAGGTGTGGCGTACGACACTACCGGCCAGCAGCATACGATTGCGGAGGGCCAGTTTACTGCACCGCGGTCTTCGTTTACCGATACCGACCCCGATCCTGATCCGACCCAAACCGGGCAACTTACTATCTGGGCGGAACAGAGGTGTTCCGATGGAAGTTCCATCGAAGTTTTGGTGAACGGTCAGAAAGGATTTATTACTGAAGAAACTCCTGAAGAGCCGGAATGCGGTGATCCACGAACCGCGACATTTACTTTGCCACAGGGAGTATACACTGTGCAGGCTATTTGCGGGTCGGATACAGTTTCGTACACCGTTACCCTGAATTCTTCGTGTGTGAAGTTTAAAGTTGCATTCGATGAAGAGATTACCGGGGATTATTTACCGCTTACTATAGGTTCTACATGGAAGTATGTTGATTTGGGAAATCCGACGTATAGTCATACCGTGACAGCAGGCGATTTTGTGGATATTGATGGAAGACAGTACTGGCCGCAGGGAAGTGATAATCTTGAGGACACATTCTACTACAGGAAAAATGGACACGAATACTATGAGTGGCTAACGATCGACTATAACGGATCGGTTGCCAACCCTCCTTCTGTTGAACTGATAATTCTGCATGATGATTTTTCGGAAGGACAATCATGGCAGAGTCCTGATATTTTTCTCGGTGAGCTTTCCGGTATACCGAATGTGTATGCAAAACTCGAATCAACTATTGTGCTGAAAGGTGCAATTACCGTTAATGGTGTTGAATACCCGGATGCGATCCAGGTAGAGACGAAGCTTTTATTTTCCCTGGATGGTGGAACGAGTTATGTAGATACCGGCAGTTCTTTTACGCGTGTGTTTGCAAAAGGCAAAGGAATTGTGTCGTACCTGGATGTTGACGCGGGCATCCTTTATGCGGCAACAGAAATAAATATTGTTCCTTAAAATTTGCTGCAACTAGAACTTCACAACTTTCCTGTTAAGAATCTCGTTATTTACTGCCACACGAAGGAAATATGTTCCTGATGTGAACCCCTTGATCTTATCAAGGATCACATGATTGTATCCCTTCATTGCGGTGGCTTTAAACTCTCTCACTACCCTGCCATAACTATCAAAGAGTGTAATGATGGCCGGCCCATCCTGCGTAGTAATGAGATCGAAAGAAACATTGTTCGTAGCAGGATTAATCAGCCGCCTGATTTCAACATTTTTACCACTTTTTGTAATTTCTCTCTTTAACCTCATAGAAGAATCGCGTGCGCTGAGAATGACCGAACAGTTGTTCACCATCACCACGATTGTTGTGCTTGCCATGAATGAACAATCCGGATTGCTCAGGTTCGCAGCAGATGACGCAACCACAAAACGGTATTGATTCAAATGATGCGCACTATCGGCGAGGAATGAAGGAACCAGTTGCGCATTATATTCGTAACCGCCCGGCGCAGGTGAAGGCGCTCCTGTTCCGGAACCGGCCACCGACCATGTGGCACCATTGTCGGTACTTCTTTCAAAGCGATAATGCGTGTAGTTGTTGAAGAATGAGTTTACTGTTGAAGAGATATCCACCTGGTGATTATAACAGACCTGCGCGTCGCCGCTTGGTACGAGGTTTAGGTTCGGATTACATGTTACTACGGCGATATCATCGATTGCCCAGTCGTTACCACCACCACCAGACGCGTTGTTCCTGATTGAAATTGTAATAGAAGTTTGCGTAACGCCTGTTCTGAAAAGAAATCCTTTTTTCATCCAGCCCACCGTATCAATTTGTCCCGATGAATACCTGTCGAGATCATCGATAGCGAACGAAAGATTTGGATATACGCCGGGTTTAAATGTCTGCGTGTTGCTTGAGTCGGCGCCACAGTTCGTACACACGTTTTTTACCCATAATGAAAACTCATAGGTTGTATTCGGACACAATCCCGTGATGGCCTGACGGTATGCTTCGCTCGTTGCATAGTCGGCGTTCACTACAAGCATGTATCCTCCCTGCGTGCCAGGGGTAACCGGATCTTTACCGGTGGCGCTCATGGTTCCGGTATGGTCGCCCATAATGTCCCAGTGTCCGCTAAACATACGGTTGGCACATGCCAGCACATTGGGAGGCGATCCTGCATTACTTGTAACGCACGTGTTTCTTTTCTCAGCATTTTGATACACACTGGCCCAGGGGCTAAGGTTATTGACAATACAATAGGTACCGTCGCCGATGGCTTGTGTAGGAGTGAGCTGAAGATATGTGTATGCCGGTATCGGGAACGTTGGACCGTACGAACGATTTTGTACGGTTCCGCTGTCGAACGTACCGCCAGCTTCTGCCACAAAGTTTCTACCTATCGCGTTTGTACAGATAGGGTCATTATTTGAAATGAGAATTTTATAGCGGATGGCATTTACTACGGTATCGGATGCACCCGAGTTGTTAGTTTTCTTGTACCGGATTTGACCTGCACCGAGAGTGATTGTATCACCAACGGCGCCCGTTACTTTTACTTTGAATGATGTGGTGATAAGTACGTTACCGCCCGCACGTGGTTTGTCTTTTCCTGCTCCGCCTGTTACCACAGTTCCCCCACCCGTTGCGTTATTGGAGTTGTTGGATGGCGCAGTAGCGGTTTTGCCGAGATTTATTTTTACGTTGTATTCACCTGCCGGCGGCGAGGCAAGATAAGTTGCCGGATCATCGCCCGCAGCAAGTGTCCATCTCTTATACAACAAACCTTCGTTGGTTATTAATCTGAGTGAGTCGTCGGCAAAGGCCGTGTTTGTTGGAATATTGTCAAGATATCGTACATAGTAGATGTTACTACTGTTGTAGTTGTTGGGAAACCAAATGTTGAGACGTATTTCAAGAGTATCTCCTGGTTGTACGGTTCCTCCGGCGGTTTTTTTGGACAGGTTAAGATAACTGTTGCCAAATTTTACCGATTGCGCGCTGCTCACCGTAAAGAAAAAAACAGGAACACATAACAGCGCAAGCATACGGAGTATCTGCACGTATATGGTTTTATTTTTTTTCATAAGGCCTGGATCTAAGGATAAATATATCCGAAAGGCCTTAGCGGGTCAATAGTATTAAAACTGAGTTTTTACTACTCAAAAAACGAGTAAAATACCGTCTCAGATTAATACAAATTCCAACTGGGGGAATGTTTTCTGGCAATTAACCGACCATATTCTCAGGCACCACCCATTCATCGAACTCCTGCGGGGTGACATATCCTAGTTTTACGGCCATTTCTTTCAGTGTAGTGCCCTCCTTATGTGCCTTCTGGGCAATTTCGGCAGCTTTATAATAGCCAATTTTCGTATTGAGAGAAGTAACGAGCATCAGCGAATTTTCTACATGCTTCCTGATATTCGCTTCAATCGGCTCGATACCCACAGCGCATTTTTCATTGAACGAACGGCAACCGTCCGCAATCAGCCGCGCGCTATGCAGGAAATTATATATGATCATTGGCTTAAATACGTTCAGTTCAAAATGGCCTGAAGCGCCTCCAACATTTATGGCCACATCATTACCCAGCACCTGCGCCGCGATCATAGTAAGCGCTTCGCATTGCGTGGGGTTCACTTTTCCAGGCATAATGGAGGAACCAGGTTCGTTATCGGGAATAAATATCTCACCAATTCCTGCCCTTGGACCAGAAGAAAGCATTCGGATATCGTTCGCGATTTTCATCAGGCTCACTGCGACGGTTTTCAAAGCGCCATGTGCTTCGACGATAGCATCGTGAGAGGCAAGCGCCTCGAATTTATTAGGCGCTGTAACAAAAGGCAGTTTCGTAAGGCGGGCAATGTGTTTTGCCACATTTTCCGCATAGCCTTTTGGCGTATTAATGCCGGTGCCTACAGCAGTTCCACCTAATGCAAGTTCAGATACATGCGACAGGGTATGTTTGATGGCAGCAATTCCGTGATCTAACTGCGATACATAGCCGCTGAATTCCTGACCGAGTGTGAGTGGAGTGGCATCCATAAAATGTGTACGGCCGATTTTCACCACCTTCATATACTTTTCGCTCTTGTTTTTGAGCGTATTCCTCAATTCTTCGATAGAAGGAATCACCGAGTTAACAAGGATGGTGTATGCCGCAATATGCATTGCAGTGGGGAAGGTATCATTAGACGATTGGGATTTGTTCACATCATCATTAGGATGCAGAAATTTCTCCTTGTCGGTTAATTTGCCCCCGTTGATCACATGACCCCTGTATGCGATTACTTCATTTACATTCATATTGCTCTGCGTGCCGCTGCCGGTTTGCCATACTACGAGCGGAAATGCATCGTCAAGCTTCCCTTCAATAATTTCATCGCACACTTTACCGATAAGGTCGCTTTTTTCTTTACTGAGCACTCCCGCCTCTAAATTGGTAATTGCCGCCGCTTTTTTCAGAAATGCAAAAGCTTTTATTATTTCCTTTGGCATCCTGTTGATATCGCGGGCTATCTTAAAATTCTCAATGCTTCTTTGCGTTTGTGCGCCGTACAATGCGTCGGCCGGTACCTTTACCTCACCGAGCGTGTCTTTTTCAATTCTGAAATCCATAGTCTGTTATTTCCTGTTAATTATTTCCCTTTAAAATTTGCTTTTCTTTTTGCAAGAAAGGCGTCTCTCCCTTCTTTTAAGTCTTCAGTCGCGAAACATTCACCGAACAGTTTTGCTTCGAGTTCATATCCGTCGGTGTTTTCAAAGACTGCGTTAGCTGCCGTTATACATCCCGCGACCGCTAACGGAGCCTTCGAGTTAATCACTGTAAGAAGTTCCCTCGATTTAGTAACCAGGGCTTCAGGTTCTGTAACATAATTTACAAGTCCGTATTTCAGTGCGGTATCGGCATCGATCATATTTGCGGAGATCAACAATTCCAATGCGCGTCCTTTTCCAATTAATTGCACCAGTCGTTGTGTTCCTCCGTAGCCGGGTGTGAGGCCGAGATTTACTTCGGGTTGTCCGAACCTGGCATTCGATGACGCTATGCGTATGTGGCAGCTCATCGCTAGTTCGCATCCTGCTCCAAGTGCAAAGCCATTAACAGCGGCGAGCACCGGCTTCGGTGATCTTTCAATTCCTGAAAAAATATCCTGGCCCTTTTTGGATTTTGCCACGCCGTCTTTTCTTACACCATTGAACTCACTGATATCTGCGCCGGCTACAAACGCTTTCGGGCCCGCGCCGGTGATAATGACAGATTTGATATCCTCGTTCGTATATACTTCTTCCATCACTTTGCCCAGTTCCGTCATCACGAGTTCATTGATCGCATTCAGCTTGTCGGGTCGGTTAACCGTAACCGTAAGGATATTTTCTTCGAGTGATGTGAGTAGAGTTTGATACATGTTGCTAAAAGTCGCGGTTTTTATTTACCCAGTTCCTGATATAATCTGCGATTTCAGATGTGGTGGCGCCTGGTGCGAAGAGTTTTCCCACACCGAGGTCGTTTAATGCTTTCATGTCATCCTCCGGGATAATTCCACCACCTGTAACGAGCACGTCGTCCATTCCTTTTTCTTTCATTAGTGCGATTACTCTTGGAAAAACAGTCATGTGTGCCCCGCTTAGAATGCTTATTCCTATCGCGTCAACGTCTTCCTGCAGGGCGGTGTTCACTACCATTTCCGGTGTTTGCCGGAGGCCAGTGTAAATTACCTCCATGCCTGCGTCTCTCAGGGAGGTGGCTATGACCTTTGCGCCTCTGTCGTGGCCGTCGAGGCCGATTTTTGCGACGAGGACGCGGAGGGGACGTTGAGTTTTCATTTTATAGTTTGTTTATCCGCTGATCCCTCGCCCTGCGGGCTCGGGATGACAGAAAGCTGCACAAATGCTGGCCTCAGGCCAAAGTTACAGTCTCGCGAGTGTGAGCTCGACCCTCTTAATCGTTTCCTCCTTACCAATTATATCTGCTATATCGAAAACCCCCGGGCCAATCTTCTTTCCTACCAACATAATCCTCAGCGGCAGCAACACATCTCCGGGCTTAATATTCTTCGACGCAGCAAGTTCCTTGAACTTGCTCTCAAGTGTCATGGCGTTCCACTCAATCGTTTCTTTAATTTCCGTTGTCCACTCGGAAAAAAAATTCCTCTTATCGCTGTTCCACCTGGGCCTGATGCTGTCAACATCAACATCTGCCGGCGTCTCAAAAAAGAACCACGCATTTTCCCACACATCCGTGAGCAGCGTGCATCTTTCTTTAATAAGCGACGCGATCCTGGTCATCTTTTCATCCGGCAACTTATTTTTCGCCTGCGCCCTTAGTTTGCCCGCGATAATTTCGTCGGGCATTCTCTTTATCCATTCATGGTTGAACCACTTGGCTTTCTCGAAGTTAAATTTTGCTCCATTTTTGTGAACCCTGTCCATCGAAAAAGCAGCAATCAGCTCTTCTTTTGAAAACAGTTCCTTCTCAGTTCCATCATTCCATCCCAGCAATGCCAGCATATTTATAAATGCTTCCGGAAGAAAGCCCATCTCTTTAAATCCCCTGGTTACTTCACCCGATGCCGGATCTTTCCAATCCATCGCGAACACCGGGAAACCGAGCCTGTCGCCATCACGTTTACTTAATTTTCCCTTTCCGTCGGGTTTTAAAATAAGTGGAAGATGTGCCCATTGCGGCATGTCATTTATCCAACCAAAATATCTCCACAGCATAATATGCACCGGGGCGCTGGGCAACCATTCTTCACCCCTGAATGCATGTGTGATTTTCATAAGATAGTCGTCCACCACCACAGCAAGATGATAGGTCGGCATTCCGTCGGCCTTTAACAGCACTTTGTCGTCGCTTTGACTGCTGTTAAAGTGCACTTCGCCGCGAATCATATCATGGAACGATATGTCTTCGTTTTCGGGCATGTTTATCCGAATCACGAAGGGAGTATGATCTTTTAACAATTGCTCAACTTCGGCAGGAGGTAGGGTGAGGGAATTTCTCATCATTTTCCTGATGATGTGATTGTATTGAGGCGAGGGATTTTCTTCTGTTTTGAAATTTGCGCGCATGGCTTCGAGTTCTTCCGGGGTATCGAAAGCATAGTATGCATGGCCCTGTTCAATTAATTGCTGCGCATATTTCCCGTAAATGCTTTTTCGCTCGCTTTGCCTGTAGGGTCCGTATGGACCGCCAACAGCGGGACTTTCGTGTGGCTCAAGCCGGCACCAGGCAAGGCAGTCATAAATGTATTGTTCGGCCCCTTCAACATAACGGGCCTGATCGGTATCTTCAATCCGTAAAATAAACTGGCCATCCTGCTGGTGGGCGAACAGGTAGTTATACAGCACCGTTCTGACGCCACCGAGATGCAGCCCCCCGGTGGGGCTGGGCGCGAACCTCACTCTTGGCTTTTTTGGCATAGGCGGCAAATATACAATACACTACCGTGGGGGGATGGAGCGTTTTTATACAGATACCTCAATTTTTGAAAACACTATTCAAAATATTTGTTTTACTCCTGGCGGCTCTGAGCAGCCATGCCCAATTGATATATGAAACCGTATGGGTCGACTACGACAGCGCAATCGAGTACAAATCGCTTCAATTCATACCTATTCGTCCAAAGGACCCTGCCGGCAAGCCGGGCCCGCGACTTATTTCGCTCAGCAAAGCAATTGAGACTGGAGTCGCAACGCTTAGCGAACGCGGATCAGCATCCACAGAGAACGTACACTGGCTTCGCGTAAACAATAAGTCGGAGAATTCGATTTTCGTTGCGTCGGGACAAACACTAAACGGCGGCAGGCAGGACAGAATGGTAACAAGAGACACTATTCTAAATCCCACCGGCGGCGATCAATACATACAGGTGATGTGCATAGAAGAAAACCGATGGAGCGAAAAGGAAAAAAAGATCCAGTACGGTAACTACGCCAATACTCAACTCCGGCAGGTGCTCGACAAAACAAAGAACCAGGTTTTGATATGGAAGGAAATTTTTTCGCAGCTTGGCGCGGCGAATCTCAACTCTCCAACATTTGCATATGCCGCGATATCCCAAAACAAAGAATTCCAGGTGGCGGAGAATGAATATCTCGACTTCTTCAGAAAGCGTTTCAAAAATTCGGACAGTACAATGACAGGATTTATTTGTGTAAGCGGTAACAAAGTGCTCGGCTGTGAAATTTTCGCCGATAAATCACTCTTCTACGATGAACTCGAGCCGTTGCTGTTTGGTTATATCAACGAGGCGATCATGCGTGGAAGTCAGCCGATGCTTGTGAAAGAGCAGATAAAAGAATTCACTGACAAAATTCTCACCAACGAAACGTTGCAGGCGGAGTACTGTAAAACGAAGGGAAAAATTTTCCGCGCCAATAATCGTGTTGTGCAGGTTACGGCGTATTGAGAGGGGAGAGGGGAGAGGGGAGAGGGGTATTTCATATCTTTACAGTACGAATGTTTTACCTGGCAAAAACTCCGTGGTTATTAAAACGCATTTATCCATCGTCGTGTACATGGAACTTTTCGCGGGAGGAAAAGGTAATGTACTTCACATTTGATGACGGTCCGCACCCCGTTGCTACACCGTTTGTACTCGATACAATGAAAGAGTACAATGCGAAAGGCACTTTTTTCTGTATTGGTAAAAATGTTGTGGGTTATCCTGACATATATAAAAGGATTTTAAGTGAAGGACATGCAGTTGGCAATCACACTTTCAATCATCTTAATGGTTGGAAGACACCGGACCAGGAATATATTGAGAATATTAGCGAAGCGAGAAAGTATATCGACAGTAGTTTGTTTCGTCCGCCGTATGGCCGTATCACGCGATTTCAGTCGAGGTTGCTTACTGCGTCAGAAAATCAGAAGCAACAAACTGTTTTCAGAATTATAATGTGGGATGTATTAAGCGGCGATTTTGATAATTCGTCGTCGGTTGCGAAGTGCGTAAGAAATGTAACTAGAAATGCGAGAGAAGGATCAGTGATTGTTTTCCACGACAGTGAGAAAGCGTTGCCAAGAATGAAGACTGCGCTGACAGAAAGTTTGAAATATTTTTCGGAGAAGGGCTTCAGATTTGAAGCGATTGTGTAGAACGGAAAAGCACGTCGTAGTTTTCCCAAAATTGGAGCATCGGGACCGTCCAAAAATAAGTTGGGCCGGGGTAGAAACCCTGGCCCGTTTTTAATCCGTACCCTATGAAAACTGCTTTAAAGGTAGAACTTTTTTAATAAACGCAAATTTATTTATATATGGCACAGAGGTGGCCATAATCCGCTACTGTATTGCGATTTAGCGAATTTGAAATCGAGTAGAAATACGCGTTTTTTGTAAAAAATCCGGCCTTCAACAAACAAACTTATCTGATGCAAAAAGAGCTTGTAGATACCCACTGTCACCTATACCTAGACGACTTTACCGGCGACCTCGACGAGGTGCTTAAAAGGGCGGAAAACCACGGAATAAAGAGGATTTTTATGCCGGCGATTGACAGCAGTCATCTCAAAAGGATGATGGAACTGCAAAAAACGTATGTGGGTAGGTGTTATTCGATGTTGGGACTTCATCCATGTTCGGTTCGCGAGGACTATCAAACGGAACTGGACCTTATCCGGAAAGTGATTGAGGAGGATCAATTTGTTGCGATTGGCGAGATCGGTCTTGATTATTATTGGTCGCGGGACTATGATGCGCAGCAGATGATTTGCTTCAGGCAACAGATAGAATTAGCGCGGGCACACCGCTTGCCTATTGTTATCCATTCGAGAAATTCAATGGATGCATGCCTCGAGGTAGTGAAGGAAGAAAGTAAGAATGGTATTTCAGGAATATTTCATTGCTTCACCGGTACGGTTGACAATGCTATGCAGATAATAGACTGTGGTATGATGCTGGGTATAGGTGGAGTGGTGACATACAAAAATTCGGGACTGGCCGATGTGGTGGCGCAAGTGCCGCTCGATAGCATCGTTCTCGAAACTGATGCGCCCTATCTTACGCCTGTACCGTTCAGGGGTAAACGAAATGAAAGCAGTTACCTCAAATATATTGTGGAGAAAATTGCTTCAGTAAAGAATATTTCTGTGGATGAAGTGGCGGACACGACCACGCGTAACGCCTACAAAGTTTTTAACCGCTCATGATTAAGAAAGGGACATTCGGAAAGGCGCCCGCTCCTGACAAACTGGAACTGATCAGCAAATCGCCACATTTCAAAAAAGGAAAATTTCACAACGTTAGCTTTACACCGACGCTCGTGGAAGGTTATAGTTACTGGGGATTGATTTACCGGCAGTTTTTCAAAAAAGATAAAAGAAGAAGACCCGTTGATATTATTCCGTCGGTCAAAACAAATCTTCACGAATTAGCTGATGATGTGTTAGTATGGTTCGGGCATTCATCATACTTTATGAGAATCGACGGAAAAAATTTTCTGATTGACCCTGTGTTTAGTGGGAACGCGTCACCGCTAAATGGGACGAATAAATCGTTTAAAGGATCTGATGTGTATTCTGCGGAGGATATACCGCCGGTTGATTTCCTAATCATCACCCACGATCATTATGATCATCTCGATCACCTCACTGTTGTTCAATTAAGAGAGAAAGTTGGCAAAGTGATTTGTGGGCTGGGTGTCGGAGGGCATCTTGAACATTGGGGATATTCGTCGGATAAAATTGTGGAAAGAGATTGGTATTCGGATGTTTTGTTGAGTGAAACTATTAAAATCACTGCTACGCCCGCACGTCATTTTTCCGGGCGATCGTTTACCAGGAACAATACATTGTGGGTGTCGTTTGTGCTTCAGAGTTCAGCGTTGAAATTATATCTCGGTGGCGACAGTGGTTACGATTCTCATTTTGCAGACATCGGTAAACAGTATGGTCCTTTCGACCTCGCTTTACTTGATAATGGTCAGTACAATGTTGCATGGAGGTATATTCATATGTTGCCTGATGAAGTTCTTAAGGCTGCAAAGGATTTGAAAACAAAACGGCTGATGCCTGTACATTCCGGAAAGTTTGCGATGGCAAATCATGCATGGGATGAGCCGCTGATAAAGGTTTCAGAACTGAATAAAGGGGAGATACCTTTAGTTACCCCGATGATCGGAGAAGTTGTGCACCTGCGCGATGCACAGCAAAAATTTTCACAATGGTGGAAGGGCGTGAGTTAGTCTTTTTTCTGCGCAGACAAAAAACTTACCAGGTCCCTGATCTCTTTTTTGGAAAGGAGGTACCTCATATCCGGCATGCTTGAACCAGAATTTGTTCTTTTGATAACCTGGTCCTTAAGTACTGATTCTGTGGGCTGATTGCCTGGTTTAATCGTCAGCGTGCTATCATTTTCTTCCTCCAGCACACCTGAAATGGTTTTGCCATTTTTCAACTCGAGGGTTACGGTTCCAAAGCCAGGCGCCAACCGTGCACCCGGGTTAATTAGTGATTCGAGAATCAACGGTCGCGTGAGCCGCGCGCCCACACCATTCAACCTCGGCCCGGCATTGCCGCCAATGTCGTCATACGAATGACACCTGAGACATTGAGAGGCCTTGCTGCTGAAGAAAATTTTTCGACCGCGTTCTTCATCGCCGCCATATAAAGTTCCTTCATATGCAGCGAACAAACTATCCGGAGACTGGATTGCGCTGACCTTTTTATACCTGGCAATTAATTCAGCTGAGCCCGAACTATCGATTGCCTCCGCTAATTCAAGATGGATGTCGGGTGAAAGTTTTCCGTTGGTCATCTGCTGCAACAACCGTTCAAACACTTTCACTGTATTCTCAGCAGGGAGTTTTCCTAAAGTTAATAAGGAAGCCTGTTTTTCTTCTGTTGTTCTTGTATCAATTATATCCGACAGCAGCGACACTATTACATTTTTCGGAATATTGGTTTTTTCCAGGAGATCCAGGCCGGCGATCCGCACACTTTTATCTTTATCAGTAATTGCCTGCCTGATGGCAGCTTCAATTTGTTCATATTGAATAGACGCGAGTGCTTTTATCGCTTCCACTCTCACACTTGCAACGGCGTCGTTTCTGAGCAATCCAAATAACGCGGGCGCTCCATCAGTTAAGCGAAGTTTACTTATTGCTTTTATTGCACCGGATCTTATATCTGCCTGTTTGTCTTTTAGCAATCCGATGAGCGCATTTCCTGCTTTGTTTTTTACGATGGCAGGGTCTCGCTTAACAACTCCCCTGTACCTCCCATCTACTCTATCCAAAACAGATGGTTTTGGCCAGGTGCTCAAAGTTTCGATCGCTTCCACCCGCATTTTTACCGGGTTGCTTTCTTTCGCGGAATAATCTACGAGGTTTTGAAGCGCTTCGCCTGTTCCTACCCTGAGGTTTGCATTTATCGCGCGGCGCACGAGGGCCTCGTTTGTGAAGCGGGTATTTCGAAGTAAATTTCCCAGCGCGGGTAAAGCATCTTCAATAGACAGATCATCATTGATGCCCCGTGCTGCTTCGGTAACGATGAATTCATCCGTATCATTGAGGAAATTCGCAATTCCGGGATTCGCCATTCTTCGAAGCGCTACTACGGCCGCAATCCTTAATGAACGTAAAGAGTTTTTTGATAAGGCAATGATTTCGTCCGCTTTCCCGATGCGCGCCAGCGCGAGGCTGCCAGCATGAAGCAGGTAAGCATCAACACCATCATTTTCTTTCAACATGGCAATAATCGGTTCGACTGCCGGTTCAAATTTTATTCTTCCCAACGCTTCTGCAGCAAAAAAGCGGTTGCGGCTATCAGGATTTTTTAATAGTGGAATTAATTTGTCGCCCGCTTCTTTAAACTTTATATCACCTAACCATTTTGCTGCCTGTGACCTGATCTCGGCGTCGCTGTCGTGCAATAAGGGCAACAGAAGTTGCGCATATTTTTTTTCTTTGCGGGCCAGTTGGCTGATGCCCCAGATGGCATTAACACGTGCTAACTGGTGATCCTTTTGAGCCAGGGCTTTTTCGAAAGTAATTGCGCCTATCGGTCCACGTTTAACCAATTCAAATTGCGCCTTCAAACGTACCCGCATATCAGGATTCTTCAGCTGTTCACCGAGTTCATCTTCTGACAGCGCTTCGAAATCAGCTGCCAGCAGCTTTTTAGTTTGCGTTCGTTCAGACAGTGCAGCCCCGTTTTTGTCGTCGAGTTTCCAGATACGACCAAAGCTTTTCGGGTTCCATCCTTCAATCCAGTCGGCCACATACAGTGCACCGTCTGGCCCAAAATCGAGGCCGGTTGGCAGCATGTTACTTAGCACCATCCGGGTTTCGCCCAACTCAAATGTCGCACCCATTGGTTTTAATTTAAAGCTGTGCACACCCGATTTAGTCGGAGTGCCGACAAACTCTGCGATAAAAAAATTGTTTTTATATTTTGGGCCGAGGGCCGTTCCAGGATTATAAACCATTCCTGCAGGGCCACTCACAAAATTTGCAATGCATGGTGTGATGTATGCAGCTTGTCCCTCGAACCTCGGCATCCATAGTTTTTCTTCCATCCACACTTTGTAGGTATTGTTGTCCGGATCATTGTACTTACCATATTGCCAGTTCGACCTCCAGCCAGCATCTGATCCGTTGACTACATATACCAATCTCTCTTTTTCGCCTGGATGGTCGCCGTCGTTATCCTCGCTTATGAGGTTAGCATATTCATCAAATGCAAACTCGTGTGTATTGCGAAGACCGGAAGCAAATATTTCAAAATCACTTCCATCAGGGTTTGATCTTACGATCACGCCGCTGTTAGGAGATTCCCATTTTTTACCGTCCTGGTCGGTGCCATTAAAACCAATATCTCCAACCTGCCAGTATATTCTGCCATCCGGACCCATCTCCACGCCCGACATGTTGTGTCCGCCAAAACCTATATGAACGCCATAGCCGTGAGAAATAGAAGTTTTTTCATCTGGTATTCCATCGCCGTTTTTGTCCTTCATTCTCCATAAGTCGGGCGCAACTGCTACAAAAAGATTTTTCCCATCAACGAGCAAGCCGCCTGCCACATCGGTTATCTCATCATGAAAATCATCTACAATTAACTCCGACTGGTCTGCAACTCCATCACCATCTACATCTTCCAGCCGGATGACATTTTCTTTTTCCACTGTCATATCTCTCCAGTCGTGCGAGCCGTCTCCGTTAACATCGTTTAGCCATGTATTGTTTTTACTGTTTTCAGGAGATAATGTTTTATGGAGAAACGCGCGCCTGTCTTCAACTGTTTGTAGTTGTATGGATGGTATTTCCCAATCCTGGTGGTTGCGTATATCTATTTCTGCGCTCTTTCGCCTGTTAGTGGTAGTGAAATACACTTTTCCATAATCGTCGATATCTATTGCAATGGGGGCGATCACGAGAGTATCAACGCCCCATAAACTTACGGACAGGCTGTCGGCCGCAACAGGTTTTGCAAGTGATTCAACGGACCGTGCCATCCGGGCCGCGTCTGCGGGAGCTAATTTTAAAATTTTTTTATTGGCATCGTCCTGTTTGCAGCTTTCAAAAAGAGCTGCCGCTATTAAAACAAGTAAAAAGAAGTGGAATCGTTCTCCAAACACATTATTGAGCTTTAGCATAGTAAACGCTTATACGGATATTACAGGAAGATAGTAAAAGCAGCGCTACGGAGTTTCGTTTACTTTTTCTTTTGCGGAGAGGGCGGGATTGGCTGCGCCGATCCATTAAATGGGAGGCTTCAAAAAAACATAGCCGGCGCTACGCGCCCTGTCATTTTCATTTCATCCGCTTAGCAAAGTAAACTTTGCACGCTTCTGAAATGAAAATGTCCCTTGCGGGGCTATGTTTTTTTGGCGGAGAGGGCGGGATTCGAACCCGCGATAGAGTTTCCCCTATACACACTTTCCAGGCGTGCTCCTTCAGCCACTCGGACACCTCTCCAAAGGGCTGCGAAATTAAAGAAATTCACCGGGAATCACGAAAAGCAAAACCCATCCAAAGATGGGTTCAAACTTTCAAACTAACGATTTATAAAAGATTGTTTACAGTATGAAGGTAAACCCATTCGATAATCCGAAATGAAATTGCAAACCTCTTCCTCGCCTGAATACATACTAATGCTTACAGGGATAATTAATTCCGTGTAGAATGTACTGTGCTGCTTCTAGCGCTTAATAATCCTGGTGTGTGAAATTACATTACCACCATCATCGGTAATGCTGATGAAATACATTCCTTTGGCAATGCCTGAAGTGTTCAGTTGTAAGCTGTTAACTCCCTCGCGAATTTGAAGCACCTGCGATTTGTGCAACTTCCCTTTCATATCAAACAGGCGGAGCATCGATCCTGATTTAAGCTGGCCTGATGAAACCTGCACTGTAAGTACATTTTCACAAGGGTTAGGATATGCAATCAATTCAGCATTGGAAGAAACAGGTGAAACGCGGATTACGTTCGAGTAAGTCTTCGCGCCCGCAGCATTTATTGCTGCAACACGGTAATACCCGGTTTGTGTAAGTGGGTTATTATCAGTAGATGAATAACTATGTAAAGTATTGAAGCTTGCAGCAGCATTGATCCTGCGCAAGAGCGACCACGTTCTTCCATCAACACTTTTCTCTACTTCAAATGAAACAATCTCGTTATCGTGGCGCGCCGACCAATTGAGGCTAACCGCATTATTTTCATTCGATCCTTTCAACTCGAGGCCGGTGATCGGAAGTATACTCGGTGCACACTGAGAAAAAGTGATGTCGTCTATCGCAACGTCGTTACCGCAACCGCCAGTGGCATTGTTGATCACCCTGTATCTCACAGCCGTAACAGATACAGGCAGGTAAATAGTTCCGGAAATCATCACCCATGTAGGCGTGGCGCTTTGCGGAATATCTGCTGATACCATTGATGATAATTGCGTGAATGATCCATCAATATTGTATGATTCAACGATTAATTGAAGTCTCGGTAAAATAGGATTCGGTGAGCACGTTCCTGGCGTGTTTACATTCATCGCATACAGGTAAACCGTATAAGTTGATGTTGAAGAAAGTCCGTACACCGTGTCGCGATAAAATTCGCCCGGGGTATAACTTGCGTTTGTCACCATCATACGACCATTTGTGTTGCCGGTGTGGTCGGGTGCGTTGTGCCATTCTGGTTTACTCTGCGTGGAATTGCTCAGCTCGTAATCGCCATCGGCGAGGCTCGTAGTACCATTATAGTTGTAGTTTGTTCTACCTGCGGCGAGTGGTGCGCTTGCTGTGCCCGATCCGAATGTTTCGCGGAACTGTACTACTTCGCCCGGGCAGGCCTGGGCGTTGGCGGCTCCATGGCTTAGCATGAGAACGGTGAGTACAAGTATAAAACAATTCGGTTTCATCGGGTTTGAGATTACTGCTTTATAATAGCCGATATGATGCCGGATTGTAAACCGCTGGAAAGCAGTGAGATATGGAATTAGTTTTTTGGAATGGTTCCCAAATTTGGAAAGGAGAGGGAATGGTTTGCGGCAGATCCTCACACGGCGCGTGGCGCCGGTTCGGGATGACAAGCTGCGGTTTTATGGTATGCCTTAAGGTTCGAGCACCTTTTCCATTTGCATGCTCCTGGAACCTTTAATAAGCAGATATGAGTTCTCGAATTTCTGGGAAGTGTACCATTCTTTTGCGGCAAGCGAATTATCAAAGGTTTTAAAGGGAGAATTCAATTTTAAAAAATCACCACCCACCAGCACAACATCCTTCCAGGAATATTTATTCAACAATTGGATAATCTGCTCATGTTCCTGCAGGCTTTCTTCTCCCAATTCCGCCATTGCACCCAAAATCAGCACCTTGTTTTCTGCTTTTATCTTCTCGAAATTTTCAATAGCCGCGCGCATACTCGAAGGGTTCGCATTATAGGCGTCGAGGATAATTTTGTTCGACCCTTTTTCTATTAATTGAGAGCGACTATTAGAAGGAGCGTAGCCCTCTATGGAGGATTTTATCCTTTGCATATCGATACCGAAATAATTACCGATAGCAGCAGCAGCGAGGATATTCGGAAAGTTATAAGCTCCAACGAGCTGTGTGTTGATGGTTGTTTTCTCTATTTGTACCGATAGAAAAGGTTCACTGCTTACTGTTTTGCCGATCGTGTCGGCATCTTTCGTTCCGTATTTGTAAATTTTTTTAATGCCTTTACTCATCTCTCTCAAATACTCATAATCCCACATCACAAACGCGGTACCATCGGCAGATCTTAAGTAATCAAACAATTCACCTTTCCCTTTTTTCACTCCTTCATATCCTCCAAATCCTTCCAGGTGTGCCTTGCCTACATTTGTTATCAATCCATGTGTTGGCCGCGTGTATTCGCAGTAAGAAGCAATTTCGCCGCGATGATTGGCTCCCATCTCGATTACCGCCATCTCCGCATCGTTCCGGATTTTTAAAATCGTAAGCGGAACGCCGATATGATTATTCAGGTTGCCTGTTGTTGTGCATGTGTTGAACTGTGAACTCAGTACAGCGTGTACGAGTTCCTTTGTTGTTGTTTTACCATTGCTGCCTGTTATAGCTATGAAGGGGATTTTAAACTGGTTTCTGTGGTATAACGCGAGCTGCTGCAGGGTATCCAGTGCGTTATTCACCAGGATCATTTTTCCGTTAGTGTTGTACGATGCGTCGTCAATTACTGCGAATGCTGCGCCTGCATCGAGTGCGGCTTCTGCAAAGGCGTTAGCGTTGAAGTTCGGGCCGCGCAAGGCGAAGAAGAGATCGCCTTTTTGCAGCTTTCGTGTGTCGGTCTGGATATTGGGATATTGTTTATATATCTCGTAGAGTTCGATGATGTTCATTCCAGTAAAAATAAATTAAATCGGGTATTCATTCTTCGCTGATCCCTCACGCGAGGCTTAGCCTCGGTTCGGGACAAAAAAAGGCCACCGTAATTGGTGGCCTCTGTATAAGTTAGAAGAGAAATTATCTTTTCCTGTTATTCTGTCTTCTCTGTTTGTATTCGATACCGGTTTTTCTACCGTTACCTTCGGGGCTACCCAGCCTGTCCATTGCGCAACGGAAGCCAACAGTGCTGCTCGCCTGGTCTTCTTCAAGGAAACGGCGTGTTCCCGGAGATAACCAGTATGGACGGTCGTTCCAGCTACCACCTTTAATCACCCTCGACTTATCGCTGATCAGGGTTGTTTGACCATAACCGCGACCGAGTGTAGAATCGTAGCTCACGCCTACTGTTAGTGAGTCGCCATCGAGGTAGTTAATTACGTTTCCTTTCTGGTAGTTACGACGTTGTTTGCTTTCTTCGTCGGTTACAGCAAGTCTTTTTACACGACCGAGGCTGTCTTTTTCAAACTCGCCTTCTGCTGTCCTGTAATCTTTTTGGAACCTGTTACCACGGAACGGAGAAACGTCGTCAACGTCAACCAAAGAGAGCGGACGGTAAACGTCGGCAACCCACTCGTTCACGTTACCAGACATATTATATAAACCGAATGCGTTAGGATAGAAAGAATTTACCGGGGCGGTGTACACTGCACGGTCGTTAAGACCACCGGCCACACCCATGTTATCACCGCTTCCTCTTTTAAAGTTTGCGAGGAAAGTACCCTGCCAGCTTCCGCGACGTGTGTCACGAAGACCGTTTGTGTTCTGGCTCCAGGAATAAACCTGTTTATTAGTGATCAACTCTTCACCACGTTTACCTTCTTTGCGGCTGATCTGAGGGTTTTGACCCACGAGGGCCACTGCGGCATATTCCCACTCGGCCTCTGTTGGCAGCCTGTAAGCAGGAAGAAGAATACCGTCTTCGAAATTAACCTGCGACCTTGGTGTACCGTTAGGGTTCTTAAGCGGGTTCTTTTTTGAACGTACGCCCGGACCCGGTGTCGGTGTGGTAAGGCCTAACAAATATGCTTTGGTGTTGAATGATTCTGATCCCTGGCCCTGGATATTCTTCAGGGTGTTTTTGTTGATGAACTGTTTGTCGATAAGCGCTTTTTCGTTTACACGGTCGCTTCTCCAAAGGCAGAAGTCGTACGCCTGTCTCCATGACACACCTACTACAGGGTAATAATTATAAGATGGGTGGCGGAAATAGTATTCAACGAGTGGCTCGTTATAGGCCAGCTCGTTGCGCCAAACCAGTGTATCGGGCAGGGCTCCTTCTCTAACGGCAACATATTCGTCGCCATCGAAAACGTTATTGATCCAGTAGATATACTCACGGTAGTGAATATTGGCCACTTCGGTTCTATCGATGTAAAAAGAGTTGACTGTTTTACGGGTAGGGATGTTGTTCCAGTCGCTCATTACATCTTCTTCTGCGGCACCCATTGTGAAGGTACCACCCTGAACAAAGACGAGGCCGGGGCCTGTCCGCTGTTCTTTCTCACGAGCCACCTGGTAGCCGCCCATGTTCTTGTCGTTATAATTCCAACCTGTTACGTCGGATTTCTCAGATTTCTTGCCGAATAACTTGAAGTTTTTACACGAACTCATTACTGCAGAGCAGGAAACCAGGATGAAAAGGTTTTTCAGATTCATTTTGATAGACTTTTGCCTTTTGTTCAATTTAGTTAAACGGGGTGGAAATGCAAATATTGTGTAGAAATGGACTCTGGCGAAATTAGTATAGTTCCATAAAATAAGGTACCAATGTGTTGATTCCTAACGTTAAAAATAGGCTATTTTTGCGGCGTCTAAAAATGGGAATTTTTCCTCCTTTATCAGTTGGCTGGAAACAATATTTATACACTGAAGGCGTTGATACCGAAGGATAAAATATTTTGAACCCCGGGCGTTCGATCCGGCTTCGAACCTAAATTGACAAAATTTCGAGTATGAAAAGAAAAACCAACTGCTTGGTTGTAACCCTATTCCTGGTAGCCGGATTTACATCTCTTAAAGCACAAACGGACAGTGATCCGATAAACGTGGTAACGACAGCCGTGCCGTTTCTGAGAATATCTCCAGATGCCCGTGCAGGTGGTATGGGTGATCTTGGTGTGGCAACGAATCCCGACGCGAATGCAAGCTTCTGGAACCTCGCTAAAACTCCTTTCAACAAAAGCGAACTGGGCCTCGGCCTTACTTATACCCCATGGTTGAAAGACCTGGGTCTCAACGACGTATATCTCCTGTCGTTTGCCGGCTATACCAAGCTCGACGAACAGCAGGCCCTTTCGGCTTCTATACGCTACTTCAGTCTCGGTAACATCCAGTTCACCGACGGAAACGGAAACGACTTCGGTAGCGGCCGCCCCCGTGAATTTGGCATCGACGCGGGTTATTCCCGTAAACTTTCTGATAACATGGGCATCGGTATCGCGCTGAGGTTTATCCACTCTAATCTCGTTGGTGGCGCCCCCGACCAGGGATCGGCTTACCAGGCGGGTAATGCCGTTGCCGGCGACATCTCATTCTTCTATACCGGCGCTGATGAAAGCGGCCAGGGATGGAACTTCGGTGCCGCTATTACTAACCTCGGATCGAAAATTGGGTACACACGCGACGCAACACAAAAAGATTTCATACCAACCAATCTCGGCCTCGGCGCCGCATACACAAAAGTGTTCGACGAAACGAGCAAGCTCATGTTTGGTTTGGATGTACATAAACTGATGGTACCAACACCTCCGGACCTTTCTAAAACTGATGATACGCAAGATTCGGTGCTGATCTCCAACTACAGGAACAAAGGTGTTGTGAGCAGCTGGTTAAGTTCTTTCGGCGATGCGCCGGGTGGATTCAGTGAAGAGTTGAAAGAATTTCAATTCTCTCTCGGAACAGAGTATTCTTATAATGACCAGTTCTTCGCACGCGCAGGATATTTTTATGAGAATAAAGACAAGGGCAACCGCAAATACTTCACACTCGGTGTTGGAATAAAATACAATGTATTCGGACTGAACTTTTCTTATCTTGTTCCGACCGGGGCAGGTATCAACAGGAATCCATTGTCGAACACACTTCGCTTTGGTTTGATCCTGGATATGGCCGACATCTCTTCGTCGTCAGAAGAAACAGCCCCGGTTAATTAATGAAAAAATGAGTTACCGCATTGGATCAGGGATGGACGTTCACCAGTTGGTGGAAGGCCGTCCCTTATGGCTTGGTGGTGTTCTCATACCGCATTCTAAAGGCGCTCTCGGCCACAGCGACGCAGATGTGCTTCTGCATGCTATCTGCGACGCTCTTCTCGGTGCGCTTTCCCTTGGTGATATCGGTACCCACTTTCCCGACAATGATGAGAAGTATAAAGATATCGACAGCAAGGTCCTTCTTGCTAAAACATACGAGCTCGTACGCGCGAAAAAATATTCGATTGTAAATATTGATTCATCACTGTGTCTCGAAAGTCCGAAGATTAAAAAATATTCCGGGCAGATGAAAGACGTCATTGCTAAAATATTAAATATCTCCACCGACGATATTTCGATAAAGGCAACCACCAATGAAAAAATGGGTTTTATTGGGAGGGAAGAAGGGCTTGTTGCATACGCGACCGTGCTATTGCAGAAAGAAAAAGAAAGCGGGGAGCGTTAAACACTCTTTCTCCGCTCTGTTTCTCTTTCTCTTACATTTGCACCATGTCGAAAGTTAAGGTCAGGATCATCAATCAGTCTAACAATCCATTACCAGAATACGTTACAGAAGGGTCGGCGGGCATGGACCTCCGCGCAAATCTCGAATCACCAGTTACCATCAGGCCCATGGAACGGTTGTTGATACCTACAGGTTTATTCATCGAACTTCCTCTCGAATACGAAGCGCAGGTGAGACCGCGAAGCGGGCTGGCGATAAAGCACGGTTTAACGTGCCTGAACTCACCGGGTACCATAGACGCTGATTACCGGGGAGAACTGAAAGTGGTGCTGATAAACCTTTCGAATGAAGAGCACACCATAATGCATGGCGACAGAATCGCCCAGATGGTGGTGCACAAGGTGGAGAAAGTAAAGTGGAAGACGGTAAAGAAAATTTCAGCAACAACCAGGGGAGAAGGAGGTTTCGGGCACACGGGTAAAATTTAAAATATGAAGGTCCTTTTCAGCATAGCGGTTTTCTTTATTGTAATTGCTTTATTTAGCTGCCGGTCGACCAAAACCATTCAAACCGCCATGTCGAAGAAGGATTCGGCGCTGATTATTACTCCTGACTCTTCGCGGAATGATTCCCTGAAATTCATGCACAACGTTTACCAGGCCGTTGAAAAAAACAGGATCGACTTTGAAACGTTCTCCGCAAAGGTGAAGGTTGATTTCGAGGGAAGTGATGGGAAGAAAAATGATTTTAATGCGTTTATCCGTCTGCGTAAGGACAGCGCGATATGGGTTTCCATCAACGCGTTGCTGGGCTTCGAGGCATTCAGGGTTCTTATAACTCCCGACAGCGTAAAAGTGATTAACAAGCTGGATAAAGTAGTTCAGCTGCGTTCGGTAAGTTACCTGAAAGAGATTACCAAGCTGCCATTCAGCTTCCAGGAGCTTCAGGATTTGCTGGTGGGCAACCCGATTTATTTCAGCGACAATATTGTTTCTTATAAGAAAGACGCGGGCGGACTTTCGGTGCTGCATATGGGCCCGCTTTTCAAGCATTTACTTACATTGAACCCGGACAATATGATTGTTCAGCACAGTAAGCTGGATGACGTTGATCCTGTGCGCGCACGAACTGCGGATATATCGTATGGAGATTATGAAACACGTGATGGAAAGCCGTTCTCTACGTTTAGAAAAATAACTGTGTCCGAAAAGTCGAAGCTCGACATTGAAATGAAGTTCAAGCAGTTCGACTTTAATATACCGTTAAACTTTCCTTTCAGCATTGCAAAAAACTATAAATTGCAATAAGCGCCGGTACATGGCGTTGATAAACCAAAATCCATATTGATGCGCCTGACTCTAATCGCCCTCACGCTACTATTGTGCAGCCTCAATGGCCTTTTTGCGCAAAGCCGTTCAGATCTTGAAAAACAAAGGGCGGAAATACAGGAAGAAATTGCTGAGGTAAAAAGGTCGCTGGATCTTACCAAACAAAATAAGAAAGCGTCGCTCGGGCAACTGGCCCTATTGCAGCGGAAGCTCCGTTTGCGCCAGGCTGCCATCAATAACGTGAACAGGCAGATTGATTTTATTCAGAGCGATATTTCAAATTCGAGAAATGAGATCGAAAAACTGAAAAAGCAACTCGATACGCTGAAAGTGCAGTATGAGAAGAGCGTTATCTACGCTTATAAAAACAGGAGCAACTACGATTTTCTGAATTTTATATTCTCCGCTTCAAGCTTCAACGATGCGCTCAAGAGAGTAGAGTACCTTAAGTCATATCGCAATTACCGCGAGCAGCAAACAAATACCATTATTAATACGCAGGCACTTCTTCAGCAAAAAATAGGCGGTCTCGAGCGTTCCCGTAAAGAGAAAGACGATGTGCTGGCAAAGCAGGAGAAAGACAAGCTTGAGCTAGTGGAAGAGAGGAAGGAACAGGCGCAGGTAGTGTCGAAATTGAAGTCGAGAGAGAAAGAGTTGTCGAAAGAGCTTACATCAAAACAAAGAGCCGATAATAAATTAAAGGCGTCTATCAAAGCGGCGATTGACAGGGAGATAAGGTTGGCAAGACAGAAAGCCCTCGAAGAGGAAAGGCGCCTGAAAGCTGAAGCGCTCGCCAAGGCGCCGGCTGCAAAAACAGAAAGTGCGGCGGAAGCGGCAGCAACGAAAAAAGAAGAGACTGTTGTGAAGAAAGCGAGTGTGTTCGATGCGACGCCCGGCGGTGAAATTATTTCGGACAATTTTGAAAAGAATAAAGGAAAACTTCCCTGGCCTGTTGAAACGGGCAATATTAAAATACCATTTGGTAACTATTCTATCACTGGCACGAAACTATTTGGAAACAATCCGGGATTAACACTGGAAACCGATCAGAATTCTTCTGTTCGTGCAATTTTCGATGGTGAGGTTGTCTCGGTGTTTGATGTGGAAGGCGAATCGAATGTGTTGATTCGTCATGGTAAATATTTCACCACATACGGAAACCTTTCGAGCGCTGCAGTATCCAAGGGCACAAAGGTGAAAGCCGGTGATGTGATCGGCAGGGCCGGTTCGAATGCTGATGGTAACGGGGAGATTGAATTTCTGCTCTTGCTCGAGAATAAAAATTTGGATCCGGCTGGTTGGATTAAGAGGAAGTAACATCACATGCAAGGCTTGTTGCAATCTCAGTGGCGCCTAAGGGCAGGATCGTTATAAACACTTACAAAACCTATTGTAGAGTTTTTCGTACTTCGGGATGATATTCTGAATGTCGAATTTCTTCGCTTGTTCGTATGCGTTAGCTTTGAATTTCGCAAGCTTATCTTTATCTGAAAGGAGGTCTATCGCGAAGCTGCTCATTTCGTCAATATTTCCAACGTCGCTCATGTAGCCTGTTACCCCGTGTTCATTTATTTCCGGTAAGCCACCCGCATTTGTAGAGATGACGGGAACACCTGCGGCCATTGCCTCGAGTGCCGCGAGTCCGAAGCTTTCGTATTCTGAAGTAAGGAGAAACAGGTCGCCTATTGCGAGTATTTCTTCCATTTGTTCCTGCTTACCAACGAAGCGAATATCGTCGCCGATATTGAGATCGCGGCTTAGGCTTTCAGCGGTTGGACGTTCGGGACCATCGCCAACGAATAATAATTTAGAAGGAACTTTTTTATGAATTTTTTCGAATATTCTAACCACATCTTCTACGCGTTTAATGCGACGAAAGTTAGATGCGTGAATAACTATCTTTTCATTATTTGGAGCGATTACTCGCCGGAAGGCATCAATCGGCTTTTTGTTGAAGCGTCTTACATCAACGAAGTTTTGGATGACTTCGATTTCTTTCTCTATTTTGAAAATTTTCTTTGTTTCTTCTCTCAGGTTGTATGATACCGCGGTAATGGCGTCGCTTTGGTTGATAGAAAAAGAAACTACCGGTGCGAATGTTTTATCGCGGCCAACAAGTGTAATATCTGTACCGTGAAGCGTGGTGATTACTGGTATTGTCTTGCCTTGTTTGGCGAGAATGCTTTTCGTCATGAACGCTGCCGAGGCATGCGGGATGGCGTAGTGCACGTGCAGCAGTTCAATCTGGTTGTTGACGATTACGTCTACCATCGTACTTGAGAGCGCTGTTTCATAAGGAGGATAGTCGAAGAGAGGGTAAGTTGGAACCCGCACTTCGTGGTAGAAAATATTCGCGTTGAACTCGCTGAGCCTTACGGGTTGCTGGTATGTTATAAAGTGAACAACGTGTCCTTTATCGGCCAATGCCTTTCCTAATTCTGTTGCCAGTACTCCGCTACCCCCAAAGGTGGGATAACAAACAATTCCGATTCTCATAGCTTCTTAGAACATTAGGGGGCGAAGGTAAAGCACAAAATTTAAACCGTTCGACTATTAACATATCCTGTATTTACTCTTTCGGGGCCGCGATATTCGGAGTCATTTTTGCATCAGTAATGGAAAATTGCCGTCATGAACAACCGCATCCGCAGAGTTGCTGATGTTATCGGAAAGTTCAAATTTTCTGGATTTCATTACCTTATGCTCGAGCAACTCAACAAGTTCCGGTTGCTGAAGGGAGTAGTTGGTATTAAATTCCCCGGCGTTAAACATCGTCTTTACCTGAGGCCCGGGACGAGCGATTTTAAGCTTTTCAGAAATATATTCATAAGCGGAGAGTACGATATCAATCTTCCTTTTATACCCGAAACAATTATTGATGGCGGAGGAAATATAGGAATGGCGGCAATAATTTTCGCTAACAGGTACCCGCATGCGAAAATAATAACCATTGAGCCGGAAGATTCAAATTTTGAGCTGCTTCAAAAAAATGTATCTGCTTACAAAAATATTATCCCATTGAAGGGTGGCATCTGGCGCAGTTCTTCTTATTTAAAAATTATTAATCCGAATTCGGGAAAATGGGCATTCAGGATTGAGGAAACCAGTGCGCCCGACGAAAATAGTATTAAGGGATTTTCTATTGACGATATAATCAAACAGCAGGAATGGCGGAATGCGGACCTGGTGAAATTGGATATTGAAGGAAGTGAGAAGGAAGTGTTTGAACACAACCCTGGTACCTGGCTGAACTCGGCAAAGGGTTTGATTATCGAATTGCATGACTGGCTAAAACCGAATTGTTCGGATGCGGTATGTGGTGCCGTAAAACGCTATAACTTTCGACGATCGGAGCGTGGAGAAAATGTAATTTTTGTGCGGGAGAGTTAGGGAGTGTTGTCACGGCCGGTAGGAAACAGCAACCCGGCATTACCCCCGGTCGAGATTGTTAACCTGTTCTTCCAGGAGGCCGAAGTATTTATTACGATATTTTTCGCCGGTGCCGCTAATGAGCGTGGAACGGCTTATGAGAGTATCGAAATGCCGCATGGACCTTGAGGTAAACCTCGGATCGCGGGTTTTAAAGTAGTAGAGCCCGTTGTAATTGATGTAACAATGCAAGGTGTTTTCGAGGTTTACAATCGTGGTATTGTTGCCAAGAAGTACTTCATTTATATAAAGATTGTATGCGACTTTTGAATGTGATGGCGATGCGCCCGGCATGAACTTGACGCCTGCTTCGGCCTCGCTCTTCAAATGATTAAGCATTTCATTCAATGAGCCGAGCACCTTCTTAAAATCATCCTGCTTGTCAAACAACTTCGCATCGCGATAGTATTGAATTTGATTGATGGTGCTGTTCACGGTTTCATATCCCCATAATTCTATTGTCGGCATTTTATTGTATTCGCCGAGTATTTGCTGGCCGGCCTTATAAAACTCATCAGAGGAAAAACCCGAAAGAGAAAATGTTTTGTGCCGGTATTCCGGATGGTTTTGAATTGTTTTCATCCAGCAGAATATTTTGAAAGCGGCGATTGCCGGGAAGAGAAAGAAGTGCCATATCGGTAGGTCTTTGCATAAATAAAACATTTCCCTTACTCCAAAACTGTTGAAGTATCTGAATTCCGCCAGGATACCGGTCAGGTATCCATTAAAATCTATGTCGTTGTTGATGCCGGGTGCCTGGAAGACAATAGAATCGTTGTTAAGCTGCAATACCTGGTCGAGTGAGAGTTGATAACGGTCGCAGAGGACCTTCAGTTCACCTAATGTGATTGGTTTCTCTCCTCTTATTCGCCGGTAAACACTGTCGTACCCAATATCGAGGATTTCGGCGATTTCATCCACCAAAGAGATGTTTGCGGGAACAACATTCTTCAAATTGGAAAAAAATATTTGTTGAAGGTCGGCTGAATTCATAAACAGTTAATCTTTTAAAAGTTACATTATTCCGGACACCCGCCGGTTTATTTTTACGGGCTTTTAATAATTCGTGATTGAGATTAAGCGCTTTCCCGTAAAATATGGGCCGGCCTGCTTCGTATGAAGGTATTTTTATCACCTATGTGTAATCGAAGCCCGATGAATATTGAAAAATGCGAATTGCGGTTTTTACGTCGCGGTAAACGATTAGCATCTGGGCCAACAACGTGATACGTTTGGGATGCATTCAAAACATTCACCTAAACTCCACGTCATGAAAAGGCTTGTTACAATTTTCACATTATTCATTGGAATTTTATCGGGCAATGCCCAATCTCAAAAAGTAAGGTTTGGTATTACCACTGGTGCCACGGTGGCCAATTATAAGGTAACAGTTTCATCAGTATCGGTAACTTCGAAAAGTAAACCCGGGATAACTCTTGGTGTGTTCTCGGATATACCTTTAGGGTCTGCCGGCAGCTTCATGCCTGCGTTGAACTTCGTACAAAAAGGCGGCACCCTCAAAGCCGAAGGCGAGAAAAACCGGCTTACTACCAACCATTTTGAAGTACCCTTGAATTTCGTATACAATGCAAAACTCTCCAACGGAAAGATCTTCCTCGGCGCGGGCCCATCTTTCAATGTCGGAATCTCAGGTAAAAGTAAATGGGAGTCGGCGGGTATGTCGGGTAGTGACAAAGTAAAATTCGGGAAAGATGAAGACTTTAAGCGCGTCGAAACTGCGTTGAATGTTGTAACGGGATATGTGGGCAAATCAGGAATTATGGTGGCACTCAATTACAATGCAGGGCTAAGCAATATGGTTGCTCCTGATGAAACCGACGGAAAATTTTACAACCGGTATTTCGGATTACGATTGGGATTTGTTCTTTAAATTTTTTGTATGAGGCTTCTTTCACAAATCTTGTTCCTGGTGATGTTTGCTGAATATACTTTCGGCCAGGAGTTGCCAGGTATTGAAGTGAGAGCCGAGTATATATGGCATAGGACAACAGGCGATGGGAGAGTAGTGTTAATGAAGGATACAACCTACCAGGAGATGTTAAAAAGAAGCTTCATTAAAACAATATCTCAAAAATGGAACCGGGATGTTTCCGGATTTAGTGTGAGGGTAAACAGGCTGCCCCTGTTGAGAATGGAGCCTAAGTTTAATCCTTCGGTTTCGGCTTTAGATACATCGAAGTGGTATATTTTTTTACAGCTTTTTGATGAAGGTATCGCGATGAACCCCGATTATTCTATGCTCGCTACAAGAATAAGTGTAAAATACCGGCTGGTGCAAGGAGCCATTGTTAAGGAGGACCTGTCTGCCAGTTATAACATCATGCGCAGGCAGCCCGCGCCCGGCCAGGTAACACTTAACCGGTTTCCTTTTTATCCTTCACACCTGCAGTATGAATACGACACGATCGCTTATTATGTAGTTAATGGGTTGCCGAAAGCCCAGGATAGAATATGGTTGAACGCGGCTTGTGGTTACACTGATTCGCCGACACCTGCAAACATGAACCTGCGTGAGTGTGAATTTGATGACCACCACCAATCCATTTCGATGCACGGTGAAGATGGGTTTACTATTATGCCTGATTCTACGAGCGTCGTTAAAACCGGCAAGTTCAAACACGGCATGGAGAATACGATAGGTGGATTGATTACATTTTTTTCGAACGTCGACTCAGAAAAGAAACGGTCAACATTGTATACGGCTGTTCACTCTTTTAAAGAAGGTTTTGATAACTATAAATGTTCCATACACTTCGTTGACACGAAGGTTGCCGACCGCCGAAGGGTGAAAGACGAAGAAGGCTTTAAGTCTTTAGAGAGGAGTGAGTATCGGTCCGAAAAACACATTCGGCCCGATGTGTTGCACTCGATTACTCTTAATGGTGATACAATGTCGGAGTTTCAAATAAACTACACTGTTAACAGCGAGAATTTTGGAAAAATGTGGGATGGAAGTGATTCGTCAACGATTGACACTTTGAGCGCTGAATTGAACAACGTGGGTCGTGTTGAAATGGAAGTGAAAGGAAAAGTAGATAACGAACAATTCGAATTAGTTACTTCTGACCTGGGACGAATTAAAAAATTAAAACTGAACGGGGAGGAAGTATTTGCATTATACGGACAAGACAAAGTAAGTTACCATGCGATGGATAGCCGGAAATTAAAATTTGCCTTATTGCTGTGCCTGCTTTGTGACAAATACTATCAATACAAATGAAACCTCTTCTTACCATCTTATACGGAATGTTATCGTTTTGGTGTTTTAGCCAGGAAGATTCATCGAAATTCATGAACACAATTGGCAACAATGGGACCGTGAAGTTGCTGTCGGTGGCCTATGAAGTCAATCATGATCATGGGCATTTCGAAACCGGAACAATAGTCAGGGTTTGCAGCGGACCGCTGCGGGTAGTTAGTGCAAAGTTTTTGATCAGATCTTTTACAACGGCAGATACTTTCAATGTAAACTTTTACAAAGTGGAAAACGACCGGCCGGCTACACGTGTTCTGCGAGGTCCTATCCCCGTTTATGGCAGGAATGGAAAAGGAGCATTGAATGTTGATTTGACGAAGGATAGTATAACGATGAACGAGGATTTTTTTATTGCCATAAGTAAGAGTGGTGGTGAAGGTGTGGAAAGAATTGAATTTTTAGCCGGTTTTGCCGGGAACAAAAGTTTTCATCGTTATGATGTTACCGGTGAATGGGAAAAAATTCCCGTGCTGAAACCTGGTTTTTCAGTAAAAGTAGCCTCAGACAAAGACCTTCCGTGTACAGTGAACGTGTATAGATTGACTGCTTTTGAGCCGGGCATAACCTTCGAGCCCAGTATCAACAAAACTCAGACAGCGCTGTTACGTTTCTATGCTGCTACTTCATTTGGATTGAGCTTTTCAAAATCTCAGGGCACCAATACATTTCTCACTTTCGATCCTGCGGCTACTATTCAATACCGGTTTTATTACAATGGCCGTAAACGCAGCGAAAGCGGAAAAAGGACTGCATTTAATTCAATGAATTATATTGCCGCTTCGCTCGATTACATATTAACACGCGAAACGCTTTCCCAACTCTACGTGGTACCGTTACATCGTCGGCCGTTGTTGCAGCAGGGTGTTTTGTGGGGCATGCAACGGAATTATCCGGGAAGATTTAGCCTTGATTTAAATGTTGGTCCCGGCTTTTACCTTTTGAAAAATATAGAAGAGAATGCCTATGGGCCTGCCGTAGAGAAGATGACGGGCAGGTTCACGGTACTGTCTCACATAAATATTGGCTGGTGGTTGAATCGCCGGTAACTGAAAACAAGAACAATCGTTTTACCTGATTGTAACCACAACTCTTGAGGCGCCACCATCTATATCAACCGGAATGCCGCCGCCATTAACCGAACCTTTGATTTCGCGCTCGCGGATGTCGCCCGTGAAACCTACGGTACGTTCAACTCTTACCGAACTTCCTGTTGCGTGGATATCCATACCGGTGCCGCCAGGTAATTCGAGATGTGTATTACCGCCGCCGCTGTTGCGCAATTTTACATGTTCGCCTATTTTTTTGATGGCTATATTCAAATTGCCACCGCTTGTGGAAGCTTCCAGTGAACAGGAAAGGTCGCCGAGCTGAAGGTTTCCACCGGATGATGATGTGATTAGCGATCCGCTTACGCGATCGGCAGTTACATTTCCGCCACTTGTTTTCGCTTTGATGGTTCCTGACAGCTCTTCAAGGGCAATATTTCCTCCTGAAGTAGACAGGGACAATTTGCCCTCACTTCGCCTGGCATGTATGTTACCACCACTGGTAAATAAGTCAAATGTTTCGGAGCAATTGCTGATCGAGATGTTGCCGCCGGAAGTTTTGCCCGTTGCGTCGCCTTTCACATCATCAAAAGCGATATTACCACCGCTGGTTTGCACCCACTGCCGGTTGCCGGACAAATGACGGCAACTGATATTGCCTCCGCTGGTATTGAGTTCGCTGGAAACAGAAACCGGTACATACACCCGGAAAGAAACACTCACCTGGTCGTTGCGGCCGAAAGACTTTTTTCGTTTTGCAGAAACGGAAAGTTTGTTGTTATCAGTTTCAATTTTCACCGTGTAATAATCAGAAACGCGCTGTTTGATTGATTCATCGCTGCCACGACCCCATGCATAAACTTCTACGCGTGCATCGGCGTCGGCTACACCTTCCAGTGATATATTTCCTCCTTGTGTCTCTGCCTCTACACTACGAATTGAGGCGGTAGATAACGAACGACTATTTATTAGCACTTCCTGCTCGTTTCGTTGGGCGAACAATGTGATGGCGCTTGTTGTGAGAAAAGCGAATATTAGGAGCCGTGTAAGCATGGTAGATGGTTTTGCAAATCGGTCTGAAAAGTGTGCCAAACAATAACCAGTTGTTATCCAGCGAATTGTTTTTAGCAAAGGTGTAAGAAGTGTTCGGTTCTGCGATTAAAGTGTGCGGTTATGGAGCACATGCGAAGGTGACTTTAGCCCAGTAATAAAAATACGACCGGCTTCTTATGTAAATCGGGAAGAGATTTTTTCCAGTCGCTGATGGATTTGGTTACGATGAGTTCATTTGCGGATGTGAGTTCGGCCGCGATGCACAACTTCGTGGAAGGTTGACAGGTTTTCAGAATTGTTTCCAGCAATTGATTGTTACGGTATGGTGTCTCAATAAAAATCTGCGTACAATTCTTTTTGAGTGATTCGTTTTCGAGATGTTTTAAAGTTTTGGTACGTTCGCCGTTGTCGATCGGAAGATATCCGGCAAACTGAAATTGCTGTCCATTTAAACCACTTGCCATCAGTGCGAGAAGAATTGAACTTGGGCCAACGAGAGGTATTACTGTTGCACCGGTTTTGTGCGCAATGCCAGTTAGAATTTGTCCAGGGTCGGCAACACCGGGGCAGCCCGCTTCGCTGATGATACCGATGTTAATGCCTTCTTTTAAAAATTCGTTGAATTGATTCTTTACCTCGTTTTCTGCTTTGTGAATAGCGAACCACTTGTAGTTGTCAATCACTATTTCTTTCCATACACTTTTTAAGTAACGTCTCGCGGTGCGTTCGTTTTCTACGAAAAATACTTTGCAGTCTTTCACTGCATCGACAACGTAAGGAGGAATAGTATGAGTTGCGCCTTCGGCAAGAGTTGATGGAATCAGGTATACTTTTGCAGCACTCATAACTCCGATTTCTGATGATACATGCTGATCGTTGCAGCCACAACAGCATAAGCCGGAGCGAGCAACCAGCCTGCAAAAGGAATAAGATGCATCAGGAAAAACATCATTCCATTACCTATCGCCAAACCTTTGTGCCGCGTGATATATTCAATACTTTCTGATGGAGAGAGCTTGTGGCGTTCACAACTGTAGTCCATCATCGAAAAGCCATAGTAGTAACATTCTACAAACAACATTATTACCGGCGTTACCCATCCGACTACAGGGAAAAACGAAAGAATCAAAATGGAGATCGTAAACACGGCCTGCCACATTGTATTTCTGAGCGCCAGCTTTATGCCCCTGAAAATATCTTTCATCAGTTGGGAGAAGCTGAACGGAAACTCTTTTCCTTCAATAATGGCTTCCGTTCTTTCGCTCAGGTATGCGAACACCGGCGAACCGATGATGAGAAAAATATATTTAAAAAGGGAGAAGTAAAAGAACATCAGGATCAGGCGTACCATCATCTCGCCCATCAGGAAAAAAAAGCTGAGCAGGTCGTTGTCCTGCCTGTGAACCCATTTATCAATACCGAGGCTGCCGCTGACATAAGAAACCACGAAGTTCGACGATTGCCAGAACGCGTACATGCCGAACAGGAAGAGAATCGTGTAGAAGATGCCGGGGATTATGATCCATTTCCATAAGCCATGCTTCCTGATAAAACGATGCGCCTTGAAGTACGATTCAATAGCTGTTATGATTTCCTTGAGCAAGCGTCGTACGTTTATGGGTTAGCGGGCATGAGGTTTCTTTATTATCTTCAACCGGCCAAACTTAACAAATATTCCACTGTTTTGATATCCGGTTTAATTAAAAGTCGTCGCGATCTCATCTCTTTACTTGCTGGTGCAGCGCTTTTTGTTTTGATGCTTTTGGTAAATCCATTTAATGTTTCACACCAGGCGAACATAGTGCTCGCCGTCGCGGCATTGATGGTGACCTGGTGGGTTACTGAAGCAATACCCATGCCGGTTGTAGCGATGCTTCCGCTCATACTTTTTCCGCTGATGGGCATCGAATCAATCAAAGTGACCGCTCAAAGCTATGGCGACTCAATTATCTTTCTTTTTTTAGGCGGCTTTATGATTGGGTTGGCTATCGAAAAATGGAACCTGCATACGAGGATCGCATTATATATTATCCGTGCTACGGGAACGAGTGGCGACAGAATTGTTCTTGGGTTTATTTTATCAACAGGATTTATCAGCATGTGGCTGAGCAATACTGCCACTACTATGATGATGTACCCGATTGCGGCTTCGATTATTCACGTGGTGAATGAGAACAGGCAGGGCTCAGGAAACCTGAAAAATTTTTCGCTGACTGTAATGCTTGCCATTGCATATGCGTCGAATTTCGGTGGAATCGCCACCATCATCGGAACGCCGCCGAACGTTGCGTTTGTGGCTTTTATGGATAAGAAGTATCACTACACATTTCAGTTTGTTGACTGGATGATTATTTGTATGCCTGTTGCCATACTTCTCCTCTTCGCATTATACCTCGTGCTTACAAAATGGTTATACCCGAATAGATTGAAGTCGGATGCATCAACGAAGGCAGTGATCAGAAAAAAAATCGATGAGCTCGGCCCGATGCAGACTGCGGAAAAGCGCGTGCTGGCGATATTTTCAGCAACTGCGTTTTTATGGATCACAAAAGATCTTATCAATGCGGCCGGACTTGTTGATCTCGACGATACAATGATCGCTATTATTGGCGCTACAGCGTTGTTTGTTGCGCCGTCGGGTATGAAGAGTGAGAGTAAACGCATTCTCGAATGGAAAGACACTACTAAAATGGCGTGGGGTATCCTGCTGCTTTTTGGCGGCGGTATCGCGCTGGCGGGTGCGCTTGAGAAAGCGGGATTGATTGAGAGTTTAGGTCAGTGGATGGCGGGGTTCAGTGGACAGGGAGGGTTTGTGTTGATAGTGATCGTGGCGGTGATGTCGATTTTTATCAGTGAGCTGATGAGCAATATTGCGCAGGTTATTGTGTTTTCGCCGGTGATAGGAGGGATCGCGGATGCGTTAGGGATGAACCCGCTATTGCTCGGCATTCCGATGACATTAGCGGCCAGCTGCGCGAGCATGATGCCTATGGGAACACCGCCTAATGCGATTGTGTTTGGCAGTGGGCATATTAAGCTGAATCAGATGGTGAAGGCAGGGTTTGTGATGAATATTGTTGCGGTGGTTTTGATTGCGTTGTTTAGTTATTATGTGATTCCGTTGATTGTTAAATAATACAATGTTTCTCTGCAGATCCCTCGTCGGCCGCAGGCCTCCTCGGGATGACAAGTGACCAAAGTTTTCATCATGCTTCCTGCCCAATCCACACACACCCTCCAATGCTATCCCTCGAGGCGCCGGTAACAGAAGCGAAAGTATTATTCTCTTCGCGCCAGCGCAGCACGCCAATTAGCGCCATCACAATCGCCTCTTTAAAATCAATAAGGTCGTCACCAGGTGTTTCCAGTTCAACTCCAAGAAACGAAAGCGTTTCCTTCAACCGTTCAATCAAAAAAGTATTTCTCGCACCGCCACCAGTAACAAGCATTTTTTGCTCGCCGGTAATCCGAAAGTCTTCCTGCAATTTTTCAACCGACAATGCAGTCTGCCTGCAAATATGTTCAACATAAGTTCTCAACTTGTCTTCCAGCTTTCCACCATGGTTTTGGATTAACGGATAAATCACTCCAATGCCAAAATCATTAGAGAGCGACTTCGGGTATGCCATACCGTAATATTCAAAATCGTCGAGCATTTGCAGCAGCGATTTATTTACCTGGCCACTGCGAGCTATTTCACCACCATTATCGAAATTATTACCGGTTTCTTTTGCCAGCAGGTTAAGTACTTTGTTCGCGGGGCAAATATCAAATGCTACATATTTTGTTTCATGATTCAGCGAAATATTAGCAATGCCTCCCAGGTTTAAATAGAATAAATAATTACCGAGCAGCAATTTTTCACCGACAGGAACTATTGGCGCTCCCTGACCGCCCAGTGCAACATCCATCGCACGCAAATTATTCACCACATTGATCCCTGTGGAAGCTGCGATGGCGGCGCCGTTGCCAAGTTGTGAAGTGAATTTTTGAGCGGGAGAATGAAAAGTGGTGTGACCATGTGATGAAATCAATTGCACCTGGTACTGCAAACCATTCTCTTCGATAAACCTGTTGATCAATTCGCCACAATAGGTGCCGTAATCAGTATCAAGAAGCTGATAATCCAGCGCGTTCAGTGAAGTAGCGCGGGATAATCTTTCCATCCACTCCTTACTGTACTCATAGCAGGCAGCCTGGCGGAGTTGATATGTCCATTTGCCAGACACTTGCTGCAACTCCACAAAAGCAATGTCTAATCCATCGAGCGAGCTTCCACTCATCGTACCAATAACGCGGTATACCATTGTAAATATTTAAGATTAGATTTGTCAGGCAAATTAAGGAGCGCATTACAAACATGGTCAGAAATCTGAGCAATACCTATTCTATCGTTGGTGAATGGATCGGCGAACTGCGTGATGTTCAACTCCAGGCCGACCGTATGCGCTTTCGTCGTAACCTTGAACGGATTGGTGAAATTTGCGCACTTGAAATAAGTACAAGGCTGGCTTATACCACGAAGGAGGTTCAAACGCCCCTCGGCACCGCCACCTGTAAAAGCCTGGCCGAACAGCCCGTGCTGGCTACCATATTGCGGGCGGGACTTCCATTGCATTATGGTTTGTTAAATGTGTTTGATAAGGCTGACAACGCGTTTGTTTCGGCCTACCGGAAGCATCGCCTCGATGGGTCTTTTGATATTAGTTTGGAATATATTTCCTGTCCCGACCTCGATAACCGGGTTGTTGTCATCTCCGACCCAATGATCGCGACGGGTTCATCCCTCGTAAAAACCATCCAGGTGTTGCGGGAAGAGGGTGCACCGAAGGAAATACATGTGGTGTCGGCGATCGCGTGCACCGTTGGAATTGAATTTGTTAAGCGCGCCGAACCCAATGTAACCATCTGGTGCGGCGATATCGACGAGGAACTAACCGCCAAGGGATATATCGTTCCCGGCCTCGGCGACGCCGGAGACCTCGCATTCGGCCCTAAAGTGCAGGCGTGACCAATTATACGGTATAGCACTTTTTTTGTAGTTTAGGCGTTGATATGTCGTGACAAAGCTGATGCGAAAACTCGGACTGCTTATACTGATAACCTGCCTGTTTAAACCTGGATTTTCGCAGGACCCTAATTTTTCACAATTTTTCGTTTCTCCACTTACTTTAAATCCCGCGCTAACGGGTAAATTCAATGGCGATTTCAGGGTGGCCGGCAATTATCGCGACCAGTGGCCGGAAATCAGCAAGGCTTTTATCACCTCAACCATCTCGTTCGACCTGCCAATACTCCGCGGTAAAATTTCTGATCTCGATACCTGGGGAGTAGGGGTTATGGCAATGACTGATAAAACCGCCAATGGCATCCTTTCTGGAAATTTTATTTCTGTTACCACGGCTTATCATAAAGGAATTGATGAAGATGGACTTCAACAGATAGGTATTGGCTTCCAGGGAACGTTTGCGAACAAGCGCCTCGATGGAACTAAACTTAATTTCCTGGATGAACTCGATCAAAATGGCGGTTGGACGGTGCCGAGCAGGGAAGAGATAGATAACCGGCAGGTGAACACCAGCTATTTCGACTTTTCGGTCGGTGCGCTTTACAACGGATCAACTGACGGATATAACAACTTCTATCTTGGTGCTTCGGGTTATCACCTGAACAGGCCAAAAGAATCGTTTACCGGTGATGTTTTTTATGAGTTGAGCCCGCGGTTGACGCTTAATGCCGGTGGCGCGATTCCTTTAGAAGGCAATACGCGAACTGTTTTTATCAGCACGATGTATAGCCGGCAGGCCGGTGCCACGAATTTTGTTGGTGGAGGCGCCGGTGGTTTTATGCTAAACGATGATGAAGAGGATCCGCTGAATTTTTACGCGGGTGCGTGGGCGAGATTCAACAATGTAAGTGATGCATTGATTCCTTATGTTGGACTTGAGTTTGGTGGATTCAGATTTGGAGCTTCCTACGATGTTAATATTTCAAGTTTGAAGACTGCTTCGCAGAGTCGCGGAGGGATAGAGATTTCGCTTATTTATATTAAGAGGCCTCCGGGATATAAGGGGATACCGTGCCCGAGGTTTTAGTGGCCGCCCAGTATTTTTTCTTTAGAAAGAAAACAAGAAATTACAATCCAAGCACCTGTTTCAACTTCGCATAACCCGTTTTACTTACCGAAACTTTTGCGCCTGTTTTCAGCAACGCCACATAATTCTCTTTTTCATAAGGATCGATTCTCGTAATCAACTGCACATTTACAATGTATGAACGGTGCGTTCTAACGAACAAATCTGCATCGAGCGATTTTTCGAAATGACTCATCGTACGGTTTTTAAGAAAGGCCCCTTCTTTAGTATGTATTCGCACATAGTCGTCGGCGGCCTCAAGATAGTGTATGTCATCAACCGGGATAATTTTTATTTTACCGGCGGTTTTAACCACCACACGCTGGTGTTGCTGCGGCGAAAGTGAAAAAGTCTCTGGCAGAGCAGGTGGCAACGTTGCTTCGGTAACATGCTCGAGAAATTTTTCTACTGCTTTATTAAAACGCTCTTTGCTGAAAGGTTTTAGAAGATAGTCTATGGCATGCGACTCAAAGGCTTTTATCGCGTACTCATCGAAAGCTGTCACGAATATTACCGCCGGCGGCTCTTCAATCAATTCCAGCATTTCAAAGCCATTAATCTTCGGCATCTGAACATCGAGAAAAACCAGTTGCGGCTTGTGCTGCATGATAGCTTTCAATCCTTCGAAACCATCATTACATTCCTGCATTACGGTAACCTGAGGAAACTCATCCAGGTATTCTTTTATAATCGTTCTTGCAAGCGGTTCGTCATCTATCAGGATTGTTGATATCATTGCGTGGAATTTTCACTGTGGTAGAAAATATTCGGTCGTTTGCGTTTGTTGACAGGAGATCATTCCTGGTGAATAAAAGAAATAGTCTCCTTTGCACTGAACTCAGACCGAAGCCTGTGCCGTGTTTAGGTGATGATGTTTCGGGGTCAAAAGGATTTTTGACAGTTATTTCAAGATATTTATCGTGGGTAACTGCATTTATTTTTATGGTGATGTCGTCGGTTGTATCGTATAATCCGAATTTGATCGCATTTTCGACTATTGGCTGCAACAGCATCGGAGGTATGAGAAAATTCAGGCTTTCTTCGTCGTGGGTAATTTCGGTTGATAGCCGATGGCCGAAACGCATTTTCTCCATATCGAGATACAATTGCAGGTGTTGCAATTCTTCAGCCAGTGTCGTCAGTTGGTAGTCTTCTTTCTTAAGTGCACCTCTTAAAAAATCCGACAACTGCTGAATCATTTTCCTGGCCTGCTCTGGCTGTTTACCGGCAAGCGCGCTTATTGAGTTCAGACTATTAAACAAAAAGTGCGGCTGCAGTTGTTGGCGTAGTTTATAAAGCTCTGCGTCGCGGGCGAGTTTTTCTGCATCGGCTTTTCTCGATGCATCAATTTTTTTGTCTTCAAGATCGTACCAAAGCATACTCATGATTACGGAACAGCCTATCACAAGAAATGCCATGTCAAAACGCACGGGGATGGATCGCATAAGAAATGTACTATATGCCTGGTTGTCGGGGAACAAATAAAGCATTCCCAGCTTAACAACAGCTGTCCATATAATGCTGATCACCACGCACCACACGAGCAGGTAAAAATAATTTTTGGTGTCGGGCCTGTAATAGCCAAAAGTTTGCACCACGAGGATAGTTGAAGCAGCCAGCAACGCATTTGATCCGATGCTGTCTACCAAAGCGATTGTCCATTCAATATCGAAATTTTGCAGCATCGCATAATGCACGGCCGTCCACAGCGTCCAGCACGCTGCAAAAATCCATCTGTTCCTCGTGGTGCTTAATGGTGATGTTGCCAATGGAAAAAATTAAACTGCTTCGCTTAGTCTTTTATAGAACGCAGAACCGATATTGCCTGCTTTTTTGTTTACAGTATCGATAAAGTGAACGGCATTATCATACTCATTCACTTTGGAATATATTTCAATACCATCCGTGAGCGACGGCAGTTTGTTCAACTCCGGAATGTTGATGAATGACCATTTCACCACCTGGTTCTTATTATTCATAAACGAGTCTTCTTCCGCGCGACCAATCTGCATGGCTTTGTCGAATGCTTCATCTTCATTTTCCGCATTGATTAGCCGGAGTTGCTCATCGAATTGCGGGGTGTGATTGCCATCGCCCGAAGTAATTCTGAATACCATTTTCGCAATAAACCAGTTCATATCAAAAAGAATTTCGTTGTTTACAATGAGAAGCTGTTCACTTCAATGCCCCCGAACATTAATGTTCCGGTGAGAATAATAACTTTTTCCGGTACGCCGCTCGCCTGTGGCCGTTTATCGTCGACGCCACCAAATATTGCCGTAACCTCCGACCGTAGTTCCCAATTTGGAGGAATGATAAGCTTGGTGCCACCAAATATCATTGTTACGTCGAGCATGACCGGAGAAATAAAGTCTGCATTCATCAGGTTTAATTCAGCGCCGCCGAACACGCACGTGATATCTCCTCCTTTAAATTGTTTAGACAAAACGCGTTTTTTTACGCCGGCGAAAATTGATGTGATGTCGAGTTCTGTTTCCTGGGTTGCCTCACTTTCGATCGGAAGGGTTTCCGCTTCCAGGTGTTGCGGTCCTCCAAACCTGTGCATTCTCCTCCTGCGCCACCGTTCATGTCCTCCACACATTTTTTTGGGCGAGAGAACGAAAAGCAGTCCCACCGAAATTATAATGATGGGTACAGCGTATTGCTTCAACTTTATTTCGGGAAAAACGTCGTCTGAAAGAAATACAACACCTACCAGGATCATCACGAGCCAGCTAAAGTCCTTAAAGCCGTGCCTTACTCCAATCACCAACCCCACCACTATCAGGATCATTTCCCAGCTGATCAGCCATCCGGGGAGGGGATATCCAACCTGCCGCAGCAACAACACTGCACCAACTAAAAGGAGGATAAGACCGGTCCACCTGTTGTTGCTTAGAAATTTGTTTCTGCGTTGCATGTTCTGCTCTTGCATGTGCTTGATTTTTACCAAAAGTATAGCGATGTGGAACGCCGGGAAAGGGAGATTAGGCTGAATAGCGGGAAATATCGGTGAAATGCGGAAAAACGGCGGTGAAAATGGAGAAAGTAATTATGATTTGTAGACAAAACTGAAATTATCTCCATCAAATAGCCCTTTATCGCTGAGCTTAAGCGACGGTATCACAAGCAAAGCCATAAATGAAAGGGTCATAAAAGGAGCACCCAGGCCGGCCCCGAGATCTTTAGCCATTTGATCTATTTCGGTATAGGCTTCAGCAACCTTATAGCCGTCGCCTGCACTCATTATGCCGGCTACCGGAAGGGGGAGGACTTTTTTATCGGTATTTGATACACAGCTAATGCCACCTTTGTGATCTATTACAAGGTTAATGGCCTCGATAACCGCATCATCGGTTACGCCCACCGCGATGATGTTATGACTATCATGTGCGACTGAAGACGCAATCGCACCTTCTTTGATGCCGAAATTTTTGATAAACGCGACTGCGGGCGAAGCATCATTATACCGGTTTACTACAACAATTTTCAGAATATCGTTTTCGATATCAGTAACAACGTTGCCGTTTTCTGTTTTAGGTGACACCAGTAGCTTGTTAGTGATGAGTTGTCCATCGAGCGCCTCGATTACTGGAATCTTATTGCTGATGACAAAATCTTTTACCGGGCACTTCAGCGCGGCCGCGGTAATTTTTTTGCAACTGAACCGGTTAATGATTTTTGCGGGAGGCGACTCAATTTTTGTTTTTCCATTCTCTGCGACGCAGATGCCGTTTATAAAAGTTTGCGTAACCTTAAAATGTTTTAAATCCTCTACCAGGATAAAATCTGCTGCATCACCCGGTCTTAAAAGTCCTGTATCAAGTTTGTAGTGATGAACGGGGTTGATGCATGCGGCCTTCAGCACGTTGAATATGTCGATCCCGTATTTTACCGCGCGACTGCAAAGTATATTTATATGACTCTGTACGAGACTATCGGGATGTTTGTCGTCGCTGCAAAACATGATCATGTCGGCATGATCGTGCAGGAGAGAAACGAGCGCATCGAAATTTTTCGCGGCGCTGCCTTCCCTGATAATAATTTTCATCCCGAGACTAAGTTTCTCGAGGGCTTCTTCTTTTGTGAAGCACTCATGATCGGTTGAAATGCCCGCTGATATATATTTTTTCAGACCATCGCCGCGGAGACCGGGTGCGTGTCCGTCGATGGGTTTCGAAAATGCGTGCGCGGTAGAAATTTTTCTCATTACTTCTTCATCTCTATTGATTACGCCGGGAAAATTCATCATCTCGCTGAGATATTTTATTTCAGGCTTTTCGAGAAGAAGTTTTATTTCGGAAGAGTTGATGGCAGCACCCGCCGTTTCAAAAGTTGTGGCTGGCACGCAACTCGGTGCACCGAAGTTGAATTTGAAGTTAACCGTAGCGGCGTTATCGAGCATATATGCAACACCGTTAAT
>JAEUVS010000073.1 GCA_016786745.1 Chitinophagaceae bacterium | reverse complement strand
GGATGGTTGTTCTTCCATAAAATGGATTTGGATAACTGCTAACCGTAAGGGGTGAAGAAGGTGTAATGTGTGTTGTATCTGGAGGTGTTTCCACTTTTATCATGTCGCCTTCTTTCAGAAGTATATGCTGATTGATATTCACATTGTTCATTTTCTCCACGAGTCCGTTGGGCCACCACACCTGTATTTCTTCAATACCGGTAGCAGAGCCCAATCCGACATGCACGGGTTTAAGGGACTGACCGAGAAAAGCAGCACCATGGTACCATCGGTAATATGATTTTCCATTCGCCGTAACTTTTATTTTGGTGCCAATAGCGTCGCGGTTAGATTGTGTGCCCTGCAGTGATATTTCTATCCAGTTACGATCCACCAGTTGCTCTCCATTTATCGATTCATTTTTGAATAGAGCAGGTTTTTCAAAATTGTTTGCAACGAGCAGATCAATGTCTCCATCACTATCGTAATCGAAAGTCTCTAAACCGCGTCCTCTCGTTAAAAGATTTGTAGCGGATTGAACCGACCAGTCTATAAATCCTTCTCCACCATTTTCTATTAACATATTTTTGAAAAAAACGTTTCGGGTGTCCACCTGTACCTCGTTAAAAACGTACTGGTTTTCTTCTATTCCGTTGACAGAATAAAGGTCTTCGTCGCCATCATTGTCGGCATCAAAAAATTGCGTTCCCCAGCCCCAGCCTGTGTTATCGACACCGAGCCGCTTCGCATCATTCCTATAGTCACCCGCTGTTAATGCCGTGAATAGTGGATTGGGCCGGTGATTGTAGATGTTGGTCACGTACACATCGAACAATCCATCATTATTATAATCGCCGATAGTAACCCCCATCCCTGCACCCGGATCATCCAAACCGTACAGACCTGTTTCCTCTCGAAAACTTTTATCCCTGTTGTTGACGAACAACTGGTTTCGATGTGTATCATTAACAAGGTAGAGGTCCAACCATCCATCTCCATCAACATCAAGAGGAACACTGGTCCATGTTATATTTCCGCCTTTCAGATTCGATGTTTCTGTTTTGTCGATGAAAGTGCCGTCCCCTTCATTTTCATATAGAACGTTATATGCATTGATGCGGCTCACATAAAGGTCCAGATCTCCATCACGATCAAAATCCCACCAAAGCCCGCTTGAGCTGTAACAATCGTTACAAACTGTCAAGCCTGCATCGCGTGTTACATTGATAAATGTGCCATTGCGCTCATTGTGATACAGTTCGTCTCCCCTGCTATTGGTGAGAAACAGGTCGGGGAAACTGTCATTATCGTAATCACCCCATGCGGCTCCCATTTTTTCACCGCGTGCTGCGGGTACACCAGTGTTAGTAAACTGTACGGTGAACCCCGCCTGCAGCGTCACGTCTTCAAAAGTGCCATTGCCATTATTCTTCAACAACCTGTTCCAGGTAGAGCCGTTGGCTAAGTCAAACGATTTGAAACCCACAAGAAAAATATCGAGATCACCATCCCTGTCGTAGTCGGCCAGGCCGATACCATTAGCGGAAGTCGTGTGACCGAGCCCCGCAGTTTCCTCTACCCTCACAAAATGTTGCGCCTGTACGCGGATGCAGCATGCAAATAAGACAACGGTAATCAGTATGCGATTCAGAAACCGTTGAATAACTCTGTTCAATATTTTTTCCAAATAAGGCATCAATAATCAGTAATCAGTAACCTGGGTTTTGTTGCAGTTTGCCTTTACTTATAGTGATCTCGATTTGCGGAATAGGCTGGTATTCATCCCTTCCTTTGGTATAACCTCCTTCCACCAGGTATGAGCGCCTGGTTTTTTCCACGGCGTAATATGCGTTCATCGTTTCTTCAGCTATTCCCCAGCGTACAAGATCGAAATGGCGACCCGGAAATGACTCCATCGCCATTTCCAGGCGGCGTTCGAACCTAACGGCGGCCCGGGCCTGCTCCTGCGTTGCAAAATCACCGGCCGTATATAATCCTATCACATATTTTCCGGAAGGAGAACCATCACCTTTCACCAATCTGCCTGTGCTGTTCATCGCTCTTTGACGTATCCGGTTGATAATTGGCAATGCCTCCGCAAATCGCGAGGGGCTTGTTTCAACTAATGCCTCTGCCCAATACAACAATGCATCCGCATATCTCATCACATCAGTATTCCTGCCACCGCCATAAAATGCTTCTGACTGGCGCCAGCAACTGCTATTGGGTAGTTCCTGGTCTTTCATACCCATGTTTGTTCCATACTGATCCGGCACTCGTGGAAAACTTGCATCAACAATAATCGCAGGGTTGTATTTCCATGGCATGCCGAACAGGCCAATGGTGTGCGCAATCCGCGGATCCATGTTATTTGCTTCCACATCCACATTTGAATTGATAGTTGGTGCGCCGTTATAGCTATCGAAAAGAGGCAAACCGTTTGCATCGGTTTTAAATGCATTGGCAAGATTTGTAGAAGGCTGGAAAAAGCCGCAGCATCCGTAGCCCGCGCTTACAGGTGAATTCAATGAGTTGCCGTAATCTATCCTCCCGTCTGCTGTACCATCGTTAAGTGACCGCATGATGGCCCACACAGATTCTTTGCCATTTTCATGAACACATTCGAAGTTGAAGGAAAAGTCTTCCCAGAGATCATAAATGTGTGCGGCATCAACCTGTTCGAAAAGTTGTATCGCCTCATTCAGTTCGGATGAGGTAATACTTGTAACCTGGTGATTATCGTCCTGCACGTATGCTTTAAATACCAGTGTTTTTGCCAGGAACAACTGTGCAGCGCTCTTTCTTGGCCGGCCGGCATCAGCCTGAACATCAGGAAGACCATCGATGGCTAACTTAAATTCATCCACAATCCACTGCCATCCTTCCTGATCAGAAAGTTGGGTATTGCTGAGATCAACGTACTCTTCTTTTGGAATTGTTTCATCTACGAATACGATGTGCTTGAACAGCACCTTGAGTTTGAAATATGTATTTGCTCTAAGAAAATGCATCTCAGCAATGCGTTGCTGCCGCGTAGGCAGATCGGCGTCGGTCAGGAGATTGAGCCTGCGCAGTGCTTCATTAATCCTGCTTACTGCTGCGTACAAATATTTATAGGTTACTTCGTTACCCGGATTTCCTATGGGAGAATTAAGTGTCTTTACCTCGAGCCAGTGTATCCATAACTGGTCGTTAATTCCGCCACCACCTTTATATGCATCTCCGCCACCTACTGATCCCCACGGCCACATATCCTGAAACGGAGCGGACCAGAAATCGTTTGCCTGCGCGGCATATGCAGCAATCACCAGTTTCTCAACATTTTCAGGTGTATTAAGATCTTCATCCGTTACCACTCCCTGCGGTTCCACATCCAGCACTTTTTTGGAACACGAGTTATGCAGCACGAGAACGATTGACGCTGCTGTTAATATTTTTATCAGATGTACTACTTTCATTTTGTCTTGCTTTAAATTGATCGTATGCTTTTACAGTGTAAGATTTAAGCCTGCAGAAATTGTGAGTGGTTTTGGGTAGCGTGTTTCAAAATTACCCTGACCTCTTCCTGACTGATCGGCGCCTGCGCCGGGTGTAGCTGCCTGCTGTGTCAGCAGCCAGGGTTCGGCAGGAAACCTGTTTGAACCTTTTTTATCATACAGGTAAAATACATTGTCGACATTAACATATACCCTCAGGCCCGACATCCAGTTAACCTTCTGTAATAATTCCGATGGGAAATTGTAGCCAAGCGAAAATTGCCGGAACAGGAAGTAGCTTCCATTGCGAAACTGGTAACTGTTGCCACCACCCTGTGTAGACACTCCGCCGCCAAAACCAAGTGCCGGAATATATGAACCTGTATTTGCGGTTGTCCAGGCATTCAATACTTCATCCTGGTTGCCGCCCTGCCAGAAATAGGAGCTTACTTTTCTACCAGCCATACCCGAGAACTGGAGCGTGAGACTAAAATTTTTGTAATCCACCTGGCCATTAATTCCATATTCAAGTTTTGGTGTTCCATTCACACCCTGGTAATCCTGATCAGCAGCGTCAATTTTATTGTCGCCGTTTAGGTCCCTGTACCTAAACTGGCCTACTCTCATACCTGGATATGTAGGAGCTGCATCAACTTCAGCCTGATCTTTGAGAATACCATCTACTTCAAATCCGAAAAGCGCCCTTGGCGAATGCCCTACGATATTTTGCTCGACATTACCGGGAAATTTTCCATATAAGTCGCTGGGCAGCGAAGTAATCTCATCGGTAACGTGCGCCCCTACCACTGAAACCTGATAGACAAGGTCACGTGAGTTGTCGCTATTATAGGTGATGTTGAATTCGTATCCCTTGATCTCCATGCTGGCCCCGTTGGTCCACCTGCTGCTGCCATCGCCGTAGGTTCCTGGTTGAGATGCCTGGATTAAAATATCATCAGTCGTTTTCTTAAATACTTCGAACGAACCTGTTACTCGATCCCTTAGTAACGCGAAGTCGATGCCGACATTAGTTTCGGAAGTGGTCTCCCACTTGAGAGATTCATTCGCTGTTTGTGTCGACAAAAATCCTGACGGTAGATTACCTCCGTTAGCATTGAAGATATCATAGGCCGTTGGCGCGTTCGGACAATAGGTTTGCGTACAACCGCTTCCCCATGGCAGATACACACTTGGTGGCGCGTATACTGCCCGGTATAACTGAAATCTTGCATCATTGAGAATATTCTGATTACCGGTTTGTCCCCATGCTGCGCGGATCTTCAGATCGCTCAACCATGACACATCCGATAAAAAACTTTCAGATTTTAGGCGCCATCCCGCAGACACTGCAGGAAAAATTGCAAAACGATTGTCGGTACCGAACCTCGATGATCCGTCGCGCCTTATTGTCGCAGCCAGTAAGTATTTGTCGTCGAAACTATAATTGATTTTACCGAAGTAGGAGAATAGTTTGTACCCGCCGGCACTGCCTCCGGAAGATCTCTCACCGGCAGCTGCATCCAACTGGTAGTAGTTGTTATTATTCAATGCAAAATCTTTTGCAAAGCCGTAAAAGCTCTTCATGTCGTTCTGAATGTATTCAGTACCGGCCAGCAGATTCACCTCATGCTTATTGATTGTTTTTGTGTAGTTGAACGAGTTGGTCCAGGTAAGGTTAGTATTGTTCAACTGCGTTTCTCTCAACTCGCCTACTAAATTGCGGGCGATACCTCTTTCAAACACCGGGTAAATGTCACGTACTGAAACGTTATCATAATCAACTCCAAAGCTGCTCCTGAATTTCAGATTTTTGATGATCTCGGCTTCGAGGTAAACGTTACCAAATACTTTCAGGTTATTATTCTTGTCCCACTTATCATTGTCAACGGTGCCAATTGGATTATCTGTACGATCAAATCCCGGTGGCGGACCGGCAATTCTTCCGTCTTCGGTATAAGGTGGTAAAATAGATGAAGGACCAATAGCAGTTGCAAGTCCCCAATGACGCCTGCCTGTTGAGAGAGTTAGATTTTCACCTAATGTAAGGCGATTATCAAAGAATTTTATATTCGCATTCATCCTTGCCGTATACCGTTTGAATGAGTTACCGAGCAGTACGCCCTGCTGGTCGTAATAGTTTGCAGACAAACGGATGCCGCCATTGTTGTACCCCTGGCTAAACTGCAAATCGTAATTCTGTACCCTGCCGGTACGATAAGCAACATCCTGCCAGTCGGTACCCACGTTTATATCACCTCCATACTTACTTTGCGGGTGACCGGCTATTCGCAGTTGATCCGATTCGTCGAGCCAGTCGGGATAAGTGATATTTTCAAGCACTGGTTCTCCCAGTCCCTGGAAACCTGGTCCCAGTGTTGGATCGTAGTGCCAGTTATATTTAAAGTATTGCGATACCGTGTTTGGATCTATTCCCTGATTGACCGCGCCGCGCCACGCGAGAGTAGCTTCCTGCTGCGAATTGGGAACCCAGGCGCGGTAATTCACTTTGTCAACACTATAACGTGCATTAAAAGATATGGTGGGCTTACCCAATTTCGCCTGCCGTGTTGTAATGATTACGACACCGTTGGATGCTCTTGATCCGTAAATGGAAGCTGACGCCGCATCCTTGAGTACCTGGATAGATTCGATATCTGAAGGATTTAACCAGGAAAGATCAAGTGTTGTCGGTTGCCTTACGCGCTCCGCCATACCCGTTTCAGTACCGACCGATTCAAAACTCTGCAATGGAACACCATCCACGATATACAGCGGTTCATTATTACCCAGCGTTTTGATGCCCCTGATTTTCACTTTTGCGCCCTGACCTGGAATGCCTGCCAAATCTATGTTGACACCCGATAACCTGCCGGCCAGTGTCTGCAAAACGTTGGGATAAGAAACATCCCTCAAACTGGGCACGTCAGCAACGGCTACCGCTCCTAAGAGATCGCGTTTTCTTTCTGTTGTATAACCGGTTACCAAAACTTCACTTAACTGCTGAACCGATTCCATCAGCGACACATTTATCACCGATTGGTTGTTGACGACAATTTCCTGGGTGGCGTAACCCTGGTTGCTGAACACCAGTGTATTTCCTTTCTGTACCTCCAGTGAATAATTACCGGTTGCATCGGAAAGGGTACCTCTTGTCGTGCCTTTTATTTCTATACTCGCACGGGGAACAGCGGCCCCGTTATTATCCGTGATGCGACCGGTGATTCTCATCACCTGTGCCTGGCTGAGACCAGCCTGCATCACGAGGCAAACAAACAGGCAGAAAGCAAGCAATTGTATCTTCTGCATAGCTAATAGTTATTTGGGTGAATGGTTTTTAACTTTGGAAAGTTCAATGAAAACCCAAACAGCCACGGGAGAAAAAAAGCTCAATAATGGTAGGTAATCCTTCAGGAGGGAGAAAAACAAGTCAAATAAGTAGTGTTAATTGATCAATCAGCCCTGTGCATGAAATTTACTGGGCAGCTGACCGAATTCTTTTGCAAAAACTTTGCTGAAATATTTCACATCGGAAAAGCCGGATTCCCATGCAATCTCACCGATGTTAAGGTCTGAGTTCAACAACAACCTCGACGCATATTGCAGCTTTGCCTTCCTTAAAAAATCCACTGCTTTCAGACCGGTCACCTCTTTTATCTTCCGGTAGAGGGAAGATCGTGACATGCCTACACGCCTGGACAGGTGAATGAGGTTGAAGTTGGGATCGGAAATGCCTTTATATATTTCCTCCAGGCAGTTCTTCACGAATTCTTCATCTTGTTTATCCTTACTTTTCAGATCGGCGAGGGCAAGGAACGGCTTACCATATTCGTCTTTTAATTTTTTTCTTGAATCTATAAGATTATTGATCCTTGTAATCAGTAATTTTTCATTTACCGGTTTGCTCAGGTACGCATCGGCCCCTGTTTCAAAACTTTTTATGAGCGATGTTTCAGAATCCATTGCAGTCAGCAGAATGACAGGTATAAGGAATGTTGCCGGATCATTTTTCAGGTCAAAACACAATTCGATCCCGTCTTTTTCGGGCATAAGGATATCCGACACAATAATATCAGGATGAATCGATTTCGCTTTAGCCAGCGCATCAACACCATTAGCAGCAGTTATCACAGAGAAATACTTCGACAGCAGGATTGCCATATAATCCCTCAATTCTTCCGTGTCTTCCACCACCAGCACCTTTATTTTCCTTCCAGAGGGCACAAGCTTATGTTCTTCAGCGCTGGTCGCCGGCTCATTTACTTCATGATCATTACCCGATAGCGGCTTGTTCTGTGGAAGTGCTATCGTAAACACTGATCCACGGTTAACCTGGCTAACTACTTTAATATCCCCGCCATGCAACTGTATCAGTTCACGCGTAAAATCTAATCCAACACCGCTTCCCAGTTCATTATTATTCTGACGGACAGTTCTTCCCCTGTAAAATCTTTCGAATATGAAAGGCAATTCTTCTTCCGGAATGCCTACACCATTGTCACTGACCACGATCTCTATTTTTTCAAGGGTCACGGAAGCCCTGACTTTAACTTCGCCTCCTCTCTGCGTGTACTTAATTGCATTAGACAGGAGGTTGAACATGATTTTTTCAATCACCGACGGGTCGAACGTTGCATTCAGCTTCGGGGGAAATTCGCTGATAAGAATGATTCCTTTTTCAATGGCAGTTTCTTCGAAAACTTTTACTATGCCATTCAAACATGCTGCAAGGTTTGAGTTGCTGATTTTCAGGTGATACCCTGATTGCTTGAAATTGACAATCTCCTCTGATAAAGCCAACAGCCTGCTCACGCTTTTCCTGAGTGACCTGGCATTATTGCCCAACATCAAACCCTCTGCCGCATTTTCGTTATCAGGTATTGAGATCACACTCAAAACGGTTTTGATCTCATGAGAAACGTTGATAAAAAACCTGATTTTAGCTTCCGTCGCTTCTTCAGCCACCCGCAAAGTTCTGATCAACTTGTCTCGTTGTTCAGTGATTTGCCGATTTTGGTCCTGTATCGTTTTCTTTTTAAGATCGAGTGCATGATTGATCTTATTTTTATGATGGATGAAATAAATGCACATTCCAACCAATGATAACAGTAAAGCGGAGCTGATAGCGAAAAGTATGGATAGGGTGTCTTTCTTTTTTATGAGGAAAATCATTTCTCCAATTTCTCTTCGCTGCATATCAATGCGCTGCGCCTGATCCATGAGCTGGGCGGCCTGCAGTTTGAACACACGGGCATTATTGTGATCAATTTTACTTGTTTGAAGGAAGTTGAATTTTTCAAATCGTTTACCTTCCAGTACGTTCAGCGCCAGCTCCAAAGCTTTATCGCCCCCGGTAGGATATAAAAATGTGCCGTCGATACTTCCATTTACTACCATGTCCACGCCATCGTCTGGTGTGTGCAAACCGTCTACTCCTATAATATATGGTTTAAGTCCGTGTTTTTTTGCCGACAGAGAGGCGCCATACGCCATCTGATCATTGTGAGCAAAAATCAGATCGAAATCGGACCAATACGATAACAACGTATCTGTTATACCCTGTGCGCGTTCTTTTAACCAGTCACCCCTGATCACTTTAGTGACCTTCAAGCCCGGAAATTCTTTTATGCCCTCTGCAAATCCGCCAGCTCTTTCAACTGCCGGCGTCGATCGTGCGAGACCAGTAATTTCAAGTATTCTACCTTTTCCGTTCAATAATTGATTGGCGAATGACGCCGCTTCTTTTCCTATAACAAAATTATCGCCACCTATATAGGCGGTAAATTTATCTGAATTGATCCTGCGGTCAATCACAATAACAGGTATGCCGCTATCATACACTTTTTCGACAATTTCAGTTAATGGTTCAGCTTCATTAGGAGAAATAATCAGGATGTCGATTCCTGCGCTGAGAAGGTCAGTTACCTGCTTTACCTGTCTTTCACTATTATCACCAGCATCGGTGATGACCAGCTCGATATCATAATTATTATGAAAGCCGATCTCTCTCTTCATTTCCTGGATCATGTTGCGGCGCCAGTCGTCTTGCGTAGTGCATTGAGAAAAGCCGATTGTAATTTTTTTTGGCGCCGTCGTACTGTTGTTGCTGCAAGCAGACAGTACGATCGCGAGTGCAAAATAAAAAGCGTTTTTCATCAGCAATCGTTTCTACACTCAATTTAGCTCATTCATCGCTCCATTGATCATTATACATTCGTCAACAGAGCGATAAGCGAGTTTTTCTAACCAATCTGACTGATTTTTACCACCCGCTATCAGGTAATATCTGATAATTTAGTTTAGGCATACCTACGATAAAACCTTTAAGAAGCAACAAACATTGCTGCTGAAACCGTACCCTCGATTTTGATATTTATCAATCATAGCTTCTCTTAAATTAACTGCGTATGCGTTACATGATCTTTTCCAACCGCGGTATCATCAGGGTACTTCTATTTGTTGTCACCGTGCTGATGATCACCTGCAAAAAAAACGATGGGCCTTCGGTGAAAGCCCCGGATCTTTCGAATGCTTCCATTGCACAACAGTGGGCAAGTATGACTCTTTATACTTTTACCCATGGTAAGAACTCACCCACTTATTCTTCGCGTTCGTTAGGTTACATCGGACTTACGATGTACGAATGTATTGTACACGCTGATCCTTCCTATCGCTCGATGCAGGGCCAGCTATCCGGCCTTTCGTCATTGCCGCAACCTGATGCCGGTGAAACCTATCAATGGCAGCTCGTGTTGAACAGTGGTGTGCAAACCATTCTCAAACTTCTTTATCCCTCAAATGATAACATTAATTTAGAAACTGAGCGTACAATTGATACATTGTATCAACTAAATCTCATTGAGCATAGCAACGGAGTAGATGAAGGCACTGTTGACAGGTCAGTGCAATATGGAAAAGATATCGCAATGGCCATTTATCAATGGGCCAGTACAGATGGTGGCAACAACGCTTATCGTGCGCCATTCGATCCGCTATCGCCGTTTCCAACGGGCCTTTCTTACTGGGTTCCGCCAACAAAAGCACAAACTGTTTCTAAATATCCGTTACATCCTCATTGGGGCGAGAACAGAACTTTCAACGAAGCGAACGGACAACTCCCCGTGCCGGTTAAGTTACCTTACTCAACTGATACCGCATCTGAGTATTATAAAACTTACCACGACATTTCTGAACTCAGTAAGAATATTACTCGCACCGATAAAGAAATTGCAGCGTGGTGGGCAGACGATCCAACTGAGACAGTTTCGCCTCCTGGTCATTCGTTTAACCTGGCTACCATCGCGATCAAAAAAACAAAGCCAGGACTGATAAAAGCCGCAGAAACATATGCCCGGGTAGGCATGGCTGTGGCAGATGCATTCATTTGTTGTTTTAAAGCAAAGTACGCGTACTATAACGAAAGACCATCCACCTATGTTAAGCATGCAATTGACACGTCCTGGTCACCATTCTGGCCAGAACCACCCTTTCCCGCGTTTCCTTCCGGGCATTCTACACAAGCTTCTGCTGCGGCTGAAGTGCTGACCGACTTATATGGGGATAACTTTGCTTTTACCGATGACACGCACACCGGAGCAGTAAGATTTCCATTCTCAGAACCGATGCAATCTCGTGAGTTCACCAGTTTCCAACAGTGTGCGGAAGAGACAGGCTACAGCCGCCTGCTTGGTGGTATACACACTGCGCAGGACAACGAGGTTGTATTGGCGGAAGGAAAAAAGATTGGGGGAAATATCAATCACTTAAAATGGAAAAATCAATAATGCTACGACATTAGTTTTCTCATATGGACTTAGTTTTGGTAACGGGGTTCCATTTTCATGGAACCCTTTTAGTCGTTGTTTTTGGGACTTTCTGCGCTTAGAGGATGCACTCTCCACAGGTTTTGTCGCTTATTTTTGCCTGAGCATTCCCTTTGGAGGTACTATAAAAATACTTGCATTCGCAACCAACGCCCCGGAAAGCTTGTTAGCAACTATAACATCGGAATTTGCCTTTGGCCCATTCGTTAAATTGAAACGCAGATTTTTTCTCCATCCGAGCTCCACTCCAAACCACAGCCAGTCGTGAATCGCTCTTTCATAGTTCATCATATACCGCAATTCAGACTGAAAAAGATGCAGCCTGCTAAAAGGCATAAAGAAAGAATCGCGGTTATCCAGGCGATACGATCCGCCCGCAAGTTCAAATCCCGAATAAAAATAATTTTTATCATTAGGAGAATACCGAATCCGCACGTTTATTGGAAGAATGCTTTCAATACCCCAATTACAGGTGAAGTTTTTATTAATTGAAACCGCTGGTATAATTAAAGGCTTGCCAAAGGTATATCCATAGGAGAAACCGACCGCGTAGGTAAAGTTGTCGTTTTTCTTCCATCCAATCAATGGAGTCATTGAAAACTTTAGCGATTCACTTTTACCGAACCGTTCCGAAGCATAATCGCCGTTAAGATCTATGCTCGTCCGGAGAACGAAATATTTATTGCTGCGTGTGGGCTTAATAACATAAAAATGAAGACCGATACTTTTCAGGGGCCGGTCTTCAAGGTCTTGATAAAAAGTGTACGTACTCCGAACAAGTTCAGCGCTGCGAAAAGAAAATTCTTCATGGGCATACTTAATGCCGCCTGCAATTGTAAGCGACGGCTTGTTGATAATCGGAAAGCGCAGGCGTAAATCGAGACGACGATTTTTATTCAGGGTGGCGGTGCTGTTGCCATAGTTTCCCTGCCTGCCGGTCGATCGCATAGTGAAGTTCGGCAGGGCCTCATATTTCACAACCAACGCCTTTGCCCGTGGCAAACCAACAACAGATGGACTGCAATACCCACCGTTTTTGCTCCAGGAAAATATTTCCTGCGCATAACCAGCAGTGGTATAAAGTCCTAAGGAAAGCGCCAGCAAATACGGTTTCAGACGTCTTTTCATAAAGCGAAATGGCGTAGACGTACTTTTAACTAAATGTATCGAAAATACTTCAGTACGCGCTCGCAGCGTCAACCATTGTATTTACTTCCGCCGGCCCGGTATTTCTATTCCACATTCCACCAAACCCGCGTGCTTGCCTTGTCGGGTCCGCCAAGCAGGCTTTGTGCGTTCATCACCGCAGTGTTATTAGTAAGATATTCGCTTTCTATATAGGGAAACCTCCTGATGTATTGCGGCACAGGCAGATCGGGGTTGTCTGAATTTACTATTGGGTACAACGTAGGAAAACCGGTTCGCCTGATCTCTGCCCATGCCTCTATCCCATCGGGGTATAGCGCCAGCCATTTTTGTGTGCCGATCTGTTCGCGCTGCACCTCCGGCGACGACGAAAATTTTACCGGGATATCTGCTACTGGCGGAGACGAAAGGTAATCATCCAGGGCAACAGGCAGCGAAGTACTGTTTACGTATGCATCAATCGCAGCCTGGTCCGTTACTCCCCACTGAGCCAGCGAGGTACTGACGCCTTTATTATAAAGCTCTTCAGCAGTTCCATCCATATCCCAACCATTTAACGCACCCTCCGCTCTCAAAAAGTAAGCTTCAGCAGCATACATCACAGCGAGTTTATTTTCGTTTGCCTTACCCTCTACATAATCCGGCCCAACATTCGAAAGATTATCACCGTTGTTCTTTGGACTTTCTGCAATCTGCGCTATCGATAAACCATTTCTTAATCCCCTGTATTCTCCCGTTGCCGGGGCAGGACTGTAATATTTTTCCAACCGCGGATCACTATAACCTTTCAACAGGCTTTCCATAGAGGCGCTCATCCTGAAACCACCCCAGGGCGACATCAGGTTCAATCCATTCGGCGATGCAGGGCCAACATCCATCTTCGCATTGTCTTCTATGGTTTCCATTACTCCTGAAGCAACAGCCGCTTCAGCCTCGGTACGTGCCCGATCGGGTGCAACCTTCGATACACGTAACGCCAGCCTTAGTCGTAGTGTATTTCCAAATTTTGCCCAATGAGGTATCGAACCGTGAAAAATCAAATCGTTTGTGCCATAAACCAGGCGCGCCTGGTCGGCTGCTTTCAGTGTTTTAACTGCCGAGTCGAGCACCTTGAACATATTGTCGTAAATCGCTTCCTGCGAGTCGTAGGCAATACTCAAATCACCATTTCCTGCATTGAAGTATGGAATAGGTCCATACCAGTCTGTGGCCTGGTGAAAAATATATGCCTTCCATATTTTGGCAATAGCATTTGCCTCGGGGTCGGTATTTTCAGTTGCCTCGATAACGAGTTTCAGCGTCGGCCATGTATTACTGTACAACGACCCCCATTGATAAAACGTCCAGTCGGCGCGCAACAAATACCTGTCGGTGGGTATTCCCGGATCTATAACAGCAAAATACTGGCTCCAGTAATCCACGAAAAGATTACGCACAAGCTGGTAAATACCAGGATCGCCATATATACCCTGGTACTGAGCCTTTGCAAAAGCATTTGGTATAGTCGCGGGAGTAAGTCCACTGAGCGTTGTAGGATCAGTGTTGAGCTCTTCAAAATGTTTTGTGCAAGCGGTGCAGCACAAAGCTGAAAAAATGATGATGTAAAATATTTTTGAACGAAACATAACAAGCCGTTTGATAATTAGAAATTTACTTTCAGATGCACACCGATGCTTCTTGTACTCGGGATTGAAGCATATTCTATCCCCTGGTTGTTACCAGTTCCGAGCGACGATTCAGGATCGAAACCATCCGCTTTGTTGGTGATAAAAAATAAATTCCTTCCTATGAGTGAAATTGACGCGCTGTTCACAATTGATTTACTAATCAGCCTCGCCGGCAGCGAATAGGTTATCGATGCCTCGCGCAACCTCGCGTTGGTTGCATCGTAAGCGAAAAGTTCACCAACGGAGTTTTGTGTTACGTGCGTCCAGTACTGTTCACTTGTTACAGGAGTAGTGTTTTTCGATCCGTCTTCCTTTACAGAGTTCTCGATTACAAAACCCTGTTCACGATTTGCGGCAGTATAATCGGCCACTCCTTTAGAAGCAAGTAGCATTTGCGTGCCCGATAGAACCTTACCTCCTTTTCGCATGTCAATCAAAATTGAAACAGAAAAGTTGCCAAGCTGGAATGTATTGGTTATACCACCGGTCCAATCGGGATTATAATTGCCAACGTAAGTGTTTTGATCGCTCACTATCAAAGGCAGGCCGTCGTTACCCACAACTATTTCGCCGCTTGCGTTACGCTGCAGGCTGGCCGTAAACAATTCACCATACTTTCCTCCTTCAACCACTCTTATTGAACCTATAGCCTGTGGTGAACTGAGTAATGGTTCTTTCGACAATGAATCAAGGCTGATTACCCTGTTTTTATTAGCGCCGAAGGTTGCGCTGATGTTCCATTTGAACAATCCTTCGTCAACGGGTTTCGCAAATAACAGTAATTCTACCCCGCTATTCTGAATATTACCGGCATTGATGATGCGCGATGAATAACCAGACGGATCAGGAACAGGTATCCGCAATATCTGGTTTCTTGTATTTGTTTTGTAGTAAGTAGCCTCAACACTCAACCGGTTTGAGAAAAGAGAGAAATCTAGTCCCGCTTCGAACGATCGTGTTTGTTCCGGTTTAAGGTTTGCATTCTTCAATGTTCTGTCGATGTTGAGAAAACCACCGTTTCCACCCGGTACAAAAAAGAACGTAGGCTTTAAGTTATTGAAACCGGTACCGTTTCCCACAAGCGCGTACGATGTTCGCAATTTGAGGTAACTGATAAAAGATGGCATTGTAAGCATGTCGCTTATAATACCGCTGATGCCGGCCGAGGGGAAGAAGTAAGAAGCGTTATCAACCGGCAATGTTGAGTTCCAGTCGTTACGACCGGTAACGTCAAGAAAAAGATAATCGTTAAACGACAATTGTGCCGCGCCATATACCGATTGCCGTTCTGTTCTTACAATCGGCTGGTAAGGAAAATATGGGAACTGTTCATTTGAGAGTGAAATTGCATTTGCAGTGGCAAACAGGTTAGGCGCATTGAGACCCTGGTTGTTGAGTGTTGACCGTTCGAAATTAAATTTCTCGAGACTGGCGCCTGCGTTTACGTTCAGGGATATCCTATCGGTGAGCGATTTATTAAAATTCAACAGAACATCGCTATTTAACTGGCGGTTCGATTCTTTATTTACCACATAATTTCCCTGCCCCACATAATCTGTTAACCAATACGAATCGTTGTAATCCTTTTCTTCGCTGTTGTCTGCATAGTAATCAATACTGTTTCTCACCTGGAGACTTAACTCCGGGGTAAATTGATATTTAAGCGCCACGAGCCCGATGATCCTGTTTCTTTTTCTCTGGTAAAGATTGCGATAGGCGCTCCAGTAAGGATTCTGGAAAGCTGGTGCAGGAATAGCCCAATAGTTCTGCGTAATTGTACCGTCGGGGTTTTGTGTTTCATAGTTCTTTATGTCAGGCAAACGCAGGCTCCTCGGCATCGAAAGAATAGTGGATACCGCCCTGTTTGCAGCTCCTGAAAGCGGTCGGTTTTGTATGTCTTCGACAATGTAATTTGCTTTAACGTCGAGAGTAAGTTTGTCGGTAAGATTTACAAATTGCCTTAAATTGAAATTGTTCCTTTTGTATTCGTTATTTGGAATGATTCCTTTGCTCAGCGTGTTGGTGTAAGAAAAATATGTTTGCGCTTTTTCTGATCCTCCTGAAAGCGCAATGGAGTTCACCAATTCATTACCTGTTTTGAAAAAATCTTCGCTGTTTGATGGTTGCGGTGTCAGCGCCTGCGTTTTTCCTGTCCAGTCGGCAACTTCCTGTCCTGTCATTCGCGGCCCCCAGCTGTTTTCATTTTTTGCAACGAAAATTCCTGCGTTGCCCTGTCCATATTCATTCTGCATATCGGGAAAGATCATCACTTTCTCCATCGTTGCCGAACTCGACAGCTGTATGCCAATTCCTTTGCGCGCGGCCCCTTTTTTTGTTGTGATAATGATCGCGCCGTTAGCTGCGTCCGAACCATATAATGCGGCTGCCGAAACACCGGTAAGCACACTCATGGATTCAACATCGTCGGGGTTAATATTTGAGATACCGTCACCGTTATCGCGGCCACCGAAAAGGGCAACATCGGCGAAGGCTTTTGCATCATTGTCGATGCGCACGCCGTCTACAATTATCAGTGGCTGGTTGGTTCCTGCTATGGACCGGTTACCGCGAAAGAGGATCCGGTTCGATCCACCCGGCCCGGAATTAGTTTTGTTGATTGTTAATCCGGCCACCCGTCCTGTCATGGCGCTGGTAATATTTACCTGGCGCGAATTGCTGAGGTCGTCGCCCTTTATACTTTGCGTGGAATAAGTAAGCGATTTCTTTTGGCGCGAGATACCGAGCGCGGTTACCACTACGTCGGTTAGTTGCTGAACGTCGGGCTCCATTTGTGCATCTATCGTTCCTCTGCCCGAAACGTTAACGGTTATACTGCGATACCCGACATGTGAAAACTCGAGGGAGGCATTTTCATTTGTTACATTGATCGAATAAGCGCCCTGGTCGTTTGTTACGGCGGCGTTCGACTGTCCGACTTCGTTAACAACAATTCCGGCCGTGGTCGACAGGTTTCCATCACGGTCGCGGAGCCTTACGGTTCCACTAACAGTAAACAGGGTATTCGTTTCAGTAGACGAGATGACAATGAGGCGTTGGTTCATGATGCGATACGTGAGATTAGTGGCGCTCAGCAAATCGTTCAGCACCTGCTGTATGGTTGCATCTTTTGCGGTAAGTGAAACTTTTTGTTTTTTGGGAAGGATGTCGTCGTTGTAAAGAAACCTGTATAAACTGACCCTCTGAATGATTGAGATCGCCTTCTTCATTTCCACATTTTTGATGGTCACGTTGATCCTGTCCTGGGCAAAACCTGCAGAGAATACCTGTGTGCTGAAACAGAATATCAGAAATAGGGTGAGCTTCATTATCAATAAAAACTTGAGAACAGCGGGAACCTGACCGGCTCGTCGTTTTTTCATAAATTTGAAATGAAATGTTAGATAAGAGGGAAGCGGGGTTTACCGTTTCCCGATTTCTTACGGGGAAATGTTACCAGCATTTCCCTTTTTGTTTTGACATTGTTTTACTCCATACGGCTATATTTTTAGTGTTATATTATTTTGACCTGATGAACAACACGTTGCCGGTAATTTCATATTCAAACGGAAAAGACAGTTTCATCGCCTCAAGTGTTTCCTTGAGCGTTTCGCGTTCAATTGTACCGCTGAAATGTTTTTTCGTTACTTCCTCATCACTGAACTGAATTTCTATATTGTACCAGCTCGCCATTTTCGGCGCTATGCTGCTCAATGGCTCGTTATCAAATACCAGTTGATTCTGCACCCATGCTACTTCAGCGGGTTCGCTGCCGGTATTTTTCAGCCGGGTGATTGAAAACAACGACCGGCTCGTATCCTGTTTCCGCTCCTTTACCTCCCCGGAAATGTTTACCACGGGGATTGATATTTTTTCGTTGGGCTTGAGCAATATCTTCCTGTCGGGATCCTGGAGCGTGGTTATTTCTATTAGTCCCCTTAATAATGTTGTTTCAATCGCTTTATCTGAGGGATATGCTTTGACATTGAATGCCGTGCCCTTAACGGTTATATTAACCTGGCCCGTGTGAATGACGAACGGCACGCCGGCATTTTTGGCCACGTCGAAAAATGCTTCACCATCGAGGGTGACCTCACGGTTTGTTTTACCAAAGTTTTGCTCGTTGTATACCAGTTTACTGTTCGAATGCAGCCATACCTGTGTGCCGTCGGACAGCTCCAGTTTTGTTTTGGAACCCGGCTGCGTTGTTACCTGGTTCATTTTTACACCGGCGCTCACAAGGGGGTCGCTTTCTGAAGCAGCGAAATATACAGCTGCCGCTCCGACCAAAACCAGGAGTCCTGCGGCTGCGGCCCGCCATGTAAAAAGCCAGCTTTTCTTTGCGTTGTTGCGTACGTGATCAGAGGCCTTGATTCTTTTTAAAAGTTCTGAAAAAATTGTTTTGGTTTCACGGGATGTGAGTGTTTTGCTTTTGGGTTCAAAACCCGTCCACTGCTCCTGCAACAACAGTTTAAAATGCTCTTCATTAGCCGGGTCGGCCATGAGATTATAAAGAGCGGTTTGCTCTTCCGGCGAAATGGTTCCGTCTACCTGTTTCTTCATCAGCAACTCCATTTGCTCATTCTTCATGCAACGGGGCTTTTTATCTAAAGAACCGGCAACTATGATATCGGGATAATGAAATGAAAAATTATTTTCCGGAGTGAAGGAAAATAATGAAGGCGATGACTGCAGTGTTCGACTTAACAAATTGCATTACCGACTGTTGTGCCCACTGGAGGTACTTTTTTACTGACCCTGGTTTTATACCCATTTGTTTAGCTATCGTACGGTTATCGAAGCCCGCCTGCCTGCTCAAAAGAAAGGCCTGCTGCTGTTTGGGAGGAAGTTGTTCGATTGCTTTCAGCATGATGCGCTCGTATTCATTCTCCTGCGATTTATCGTCGGTGACCGACCTGGGATAATCGTCGAAATGAACAATTTTAAGTTTGGAAGTATTTCTTTTCCTGATAGCCCTTATCAGTTGGTTGCGGGTAACAATAAACAGCCAGTCTGTAAAAGAGTTGAGTAAAGGCAACTCGTTTCTCGCTATCCAGGCACGGGTAAAAACATCCAGCAAAATCTCTCTCGCCATTTCTTTATCTCCACTTACTCTAACAACAAACTGGTAGAGGCCGTCGTGATAAGCAGTAAATAGCTGCGCAAAAGACCGCTGATCGCCCTGGGCGACTTTCATCAGCAATTCAGCTTCGTTTTGTATGCGCGTGATAGACAACGGCAGAAATTTTTGGCAACTAAATTTATGTAAAAACAGGAAAAAAATTTGACGATGTCAAAAAACATGATACATTTGATGTGTACTACTTAACTAATACACTAATGATCTCCCTGAACTATCTTACCTTTCGCTACTCCCGGAAAAGAGAACTGTATAAGGAACTATCGCTCACTTTAAAAACAGGATCAATCTACGGTCTTCTCGGTAAGAACGGCGCCGGAAAATCAACCCTCCTTAAAATCATTTGTGGATTGCTATTTCCTTCCTCGGGGAGCGTGGTAGTCAACGGCCACACTCCGCGCAAGCGACAGCCATCATTCCTGCAAACCATCTACCTCATCCCTGAAGAAGTGTATGTTCCGCCAATTTCGATAAAAAAGTATGTCAGTCTTTTCAGCGTATTCTATCCCCATTTTGACGAAAAGGATTTTTATGAATACCTCGGCATCCTGGAAGTGCAGGACAACGGGAAACTGACTTCTTTATCGTTCGGGCAACAGAAAAAATTTGTCATCGCTTTTGCACTGGCATGTCATACACCGGTGCTCATACTCGATGAACCTACCAATGGGCTCGACATTCCCTCAAAGCTGCGTTTCCGCAAGTTAATTGCATCAGCTATGAACGAAGACCGGCTGATAATAATCTCCACTCATCAAATCAGGG
>JAEUVS010000066.1 GCA_016786745.1 Chitinophagaceae bacterium | reverse complement strand
TGGGAGAATAATATAATACCGGTGGTGAATGAGAATGATTTGGTGAGTAACGTTGAGTTGAGGTTTTCGGACAATGATGAGCTGGCCACTTTGATCGCTATTGGCTTTGATGCGCCGCATTTGGTGCTTTGTACTTCTACCGGTGGGTTACTTGATGATAAGAAAAAGATTATACCGAGGATAGAAAAGGTGGACGGTTCGGTGATGAACTTTGTTACGAGTGATAAAAGTGGTGCCGGGTTGGGTGGGATGTTATCGAAGCTTACTTTCACGAGATTAGCCACTTCTCTTGGAATTAATGTGATTATATGCGGGCTTGCTGGTTCGGGTCCGTTGGCTAATGCGCTTGCGGGCAAAAATGGATCGTATTTCGTGCCCCAGGCCTCTAACCTTAAGGCGAGGCAGAAGTGGCTGGCGAGTGGTTCCGTAACTTTGGGAACGATTCATGTGGACAAGGGCGCCGCGAAAGCGCTGCATGAGAGGAAGAGCTTGCTTACTGTGGGGATTACGAAAGCCGAGGGGAAGTTTGTGTCGGGCGAGGTGGTGCAGTTGATGGATGAGGAGGGGAATATTATGGGCGTTGCAAAAGCGAAGATGCGTGCGCAGGAGATTAATTTACATTTGAAAGAGAGGAATGTGGTGGCTGCACATGCGGATGATATAGTAATGTTTTAATGGTTCATCCGCTGATCCCTCGCGGAGTTTACCCTGAGGCGTTAGCCGAATGGGCTCGGGATGACAAATGAAACGATTATGACTTCTATAACCGACATACTAAAAAAAACACATAAAGCAACGTCATCAATTCAAAACGCAGGCGATGAACAAATAAAAAACATTTTATTCAACATCGCAGATGAACTGATCGCAAGAAGAAATGAATTGCTGACCGCGAACGCAAAAGATCTCGCGAAACAATCTCCCGACAACCCACGAAACGACAGGTTACTATTAAACGAATCAAGGATAAAGAGTATAGCGGAAAGCATCCGCAAAGTCGCCAACCTCCCCGACCCTACCGGTAAAGTAATTGAGAAACGCACATTGCCAAATGGTCTCCATCTTCAAAAGATGGCAGTACCACTGGGTGTTGTAGGCGCCATTTACGAATCGCGGCCCAACGTTACATTCGACATCGCTGCCCTGTGCTTAAGGAGCAGAAACGCATGCGTGCTGAAAGGCAGCAGCGAAGCGGAACATTCTAACGAAATAGCTGTCGACATTATAAAGAGCGTGCTAAAAAATAATAAAATTAATACGGATGTGGTAACACTGCTTCCATCAGCAAGAGAAGTAGTGGAAGAAATATTTAAAGCGACGAAATATATCGATGTGCTGATACCACGCGGCTCCGATAACCTTATTCAATACGTAAGAAAAAACAGTTTGGTACCGGTGATTGAAACGGGTGCAGGTGTTTGCCATGTTTACGTTGAAAGCGACGCTGATCTGGACAAGGCTGTTAACATCACAGTAAACGCAAAAGTATCCAGGCCATCGGTTTGTAACGCTGCGGATGCAATACTAATAGACAGAAAAGTGGCAGGAAAATTTCTCGGTAAATTGAAACCAGAGTTTGAAAAATACAGCGTTGAAATATTTGCTGATAATGAATCCTATAACCTGCTAAACGGTTACTCTCATTTGAGCAAAGCCACGCCAGAAGATTTTGGAAGGGAATTTTTAAGCCTTAAATGCGCAGTGAAAGTTGTTGATGGAATTGATGAAGCATTGGAGCACATCGACACCTATTCTACCAAACACTCCGAAGCCATTGTATCTGAAAACAAAGATGCGTGCAACCGTTTTGTTCGCGAAGTTGATGCTGCGGTAGTGTATACAAACGCTTCGACCCGCTTCACCGACGGAGAAGAATTCGGGCTCGGCGCAGAAATCGGCATTTCCACCCAAAAACTACACGCGCGCGGTCCATTCGCCCTCGAAAAACTCGTAACAGAAAAATGGGTTATCGAAGGGAACGGCCAGGTGCGATAACTTATTCAGTTCTCAAACTTTTTACAGGATTTGCGAGGGCGGCCTTAACAGCCTGGAAACCGATTGTCATTATTGTTATAAGAATCGCTGCCACGCCGGTAATAAGAAATATATCTGCGTTAATCGGCACGCGATATGCGAAATCATTCAGCCAACTACTCATCGCCCACCACACTATAGGAAACGCTACCAGCATCGCAGCAATTACCAGCTTTATAAACTCCGACGATAACAAAACAGCCAGGTTACTCACCGACGCCCCGATCACCTTACGAATGCCAATTTCCTTCTGCCTTCTCTGTGCCGTAAACGCAGCGAGGCCAAACAAACCCAAACAGGAAATAATTATCGCGAGCGCGGCAAACACGCGCGACAACACGCCCACCCGCTTTTCCGCCGCATAAACAGCCTGGTAGTCTTCATCAAGGAAACGGTAATCAAACGTCATTCCGGGAGCAAATTCGTTAAACGCTTTCTCAACGGCGCCGATAGCTTGCTTCCCGGCGCCACTCTTAACTTTCACCATCACATTCGGCATCACCGGGTAAACCTGGAAAAAGCATGGCCTAACCGGGTTATACAACGATTCAAAATTAAAATCGCCCGCAACACCCACAATTTGCTTTTCCATACCCCAGAACTTAATCGTCTTGCCAACAGGGTCCTTCAATCCCATTTCCCTAATGGCTGTTTCATTAAACACAATCTCATTGCGGGCATTATCTGTCTTTGAAAAATTTCGCCCCTCTTTTATTTTTATTCCCACCGTTTCCAAAAAATTATTACCCACTTCGAGGTTAGAAAATTCTATATCGGTATTGGGATCCTTACCCGGCCATTCAAAACCCGAAATTGCTCCATGATCGCCGGTAAGGTTATGATAATAGCTCGATGCGTTAACAACGCCCGGGATATTGTTTAACCGCGCCACAAATGCGGTAGCGTGACTTATCTGCGCAGAATCCATTTCCAACGGAATCTCGAAGTGAATAATGTTATCCCTGCTGTATCCAAGATTTTTAGACTGAATAAGATCCAATTGCCTGTAAACAATTAATACCGCAGCAATAAATATCACCGACAATGTAAATTGAAACACCACCAGGCCCTTTCGGATCCACAACTCACCGAAAGAAGTATTCAGTTTACCTTTCAGCACCGTAACGGGATTGAACCCCGAGAGATAAAATGCAGGATAGCTGCCCGCTAAAAGTCCCGTCGTTATTGTAATGGCTGCAACCGAAATAACCAGGCTACTGCTAAACTGAACACTCATTTGCTTACCGGTAACCCCATTGAATACCGGCAGTAAAAGGATGATGAAAGCCGCCGCAATTATCAATGACAACAAAGTCATCAACATCGATTCACCGAGGTATTGCAGCACCAGCGTTCGCCTGTTTGCACCCATCACTTTCTTTATTCCCACTTCCTTCAGTCGCCTCGAAGCCCTTGCAGTCGACAGGTTCATAAAGTTGATACAGGCAATAACAAGAATGAATATCGCGATGACTGTAAACAATTTTACATAAGCAATTCTTCCGCCCGCCTGCACGCCATTTTCATATTTCGAGTACAGATACCTGTCTGAAAATTTCGTAGCGAATAACACCTTTTCAGTGGCATTATCACGCTTTTGTTGAAAATCCCTGATCTTGTTGTTCAGCTGCGCGATATCCGTTCCTTTCCGAACAATGATAAACGTGTTGGGATCGCTGTTGCGCCAGTCGAGCAGGTTTGGTCTTCTTTCAAGCACAAGATCGTAATTAAACATGAGGTCGAACTGATCGGTGGCGGAAGCCGGAAGCATTTTAAATACACCGGAAATAATGAATGAACCGCCAAACTCCGACTGATCCCATTTTATGGTTTTCCCGATTACTTCTGTTGAATTGAATAACTTTTTTGCGAGCTCTTCCGATACGGCCACCGAAGATTTGTTATCGAACAAACTCAATTTATTCCCTTCAACAAAGTCAACAGTAAATGCATCAAAATAATTCCTGCTTACGTATTCACCGCGGCCCTTCACCTTTGTGTCTCCGTTGGTCACCACACCCTGGAAGGGGAACCACGAAGCCGGCAACACCGAAACAGAATACTCTATGTCCGGAATTTCTTTCGACAGTGTCGTTCCCAACAGCCCCGCTGTGCCCGGGATAGTTTTGATACCACTTTCGGTTTTGATGTTAGTCATCACCTGGTATAGCTGCGTATCTTTTTCGTTGTATTTGTCTACATTTTTCTCATCTGTTATCCAGAGATAGATTAATAGCGAGCAGGCGAGCCCGGTAGACAATCCCAAAAGATTCAGGATAGTAAACTGCCGGTCCTTTAACAGGTTTCTCCAGATAATTTTGAAATAATTGCCGAACATGTTTGCGGGTGTTTAGTGATCAGTTTACCCCGAACGAAGAAAATGCCACATTTTTATCAAACTAATGCTCAGGAGATTATGCAATTTTGAAAACGGTGACTGTGACCGTTAATGATACAGCCGGGTGTTTGAACCTGATACCATATCTGAAGGAGACCAATCAGGCAGCTTCAGCCCTGTTGCGTTTCGCCCTGCGGTAAGCAGACAGGTTAAGTAACAACACACTTCCGAGGATCACCGCCAAGCCGATCACGGGAAGGAGCGTTATTCTTTCTCCAGCGAATAAAACACCAAGCAATACGGCAACTACCGGGTTCACATAAGCATAGGTACTCACCTGTGTGGCGGGACGGTTAGCTAACAGCCATACATATGCGCTATATGCCGCTATCGAACCGATAAGAATAAGGTAGATTAACGAAGCCCATGCAAACGGCGAAACCTGGCCCAGGTTAAAACTGCCAGGTTCATTTGTAATAAACATGCCGGGCAAAAACGCAACACCAGCGGCAAGAACCTGCCACCCCGTGTTAACAATCGGCGATCCCGAGGTAAAGTATTTTGAATACAATGAACCTCCCGCCCACGCTATCACGCTAAAGCTTAAAAGCAACATGCCCAACGCCTCTCTATCGCGACCCAGGCTGGCTCCTGATAATTTATCCCAGAATAGAAGAATCACCCCGAAAAATCCGAAGAGGAGACCCAAAATTATATTCGTGTTTGAAAAATTCGCTTTCCATTTTGGTTTGTCAAGAATCACAAACCAGAAAGCAGCCGACGACACCATAATCGCCGCCATAGCACTCGACAGAAACTGCTCCACCCATATCACCATGCCATTACCAACAAACAACATCAATATACCACTTATGGCGGCGCGTGGAATCAGTTTTTTGTCGAACACATGCTCGCCTTTTATCGCGGCATAAATAAGTATGAGCAATCCGGCGACTACAAATCGCAGGGCCCCTAAAATAAAAGGTGGAAAGCCATCAAGCGCTTCTTTAATAAAATAGTAAGTGGAGCCCCAAACTATATATACGATTGCGAAAGCTAATATTACTTTGATTGTTGCCGGTGACGTTGCCGGCGTGCGGTTACCTGTATCCAAGCTATGTTTTTTTTAATCCAGGGTACTTCATGTTTAATTTTTTCAATACGTCAAGAATCGTTTTTAACATAATGTACTCCTTGTACCAGTTCTGGTCCGACGGTACAATGGTCCATGGTATTTTATCGCAGTGTTCGAAGCAGTCTTCGTACACCTTATGATATTCGCTGTACCTGGCCGCTTCTATAAAATCTTTCTCGTTGTACTTCCACATTTTCGCTGGGTCCTGCATTCGTTCCTCTAACCTTTGCCGTTGTTCTTCGGCAGAAACATGTAAGTAAAATTTAACAATGTGCGTGTTACCGTGTTCTGTCAAAAGTTCCTCAAAATCGTTAATGGCTTTCATCCGTTTTCGTGCCGTTTCGTCATTACACCAGCCATGAACGCGTGTAACAAGTATATCTTCATAGTGTGAACGGTTAAACACCTGTATCATTCCTTTGGCAGGCGAGTGTTCATGTACACGCCAGAGAAAATCGTGTGCCAATTCTTCTTCGGTAGGAACTTTAAATGATACGACTGTAACGCCCTGGGGGTTTACAGAGCTGAAAACATTTTTTATCGCGCCATCTTTCCCGGAGGCATCCATGCCCTGGAAAACCACTAGCAGGGAATAGGTTGAAGATGCAAAAAGTAAATTCTGCAGCTCGCTGAACTCTTCGAGCATGCCCGCAAACTTTTGCTTTGTTTCTTCCTTGTTAAATTCTTTTGGCGCCTTTGTAGAGATATCCTTCAGTTTAATTACCGGCATAATTAATTTTTTGCTGTTGCCGGGGGATTGATCATTATATGTGCGCCATGCGTTCCCGGATGCATAATCCATGGCATACCAGGCGCCGCAGGCTTCAAAGGCAAGCCGGTGCTTTCAGCGGTTGCATAAGGAATATACACCACTGAACGCAGGTACGTGTTCTTTACCTCGCCGGTTGTTTTATTATAGTCGGCGTCCTTAGCCGTTAATACGTACAAACTGGTAGGCTGCTTGGGCAGAATCAGTTCACCCGATTTCGCTTCCTTTTCACGAATGTCGAAAACTTCCTGGTGGCTCTTCCCCAGCTTACGAAGTTCACGACCGCGTTGCATGAAAGCGTGCAGGTCTTTATGATAGCACGCCACGGAAAATTCAGGTTGCTTCGGATCGTCGGCCACGCATATCAGCTCGTTGGCGCCTTGTTTCAGTATTACCATGTCGCCGTTGGCGTTAAAACCGTAAACCGTTGCACTGTCGCGCTTGTTCTCCGGAGCAGCGAGCAACGCGGTTTTTATCTGAACTTCCGCTGAAGGAATGTTGTTTTGTGTAAAAGCTGCCTGAAATGACAATGAAATTATCATTAAGCAAAGAAGTTTTCTCATAACAAATAATTGAAAGGAGCAGTAATTTACGAAAATGCCAATTCTGTTAAACAAATCGCAAAAACACATTTTAATCCGCGGTCGGTTGGTATTCTGCCTAAATTCACTGACGAACCTTGCCTGATGCCAAAACGCTACTTATCCCTCCTGACATTTCTTTGTTTAAGCCTGTCTGCCTTTTCACAACAATTCAAAATTTCCGGTACCGTACTAGACACCAGCGAGAATAAACCTCTCGAAAACGCAGTGGTAAGTGTTCTCCGTTCCACCGATTCTGTGCTTTTGAAATTCATCAGGACAAAGGCAGACGGCACATTCTCTGTTTCCGGGCTATCCAGTTCAAAAAATATTATCCTTATCACCTACCCTGGGTACGCAGATTATGCGGAATTACTCAAAGACTCGTCCACTGAGGAAATAAGCCTCGGCTCAATTCCCCTGACCCCGAAAAGTGAGCTGCTTGAAGCGGTGATCGTAAAACAACAGATCGCAGCAATCCGTATGAAGGGCGACACGCTCGAATTTAAAGCAGACAGTTTTGCGGTTCGCCCCGGCGCAGCTGTTGATGAACTACTCAAGCGATTACCCGGTATCACGGTAAACAGGAGCGGAGAAATTACCGCTCACGGTCAGAAAGTAAACAAAGTGCTTGTTGACGGAGAAGAATTCTTTTCCGACGACCCGGCTGTGGTGATCAAAAACCTGCAGGCCGATGCCGTGGAAAACGTGCAGCTATTCGACAAAAAGAGCGACCAGGCTGAATTTACCGGCATCGACGACGGAAAGCGGTCTAAGACAATAAACCTTACGCTAAAGGAAGACAAGAAGAAAGGCTACTTCGTCCGCGCGAAAGTCGGCGGTGGAACAAACGGCACATTCGACAACGACATTATGACCAATGCCTTTAAGGGTTCGAAGAAAATCGCGGCATTCGGAATAATGTCAAATACCGGGCGGGAAGACCTGGGCTGGCGCGAAAACGAACAGTTCGGTGAAGGCAACAACGCGGAGTTCGACGAAGAGAACGGAGGACTTAACTGGAGCTCAGGGGACCGGGAAGATGTTACGCAAGGATTAAATATTGAACAGGGACTTCCGAAAGCATGGACCGCCGGTTTGCATTTTTCAAACAAATGGCACGGCGACAAAGAAAAGCTCAATACCAATTACCGGTTTTACAAGAATAATCAGCGGGCGAGTTCGCAAACCATCAGCCAGTACATTTTGCCAGATACGCAATTCTTCAACACTTCGTCAAGGCGGGCATTTAGCAGCTATCAACGTCATTTCGCAAAAGGTATTTACGATTTGAAATTCGATTCGTTGTCGAGCATGAAGCTAACTGTGAACGGTAATAGCATAGATGCCGAGAACGCCTCTCAAATGACAAGCGCAGCGCTGAACGCGGATAGCGCAAGGGTTAACAGTAACGAACGGTCGTCGAATACGCAGGCTTCGAAAAATAGCTTTACCGCCAATGCGCTGTGGCGAAAAAAGTTTAAAACAAAGGGTAGAACGTTATCCGTAAGCTTCGATCAACAGTTATCGGAGCAAACGAGCGATGGCTTTCTCAATTCAAACACAAATTATTTCGATGCGAACGGGCAGGTTGATTCATTGGAACTGATAGATCAGAAAAAAAATTACAGACAAAATGTTGTCGGCGTCCGATCAAGCGTCGTTTATACGGAACCGTTGTCAAAAAGCATATTTATGTCTGTTAACTATGGGTATACTTATAGAAAAACGGAGTCATTCAGAACAACGCTCAATAAAACCGGGAATGTTTACGACAAACGAGACAGCTCGTTGAGTAATGATTTCAAGTTTAAATATAACATTCAATCGGGTGGCGTAGACTTTAAATACAATAAGAAAAAATTTACTGCCACCATCGGATCGGGAATAAACTATTCCATGTACCAGCAGAGTGATTTACTTGCCGACACGGCGCAGCGTTACTCGTTCGTCAATTACTTTCCGAAGATGATGATACGGTGGTCGCCGACTCAGCAGCGTGCACTGAATTTTAATTACAATGGCCGCAATAATCCTCCTACTCTTGAACAGCTTCAACCGGTGAGGGAAAATACGGATCCTTTGAATATTCGTATTGGTAACCCGGATCTGCGCCAGGAATTTACCCATACGTTAAACCTTTTCTTCTACGACTTCAAAATCCTCAGCAACAGGGGCATTTTTCTTTCTACAAATGCTACGTTCCAGGATAATGCGATCAGCCAGGCGATTACAACTGACGCCGGGGGAAAAACAACCTATCAATCTATAAACGTCGACGGTAACTATTTTTTGAATTTTAATGGATCCTACGGATGGAAGATGAAGAAGCTAAATATAAATCTCGATTTTGGCCCCTCTGTGAGCTATGCAAAAAACAGTAACACGTTGAATGGATTGCAGAACATCAATTACTCTACTAACTACGGTTTCAATATTTACATTAGCAGGTGGACCGAGAAACTGAATTTCATGGTGCGGCCAAATATTGGATACACGTTTGCGAAATCAACACTCAGGGCAGATGTGGTTACGAAATATTTTACGAGCGAGAATGAAGTGCGTTTCTGGACAAAGCTTCCTCATAAATTTGAGTTCTCTACCGACTTAACGGCCAACTTCCGGCAAAAAACCGATGTATTTGCGGGCAATCTCAATGCTACGAAGTGGGACGCATATATCAGTAAAAAATTCTTCGAGAAAGAAAAACTTGAATTACGATTGTCGGTTTTTGATATCCTGGATCAGAATATTGGTTTCAACAGGACGACAAACAGCAATGTGATCACGCAGAATAGTTATCAGAACCTTCGGAGATACTGGATGCTTTCGCTACAATTTAATCTTAGTAAATCGCCGTGAAAATGAAATGCCTTATTTATGTTTTGATGGTTATAGCGCCGATGCTATTGAAAGCGCAACAGAAATTTATTTACGAGGGCACGATTGAATATGAGAGAAGAATAAACCTGCACCGGCAGGTTTCAGAGGATGATGAACGCTCGGACTGGTTCAAAAATCTTGTAAAGACGATGCCGCCGTTTCATTCGAGCTTGTTCACGTTGCAGTTCCGGGAAAACCAGACAATGTATAAGATTGCGGGCGAATTGCCTTCGATTCCAATGCCGTGGTTGATGGGTCCGGCGAAAGAGAATACTGTTTTTACGAGTTTCAATAATCATACACGTACGAGTTACAAGAGCGTTTTTGAAACGAAATTTCTTGTTAGTGATTCGCTGAATAATGTTGAGTGGAAAATATCTGACGAGAAGAGGACCATCGCCGGGCTCGAATGCCGTAAAGCTGTCGGCCGGATTTGCGATTCGGTTTACGTGGTTGCTTTTTATACAGATGAAATTCCTGTGAGCGGTGGACCTGAATCGTTCGAGGGTCTACCGGGAATGATTCTTGGATTGGCGATACCGCGGTTGCATACAACGTGGTTTGCTACAAAGGTGCAACTGGTTAAACCTTCAGATAAAGATTTTTCGATGACCACGAAAGGGACGAAAACTGACAGAACGAAGCTTAATGCGACGTTGCAGGCTTCGTTGAAGGATTGGGGGAAAGATGCGGTAAGGTATATTTGGTGGGTGATGTTGTAGTATATTTGAAGCCGCAGATTTTTTGATGATGAAAAAAGTTTTAAGCTTCGGCGATATTTTATTGCGGCTCTCACCTGACGCAAACGGAGAATGGATAGATAAAAACGCAATGCCCGTATACCTCGGCGGAGCCGAACTAAACGTGGCGCACGCATTAGCAAGGTGGAACATTCCGGTGGCTTATTGCTCGGCAGCTCCTTCCAACTATCTCTCAGGGGCAATACTCGAAAAATTACAATCACACGGAATTGATACGAGCCGGATGATCACTTCGGGGGACCGGATCGGCATCTACTATCTCGCCCAGGGCACCGACCTGAAAAACGCCGGCGTAATCTACGACCGCGCCAATTCTTCTACCGCTTTGTTACAACGCGGCCAGGTAGACTGGGATGACATATTAAAAGACATTTCCTGGTTCCATTTCAGCGCTATCAGCCCAGCGATCAGCGAAAACCTCGCAGCAGTTTGCGAAGAAGCACTGCAAGCCGCACGAAAGAAAAACATATTTATATCCGTTGACCTCAACTACAGGGCAAAGTTGTGGAAGTGGAACAAAGAACCTCACGAAGTGATGCCCGCCCTCGTCAAATACTGCGACCTGGTAATGGGTAACATTTGGGCAATAGAAAAAATGCTTGGAATAAAACTCGATAGCGACTTCAAAGCTGAAAAAGATATTTGCATACGCCAGTCGCAGAAAAGTTCTGAAGAAGTAATGAAAAAATTTCCGCAGTGTAAGCAGGTAGCGAATACATTCCGTTTTGATGAGGGCAGCAAACTGAGATACTATTCAACACTGTTTACTAAAAACGGCTTAACTGTTTCGGGCGAACACGATGTAGCGGATATTGTTGACAAGGTAGGAAGCGGTGACTGTTTCATGGGAGGGTTGATATATGGGAACCTGAACAGCCTCAGCGAAAAAGACATGCTGGAATTCGCCACAGCTGCGGCGGTTGACAAAATGTACGTAATGGGTGACGCTACCACTTCTACACCAAAACAGATAAAAGCAAGAATAAAAAATTAATGATGAGCGCTTCTAATCCTATATCGGCAATAACGGAACAGGGTCTTCTCCCGCTTTATTTTCACACCGATAAAGAAATTTCTGCAAATATTTTACGTGCGTTGTATCGCGCGGGAAGCAGGGTAATTGAATATACCAACCGCGGCGGTGAGGCGTTGACCAATTTTAAACACCTGAGAAAGATCTGCGACAACGAACTTCCTGGTATGCTGTTGGGCGCGGGAACTATAAAAACAGAGAAACACGCGGAGGATTTTATACATGCAGGTGCGGATTTTTTGATATCTCCGGGATGGAGTAAGAAGGTGTCGCGGGTGGCGAAGGACAATGATATTTTATGGTCGCCGGGATGTATGACGCCAACTGAAATTATGAGGGCCGAAGATAATGGAGCGGAGCTCGTGAAATTATTTCCGGGAAGCTCGCTTGGTCCGGGTTTCGTGTCGGCAATAAAAGAACTTTTTCCAAATCTTTTATTTATTCCAACCGGAGGTGTGAAGCTGGAGCAAGAAAATTTAAGTGCATGGTTCAAAAGTGGTGTTTGCGCAGTTGGTGCGGGCAGCACGTTGATTAATAAAAAAACTATTGAGGAAGGCGATTTCAGCTCATTGGAGTCGTTTACAAGAAGTTCACTTGATTTAATTCAGCTTGTGAGGGGAAGGCTATAAAGCTGCTTATTTTCAGAAATCTCACATATTTATTTCAATATTCACCAACGTTCCCTTTCCCGGCTGCGAATGGATATCGAGTTGTCCCTTTAAATATTCAACCCGCGAACGGATATTCGTCCACCCGGCGCCCTTGCTCGTTTCAAGCGAGGCCACATCGAAACCCTTTCCGTTATCTTCAACAATTATACTGAGGCGTTTGTCGTCGCGAATTAACTGCACGAATGTTTCCGACGCACCTGAATGCTTCAGAATATTCGTGAGCAACTCCTGCACAATTCTGTATACAATTATTTCTGTTGTCTGGTCGGGGCGTTGCTCCATTCCCAGCGACTGGTATTTTACAGCAACGCGCGACGTCGCGTTTGCATTGCAGTATTCCTTCAATGCTTCATCCAGGCCGAATTTTACGAGCATTTCAGGCATCATGTTGTGTGCCACCCTGCGTAACTCCGTTATCGAAATATCGAGCATATCGAGCGAGCGATCAAAAACAGCTTTGTTCTCCGGTGTAACGACCAGGTTATCTTTTACATTCGTCAGCGAATATTTTACTCCTGATAATAATCCACCAAGTCCGTCGTGAAGATCCTTTGCCAGGCGGCTCCGCTCCTCTTCCTGTCCCTTAAGCATTGCATCGACAGTAAGCAGCTGCCTGTCTTTTTCCAGTTCACGTATTCGTTGTTGTTGCAACTCACCCTGCTGCCGTGTAAGTTTTTGACGGTGCCTGAAATTCCGAAATCCTAAAAAAACAATAAGTAGCAACGCGGCAACCAACGCTGCTAAAAAATAATTGAGAGTATATTGCTGCTTTAGCGATAAGGCCTGTATCTGTTTATCTTTTTGAAGCTGTATGATCTCGTTATGCCTTTTTTCAGCCTCAAATTCTTCATCCATCAGCAATATCCGGTAATGGTTCTGAACCTTTACCAGGCTGTCTGCAAAGCTGGCCTGCCTTTCTTTATATTCGTAAGCCCTCGTGAAATTTCCTTTATCGCGCTCGAGGCCGCTCAGGCTGCCAAGAGCCACAAGAATTTTCGGCCGGTAGTTGTATTCGAACGCAACGTTCAGCGATTTATTAAAATAAATCTCAGCGCTGTCGTAGTTTTTTATGGCGAGGTAGTCAACTCCCAATTCTGCCGATTCATCCGCCACATAATACGGGTCGTGCCAGCGGTTAGCATAATCATAGGCTTGCAGGTGACTTTGAATTGCCTTCCTGTAGTTCTTCAGGTGGCGATAGTACTCTCCATAAGCATGATGATAGTAGATATTGGTAAGATCATCTTTCGTTAAGTTGATAAGCGAATCGGATATCCTGAGATACTTCACTCCTTCGTTTAAGCGGCCCGTTCTGAAACAAATAGTAGCAAGCCTGCATATAGATTTTGTGTTAGATTCATTGTTGATTGATCCGTGTATAAGCCGCGCCGAGTTATGCATGTGCTCATAACTTTTGTTCCACTCACCCATATCGCTGTATACAAAACCGATATTAAAATAGATAGTCACCATCCGTGTGGTATCTTTCAACTTTTCATATTCAGCGAGCGATTTAAGGTAATAGCGTAAGGCTGTTTCCAGGTCGTTGAGCAGTGAAAGAATTCCACCAATATTATTATACACTGATGCGAGGCCGTACATCTTATCCGCGCCTTCAGCAGCATTGTACAGCATCGCGGCCCTGTTGTAATATTTCAGCGCGAGAGGATAATCGCCGTGATCGAATCCCAGGCCACCTATTTCGTTACATACGTGTCCCTGTAATACTGTGTAGTTAATTTTTTCTGACAGTATCAGCAGGCTGTCGAAAATTTTACGTGCTATAGTATAGTCTACTTTTTCGTAAGCCGATGCAATCATGTATAAGATTTCACACCGCGTGGAGTCTTTTGTGGTTTTATCGAGTACCGATTGTAAACTATCGATTGTCCGGACCTGGCTCTTAGAAGGAATCGCCATTGCCAACAGGAGCAATAAAAGGCATAGATATGGTTTGAGGGGTAACATGCTCGCACTACAATAATATATGATTTTAACAGTAACTTTTGCCTGAACCGTTCGTCTAATCCAGGAAATTTTGGCCGGTTATGCGATATGTTTACTTTTTATTGCTGGCAATTGGGTTTGCTTCGAACGGGCAATCTCAAAAAACGCTGAAGCTTGCGCCTGGCATCTCGCTGTCGTGGCACCCCAATATCGAGACCTATTTTATAGCGGAAAGGCTGTCGGTGCAATACATCAATAATTATGTGTTTACTGCGAAAGATTCGTTATATCGCCATCAGCCGCTGGTGTACGAGGCTTATGAACGGTTCAGGCCGTACCTGCATACGTCGTTGGTTAAACGGATCGCAAATCTTCTTCAATATTTCCGGGACACCTATCACGACAATGCCGAAGTGCTGCAGTATCTCATTGCGCAGCCAGCGTTTCCTGCCCGGCCAGTGAATATAAAGTTTGCTGACAGCGTCATCTATCGGCCGGCCGATCATCCGCAAACAACGCATAACCTTAAAGAGCTCGCAGATAGTCTTTGGTCGTTTTTCCGACAGGCCCGGGTTAAAGACTTTCTGAAGCGTAACAACTTTTATTATGAAGGCGCCATGCGGGAAGTGAGAAAGGATATTAACGTTGAATGGCTGAAGTCGATGGAAGGGTATTATGGTGAAAATTTTGAGGGCTATGCGATGTATATAATGCCGATGATGCCGGTAACCTACGGAGAGGATAATTACAGGGCCTTCGGACCTGTGATACATACATCCAAAGGCAGGTTAGCGGGAATGTTTTTCAGCAGCAGCAAAATGGTTCTTTCGGGAATGCAGTTTACTAAACTTAAAGAATTCGGATTTGACAATCCTGCTGTCACGCGATTGCTCACGGTTCATGAATTTGGTCACTCTTTTGTTAACCCTTATGTATTTAAATCAGAGGGGACCTGGATAAAAGATACTGTGTTGTTTACTCCGAAATGGCAAAGTATACTTGAGCCGGTGTATATCGGCAACTGGCGCACGTGTATTATCGAGCATTTAGTGCGTACAGGCGAAATAAGAATTGCGCTCTCGCTCAATGATACTGCTGAAGCGAACCGTTTAAGAAGAATATATATCGAAACCGAGAGGTTTGTTTTGATTCCCCTACTCGAAAAAAAGCTTTCCGAATACGAATCACACCGCGATAAATACCCCACCTTCGCCTCCTTTCTGCCTGAGTTGTTGAAGGTATTTCATGACCTAACTCCAAAAGAAATTGACGGGATGCTGTCACACGACTTGACAAAACCTTAACAATCCTGTTCTAAACCTTCCCGTGCCGCTGCGCTCTAATATTCATAACCTTTTAAATGGAACCTATATGAAACAGGTATTTCTCGTACTATTGATCGCAGCAACCTCTTTATCCGTATCTGCACAAAGAAATCATCGCGACAACAACTCACGTATTGAGCGCTATAATAAACACGACAGATTCGATGAGAGACAAAAAGAGGAATTCAGAAGGCAGATTGCACGCATCAATCATGAATACGATGCGAAGATTCATTCCGTAAAAAACATGCCTTTAATGCGGGCCCGTGTGAAAGCACGAAAAATAAATGAGCTCGAAAAACAAAGGCGCCATGAGCTCAACGTATGCAGGGCAAACTTCTACAAAAAGATGGACTATGCCGACAGAGGCAGGAATTACAAGCGTAACAAGTGGTAAACGGTGAATCCGCACCGCAAAACCCTTCCACGTACCGGAAGGGTTTTATATTTCTATTCAGTAATGTTATTGCTGGGTCGCCTGCGCAGTGAAAAGCTTGATAAAGTCTACTTTCCTGTCTTTATTAATCCTCCATATAGCCTGGAACTCGCTCTTACCCTGGCCGGTTGTGGAATTTCCCCAGAGACAAACCCAATTCTCCTTTCTGTCTACACTGATAGCTGGTAAAATTGCGTCGAACTCAAATTTTGTGTCGCCGTCACTTCTCCTGGCTTCCTTAAATGTGTTCAACACTGTTTCTTTTCCCTGCAAAACCTGTCCATTCGGAAGAATCACCATAACGGTGTCTGCGAACCAGCTTTCGTTTTTGAAATCGTTTGCTTCGTACTCCTTGTACAGTTTCAGCACCATGGAGGAAAGGTCGTGGGTGCCGATTTTGAAGTTGGAAGAGTAATTAGCGTTATAGGGAAGAGATTGGGCGCGTGTTGCTGTGGCGATCAGCGCACAGGCAAGCACGAGAAAGAATAATTTTCTCATTTTTAGATCGGTTTTAGTTTAGGGGGAATAAGGTAAGTTAGGAAATTAGTGACCACGAAAATTTGGCTGAATAATAAATTGATGCCGGTGAAGCATCCGCCTACTTATACCACTCCTCGATAACCTCCCCGATCCTGTCAACCAACTTCTGATCCCTGATATTTTTCATCTTCCACCCTTTATCGGTAAGGTAGATATTACCCACGTGATCGCTGTTGAGGGTAACCTCGAGCTGGTCGCACTTACCATCGTGGCATGCTTCCGGCAACGGTAACGCCTCCCCGGCATATACATTGCCCTTGAACTCCAATTCTATCGGAACAGGTTCCAGGGACAGCTGTTTAATCATCTGCTTAAGAAACTCCGCCAGGTGCTTACGCTGCGTTTTCGGCGTGGCGCTCCACGTATTTTTTGTTGCGCGCTTATGAGCAAGCTTGTATTTAAGACCGGTGAGCACCGTTGTGTAATCATTAGCGTTCAACTTGTGTACATCCTGGTGCGCCACAATGAACCAATGATAACCGGTGCCAACAGGCACACCGGAGCCTTCGGGCGCTTTTCCCTTTCGCCTTTTGATAACTGAGTATCTTATTTCCCACAGATCGGGCGTTATCTTCGTTTCTTTCCATTCTCCCCTGTCGTAGTACCAGCTATGGCTTCTACCCACCTGCATTCCTGTATACTGCTTTCCTTCAAAAAATTTATACTGGTTGTATGATTTTGAAAAATCTTTCCCCTTTTTCCGTTGCGCTTTTGTCGCCGCACGTTTTTTAGTTAGCGTTGCCATAAATCCCTTAATTTAAACATACAAAAACGGCCATGGGTAAAAGGGACAAACGTATAGACCACTACATTGCAAATTCCGCACCTTTTGCACAGCCGGTATTAAACTACCTGCGGGAACTTGTTCATGCGGTGTGCCCGGATGCCGAAGAAACGATGAAATGGAGCATGCCCTATTTTATGTATGATGGTGGCATACTTTGCTGGATGGCCGCCTTCACGAAACACTGCGCGTTCGGGTTCTGGCGGGCATCAGCTATGAAAGATCCGAACAAAGTGCTCGAAATTGCTGATAAAACGGCGATGGGATCATTTGGAAAAATTACCAGCGTTCACGATCTTCCTTCCGACAAAATCCTGGTTAAATACATCAGGGAAGCAGCAAGGCTGAATGTACAGAAAGAGAAAGTCAAATCATAGAATACACAAAACATGAGTAACAACCGAAGGAATTTTATCAAAACAAGCACACTCACCGGCCTCGGTATTGCGGGCAGCGGAAATTTTCTGAACGCTTTCGGCGCAATTGGCAACGAACAAAACAATATTTCATTGAATAACTTAAACATCCAGCAGCAAAAAAGCATGATAGGCGCGTACGGTCCCTGGGCCGCCGCCGTCAACGGAAAAACACTGCCCTCCTATTCATTCAGGAACAGCAAATGGAAAAATGTTAAAGAATGGCAGAAAGCGGCGCGAAAAATAACGATGGAAAGAATGGGCATACCGCCTTCCAATGAAAGACCTCAGGTTACCGTAAAAAAGAAATACACGTACGACAACCTTGATATCGAAGAACTTTCCTGGCAACTGCCATATGGCTCGCCCACCGATGCCATACTGCTGAAACCCGCAAATACCACAGGTAAGTTACCCGCTATACTTGCTTTCCATGATCATGGGGGAAACAAATATTTCGGCACACGTAAAATCACAAAAACGAGCGACGACCAGCACCCGATGATGAAGCTGCACCAGGAACATTATTACAGCAATAAAGCCTGGGCAAACGAAGTGGCTAAACGCGGATATGTAGTGCTCGTTGCAGACTCATTTACTTTCGCCAGCAGAAGAGTGTTGCTTAAGGATGTTCCCGATGTGATCCGCGAAAATCTCACCGATGAAAATCCGGAGGAACAAGCTAACATAGATGCGTACAATAAATGGGCATCCGATCATGAACACATCATGGCCAAATCACTTTTCTGCACAGGCATGACCTGGCCAGGCGTATTTTTTTCGGAAGACAGAACCGCGCTCGACATATTAAGCGCTCGCAACGACGTGGACGCTGCGCGCATTGGTTGCTGCGGCCTCTCGGGCGGAGGGCTACGTACCGATTATATGGCCGGCCTCGACGAGCGTATCAGGTGCGCGGTATCGGTAGGCTTCATGTCGACCTGGAACGATTTTGCTTTAAACAAATGCTTTACCCATACGTGGATGACGTATGTGCCCATATTACCACGCGAGCTTGATTTCCCTGAAATATTAGGGCTGCGTGCTCCCCTGCCGACACTTGTTCTCAACGATATTGACGACCAGCTATACACCATTGATGAAATGAGAAAAGCCGACACAATTCTGCAGCAGGTATTCGAAAAAGCAGGAGCCGCCGACCGGTATAAGGCAAGTTTCTACCCGGGTCCGCATAAGTTCGATGCAGACATGCAAAAAGAAGCGTTCGACTGGTTCGACAGGTGGCTGAAAGCCTAATTATGGCGCATCAGCAGCGATGATGAGAGCCGGTCGAGGTAGAAAGTGCAACCGTCGTGCAATTGAAGAATACTTGCGGGCACCAGGTTGTTCACTTTACCTTCGAGTGTATTTTTTACGGCCTTCGCTTTTCGCTGATCAGGAACGGAACAGATTATTTTTTCCGACTTACAAATTTGCCGGATCGACATACTGATTGCCTGCTTCGGCACATCATCAATTGTCTTGAACCAGCCCTCATTCAATTGCTGAAGACGGCAGTCGTGGTCGAGGTTTACGATGATATACGGGTCTTCCGTATCAAAATCGGCAGGAGGATCGTTGAAGGCGAGGTGACCGTTCTCTCCTATTCCGACCAGCGCTACGTCTATTGGATGTTTTGTGATAATTTCATTGAGTCGCGCGGATTCAGCAGCGGGATCAACTTCACCATTGATAAGATATACTGCCTTGAGCTTCGGAACTTTTTCAAGGAATCTCTCCCTCAAATATTTTCTGAAACTTGCCGGCGATGATTCGGGCATGCCAATGTATTCATCGAGATGAAACATCACCACTTTACTCCAGTCGACATCCTCCTGGATAAGAGTATTGAGTGTTTCAAACTGACTTGCTCCTGTGGCTAGAATGATATTCGCCTGGCCTTTTTGCCGGATGGCGTTTCTTATCAATTCAGCGGCGGCACGACCGGCGGCCTCGCCGAGTTGCTTTGCGGAATCGTAAATGGTTACGTTGCTCAAATCAGTATTTTTTGGAGAAATCATCTGCGAGGTTGTTAATTTGTTCGTTTGTGAGATGTTCGTTAGCGCTTACAATTACACGGTACCGAATTGTTGCCGATTTACCATTGGCGATGGAAAAGTTCATCGTTTCTTTTCCTTTTGTAAAATCAAACGCGCCGAAAGGGTTGGCGGAAAATAAACCGTAGCCGCGGGCATGCCAGTAGGTTGGATATCCCGGATTTTTCGGGTGATCGACTATTACGAGCGATACCTTTTCATCGCCGATATAACCATAAAGGTCCATCCATTTGGCTTTGGTTCCCCAAACGGAATCTCCCCTGATGCCCTCACTGCTTTCGTAATTTCCGGTTACGCCCTCGTTAGACAACTTTTTTACCGTTGTAGGATTTCCCGCAGCGTCGGTTAATGTTACTTCTTCATTCGATGGCAATTCGAGACCCCGGTTAACGCGGATGGCGAACATGCCTTCTTTTGTGTCTTTGAAGCTAACATCGCCGTTTGTTGCGGTTAGGGTGGTAACGCGGTCGATGATTCGTATGCTTCCCTGTGTAATAATATAGAACTCTGTTTTTTCTTCGAGCAACTGTTTGCCTGTGGGATCCTGCCAGCTTGAAAATGTTTCGAGCTTCGCGTTGTTTTTTCCTCCCTGGCTCTCTCCTATTCTCACATGCCGTATCCAGCCGCCGGTTTTGTTTCGCGTGTCTTCGGGTATGTCAAACGAATTACCCCAGAAGTCGTAGCCGTTCACGTTGCCATAGTTTAGCCACATGCCCACGTGATGCGGATGGTCTGTTCTTTCTCCCGGGCGCGGTTTCAAAGGAAATCCACGCGTTACTTCTGTTCCATTGGAATTGATGATAGGATACAGAACCGGCTTCATTACCGAATCGGGCCACACGTAGGATGTGAACAGTTTTCCGTCTACCAGTATGTCGACGTGTTTTTCTGCCGCGCGGTTTTCTATTGTGATTTCCGAATCGGCGTTGTCGGCTTCTTTGGAGGATGAACAGGACAAGAGTATTGATGTTGATATTGAAAGTAAAATCATTGTCCGCAGTTCCCTCACACGGGGCTTCGCCCCGGTTCGGGATGACAGAATGCTTTGGGCCTTCGCCCCGGTTCGGGATGACGTAGTGCATTTCGATGATGGCAATGTCATCCCGAGCCCATTCGGCTTGCGCCTCAGGGTAAACTCCGCGAGGGATCGGCGAAGAAACAATCCACGAATAATTTCATATCTCATACTAAACTTTTTCCGGTACCACGAAAGGCGCGCGGTATTTTCTTGTTGTTAATGCATCGGCCTCGGCGTCGTTCACGAACTTCTCTTTCTGTCCGTCGAATTTTAATTGTCTGCCCAGGCGATAGGAAATATTAGAAAGATGCGGCAGGCACGACGACAAATATCCTTCATGAATATCGCAATGAAGTTTTTTATCATCTTCTGCGCGAATCGCTTCGAGAAAGTTTATCCAGTGCGGTGCACCATTCGATGCAACGTGCGAAGTAAGCTCTTTCTGCCTGTCTTCCTCTTTTTTGGAACCTGCAAACGGTTCTTTTTCACGCTGGCGGAATGCTCTCCATGTTTCTCCGTCAATCTCGAGCCATCCTCCACTGCCATAAAAAATATTTCCTATCGAAATTCCGAGTCCTGCTTCGGCATTTGAATAACGGCCCCTTGTTTCGAACTCAATTATTTTTCCGTCGGCGTATTTCAGGACAGATGTTTGCGTGTTAGGTGTTTCCTGTGCGCATTCTTTCGGATCGATATCGTAGATGTTACCATTTGAATATACAAACTGGGGATGTTCATTTTTATTCAAACCCCACCGCGCGATATCGAACTGGTGAGGACCCTGGTTTCCCGTGTCGCCGTTTCCTGTTTCCCAGAACCAGTGCCAGTTGTAGTGTCCTTTCTTCTCGTTGTATGGACGCCTGGCGGCAGGTCCGAGCCACTGGTCGTAGTGAAGTGTGGCTGGTGGTTCGCTGTCTTTCGTGATACCAAATGAATCGCGGGGCTTAATGCAGAGTCCGCGCGCCATATACACTTCACCGATACCTCCCTTATGAAGGAAGTCTATCGCTTCCATTACGCTTAAGATCGAGCGGTTCTGGAAACCTACCTGCACGCGGCGTTTGTATTTACGGGCGGCTTCAATCATCTTCCTTCCTTCAAATATGTTGTGCGAGGCGGGCTTTTCAACATACACGTGTTTACCTGCCTGGCATGCCCATATTGTTCCGAGAGCGTGCCAGTGGTTAGGCACAGCGAATGAAACAGCATCAATTTCTTTATCATCAAAAACTTTCCTGAGATCCCATTCTGTAGAGGGCGTTTCGCCGGTTTTGTCCACGACAATTTTCGACTTTTCCGCAAAATACTGTTCGTCGGTGTCGCAGAGTGTTTTAAGGCGTACGTTGTGTGACTGTTTAATGTCGCACCAGTTGTGAATATGAGCGGTACCCTGGCCGCGTATCCCGATAACGGCCACATTTACCCGCTCATTTGCTCCTACTATAGATCTGTAAGATTTAGCATCGAGGGTCATTCCTCCGATGGCCATACCCGCGGTTCCGAGCAAACTGTGCTTGATGAATTCTCTTCTCTTTGGCATACTGTTCGTTTTGTTTATGGTGACGCAAACGTTTGAAATGCGCTGTTGTATATTCTAAAATAACAAGTTTATAGGTACGAGAGCGTAATAATTTAAAATTGTTGTATCTTATTTGGCAAGAATTTTTGTACAAAGCAGGATGGCATGAACAAGAAAGGCCCAATTGTATTGATTGACGACGACCAGGATGACCTTCACCTGCTGATTGAAATTTTCGCGGAATTTAATTTACCAAACGAAATACATCTCTTCAAAAGTGCGGAGTCGCTGCTTGCTTTTTTACGCAAACCCGGCGTAGATCCGTTTCTCATTATTTCTGATATTAACATGCCGGTGACGAACGGGTTCAGGCTGAGAGACCAGATCCTGGCCGACCCCGGAATAGACAGTAAAACCATTCCTTATATTTTCTTCACTACCTCTACCACTTTGCGCGTTTCGTCGAATGGAAGCGGTGCGCCGTTCCAGGGCATATTTAAAAAGCCCACCAGGCACTCAGAGTGGAAGGAGACGCTGATGTCGATTGTAAGATATTGGACGTTGAGTATGCCGCCGGATGAATATGAGTTCTGATTCACGATTGACGATTCACGCTTAATAAAACTTTTCTGAGCCGTCGGGCAAACTCCATTGATGCGCCGGCTCAAAATAATTCCACAACGTACCCGACACACTCCTTATCAATCTCCACGCCTCATTATCAAAAGTCCACGACGTATCCTCATTATTATTCGTAATAATACAAAACACATATTCCGACTGCACCCCATGTACTAAAACCACTTCACTCCTGTACGCATCAAGCGAACCGTGTTTGCTGAACACCGTAGCGTAAGGCGGCAACTGCGACGCAGCCACTGCATCCCAATAATTCCTGTTGATCAACCGTATCATCCGCGCACTTGCGGCAGCTGAAATAACTTGCCCGTTGTAAATCATTTCAAGAAGCGTTGCCATTTCCCTCGGCGTTGTTTGTCCCCATCCATATTTCTCTCTCGCCTCTTCGCGTCCCTCAGTTCTTGAATTCACACGCGTGACCTTGAAACCAAGACTATCAAGTATGGCGTTTATCCTCGTTCCCCCGGCAAACATTTGCAAATAGCGACTCGCGGTATTATCGCTCATCGTTAACATAAGCATGATCATTTTGCTGAGTTCGATCTTTTCGCCGTTTTTGAAACTTCCGAGTATGTCCACACCCGGATACAAAAGTGAATCGTTATACACAATCTCCTGGTGAAACTTAAGCTCGTCTTTCGCGATCTTATCCATTATGCCGACAAGTATCGGCACCTTGATCATACTTGCAGTTGGATAAATGCTGTCGGCGTTGATTGCTACCGTTTTTCCATTGTGCAGGTTCTTTACATAGAGGCCCACATTTCCGTGAAACGGTTCGATGAGCGACTGAAGCTTTCCCAACAGTTTTGCATCTGTCTTTTGTGCGTACATATATATGGGAGAAAAACATAGAATAAGTATTAGTCGCTTTACCATCATTAAATTTACTCCTTGTTTTGTTACATTTAGGTGACGAAAAAAATTGAACATCATGCGTGCTTACGTAATCGTGGAAATCAGCATACACGATCCTGAACTATATGAAGAATACAAAAAGCTCACCCCTGCTTCAATCGCCGAATATGGCGGGAAGTTTATGATTCGCGGCGGAAAAACCGTTTCCATGGAGGGCGACTGGAAGCCGCAGCGTATTGTTGTGGCAGAGTTTCCTTCTGTTGAACGCGCCGAGGAATGGTGGCACAGTGATAACTACGAAAGGGCAAAAAAGATACGACATGCTTCTGCAGATACAAAGATGATTATCGTGGAAGGCGTTGATTAAACGAGGGAACAGTTTTTTTATAGAGAGTTTAAAAACGCGTGCCTGAAGGACCATCACTCGTCATACTGAAAGAACTCATCTCCTGTTACAGTGGAAAAACAATAATTGCCGCACGTGGCAATGCGCGCATTGATATGGACAGGTTGCCGGGCCGCAAAATCGTTGCGATCCGCACCTGGGGCAAGCACTTGCTGATCAGCCTGAAAGATGTGACGATCAGAATTCACTTCCTGATGTTCGGCTCATATAGCATCGGCGAGCAGACAAAACCCGGCAAAAGCCTGCGTCTTCATCTCGGTTTTAAAAAGGGCAACCTTTTCTTTTACACCTGCGCGGTGAAACTTATAGAAGAAGATATTGATGAATTGTACGACTGGGAAGCCGATGTGATGAGCGATAACTGGAGCGCTGCAAAGGCCAGGAAAAAATTAAAGAAAATGCCCGGCACAATGGTGTGCGATGCGTTACTTGATCAGCAGGTATTTTCGGGTGTTGGAAATATAATTAAGAATGAAGTATTATACCGTATAAGGTTGCACCCGGAGACACTCCTGGGAAATGTGCCATCGAGAAAACTTACGGAATTAATTAATGAAGCAAGAAACTATTCTTTCGATTTTTTAAAATGGAAGAAAGAATATACGCTGCGAAAACACTGGCTGGCGCATACGAAGAAAACATGCAAACGGTGTGACTTGCCATTCCTAAAGAAGTATTGCGGGAAGACGAAAAGGAGAACATTTTTTTGTACGAATTGCCAAAAAATGTACCCATGATATAGCAGAATGCTTGACCCAGATCAAATAATTGCATATTTCTTTACATTTACAGCTACCTTGTGATACATAGTACTAGTTTTTGACTTAGATTTGTATCACAAAAGGTACAGGGATCATGCGACACAATACTAAAACTGCCTCAATTGATTTTTCATATCTTGCTGTATTACTGCTCCTTGCATACGTTTTAAGCAGCGCTCCCCGCTATGTGAGGCAATTGAAGGAAAACAAAGAAGATATTAAAATAGAAAAAATGTCTCCCCTGAAGGAAGTTTTGAAGCTGGGCAAATACTATGGTGTTGACCCCTACCTCAGGGCCTGGAACCGCTTAACTCCAGGTAATGACGAGCCTGCAAAGGCTAAGCCGGCGGCAAACCTGGCCATCAACTAAGATTTCACGATAAAACCTTTTTAGCTTCTTCCATAATTACTTCCTTGATCTTACCCTGGAACAGCGACGCGGCAAGCGGCAATTTTCCATCCAAAGCCACATCACCATTATTCACCGTAAGTTTTCCTGAAACAGGCATATTCATCACAGAAAACGAAAAAGAGCCTTCGTTTCCATTCCAGTTCTGCTGCACATCTTTTAATTGTCCCGAAAAACGGTCCTGCACATTTCCGAGTAATTTCTGGATGCGGTCGAGCGCTTCCTGCTGTCCGAGGGAATGTGGTATAGACATTTCGATATTTGGCATAGTCGCTTTTATTAATAGTTTCTTACTGTTCAATATTCATGCTCAATTTAACCGGCGGTTTTTAAGTATGTTTTATATTCACAGTCACAACTTAACTACTCATGAGCGCCAGGACGATTGACAGGAGAAAATTATTTAAACTTTTTGGAGCATCCGCCTCCTTAACCCTACTGCCTGATTTTTTAGGTGCAATGTCTGCGCCGGCAAAAGACAAGAACTTCATTTACTGCCTCAATACGGCCACTATCCGGGAACATAACCTCGGTCTTGTTGGCGAGCTGGAAGCCGCTTCCGCAGCAGGATACGACGGTGTTGAGATCTGGATGGATACGCTCCAGGCCTACCTCGACAAAGGTGGTAAGTTAGCTGACCTGCGCAAACGCCTTAACGACCTGGACCTCGCGGTTGAAGGGGCGATTGGATTTGCGACATGGATATCGAATGATGATACCCAGCGAAAGAAAGCCATAGAGCAGCTGAAAAAAGAAATGGACCTGTTAGCGGAAATCGGGTGTAAAAGAACAGCCGCCCCACCGGCGGGCGAAACTGATAAGCCCGGCCTCGATTTGAGAAAGGCTGCCGAACGATATCGTATTATACTTGAGCTCGGCGATAAAACCGGCGTGGTTCCGCATCTTGAGCTGTGGGGCTTTTCGGCCAACCTGAATAAACTGGGTGAAGTGATGTTTGTTGCAATAGAGAGCGGTCATCCCAGCGCAAGAGTGTTGCTCGACAATTATCATCTTTACAAAGGAGGTTCGTCTATCGAGAGCTTAAAATTGGTAAACCCATATGCGGTTGAAGTACTTCATGTAAATGATTATCCGGCCAATTTTCCGCGTGCCACCATTACTGATGCGGACAGGACTTATCCGGGCGATGGCGTGAGCCCGATTCGGGATGTGCTTAAAGCGTTGAAGAGTGATTCGAGGCCGCTGGTGATTTCGCTGGAAGTATTTAATAAAGAGTATTATAAGCAAAAAGCATCTTCGGTTTTAAGTACAGGAATTGATAAAATGAAAAACGTCACTAAAAATATTTAACCAACCACTGATCCAAAAATGTTGCAACGATCAACTGACACCGCCATTGCCATTGTACGAATCATAGTGGGATGTTTTATGATAATTCATGGAAAAGAAATCTTCGACGCGGAAATAATGAGCCGTTATCCCGACATGATGCCCAAAATAAATATTGGCAGCCCGGTTGTGATGTCTTATTTCGGAAAGACGGCAGAATTACTATCGGGCATATTGCTGTTTCTCGGTTTATTTACCAGGGCAGGCGCCGTTCTTATGGCGGGAACAATGGCATTTATCACGTTCATGGTTGGCCAGGGCCGGTTTTACATGGAAGACCAGCATCCATTCATGTTCGTACTTCTCGCCTTTATCTTCTTTTTCGACGGCGGAAAAAAATGGAGCCTCGACAATTTGATTTTTAAGAAAAGAAGAAATTAATATCCTTCTGCGCTGTCATCTCCCCTACCATCGGCAACCGCCTCTAATTCACCATTTGGAAGTATCCTTATCACTTCTGTTCGTCCAATAGCACCGCGTGTATCAACTTCATATCCCATTTTTTCAAGCGACAACCTCGTAGAGTCAGGAAAATTCTGTTCGACATAAATTTTGTCAGGCAACCATTGATGATGAAACTTCGGATAGTTGACCGCATCGGAGGTTTTCAGGTTGAAGTCGAAGATATTTACGATTGTTTGAAACACGGATGTTGGAATTGTAGTTCCACCGGGCGTTCCCACAACTAACACGGGCTTACCATCTTGAAGCAAAATGGTAGGCGACATTGAACTAAGCATGCGTTTGTGCGGAGCGATGGCATTTGCTTCGCCTCCAATTGCACCATATAAATTGGGGGCACCCGGCTTTACGCTGAAATCGTCCATTTCGTTATTCAACAGGAAACCGGCGCCTGCAACAACCGTTTTACTTCCGTAGGAATCATTAAGCGTAGTTGTAACTGCAACCGCATTCCCTTCGTTATCGATAATCGAAATGTGCGTCGTTTCTTCGCTTTCCTTTGCAATATGGCCGGCTTGGATATCGACACTTTTTCCGGCAATACCTGGCGCATAATTTTTCATTCTTTCATCGAGGTATTTTTCGCTTGTTAGTTCAGGGACCGGTACTTTGATAAAATCGGGGTCGCCGGGATATTCCGCGCGGTCAGCATAAGCGCGCCTTTCTACTTCAACCATCAATTGTACAGCATTGGGTGAAAGGCATCCATAAGTTGCAATCGGACGTTTTTCGAGCATTCCCAGCATCTGGTGAAGCAAAATTCCGCCGCTGCTCGGCAGGCCCATCGAAACAACCGTAAAATCCCTGTAGTTAAATGAATGCGGCTCGCGCCATTTTGCCTGGTACGATTTTAAATCTTCTTCACTGATATAACCTCCGCCGTTTTTCATTTCCTCCACCATCAATTGCGCGGTTACACCTTCATAAAAGCCTTTGGCGCCCTCATCACGAATGCGTTTCAATGTAGACGCAAGATCTTTCTGTATCAATGTATCTCCTGATTTCCATGGGTCTGCTTTCTGAAATGCCGTGGTAGCGGTATTGTATTGAGCAAATTGATTTTTCAAACTATTGAGCGACGACGCTTCTCCTCCTGTTATCGCAAAACCATTTTCAGCAAGGTCGATAGCGGGATTGATGAGATCGGCGATATTGAGCCTGGCGTATTTTAATGTTTCAAAAATACCAGCCACACTTCCGGGAACACCCGAGCTCCCAGGACCTCTCGTGCTTTTTCCTTCGATAATATTCCCCGACGAATCGAGGTACATGTCTTTTTGTGCCGTTGCCGGAGCCGCTTCCCGATAATCCAGTGAAAGGAGTTGTCCGGAATGGGTGCGCGCCACCATAAATCCTCCTCCACCTATGTTGCCGGCACCCGGGTAAACAACTGCCAATGCAAATTGAGTAGCGATCGCCGCATCGAATGCGTTGCCGCCTTTTTTCATTACATCAACACCAATCTTGCTGGCAAGCGGATGTGCAGAAACTACGGC
>JAEUVS010000039.1 GCA_016786745.1 Chitinophagaceae bacterium | reverse complement strand
ACCTTTCGCTTGTCAAAGATATTCTCCAGCGAAATGCTTTGATTAAAAAGTTCTTGGGCAGGACAGGAAGAGAATTGTGCAAGCCCGATCTCGGTGAAGAACACGAGGATGGTACCGATGCCAGCTGTGTTTTTAAAAATTTTAAAGGTATCCGATATGCCTGTGATGCCTGAAGGGGATAGCTTGTTTTCTGCTGATCCATTCAGAATAGACAGTCTTCCTTTATATTGAAATCCAACAACAAGACCGGGGGAGGGAAAAATCTTATACGTTTGCTCATCAGTGTTCTCTGAAATCACAATTTGCCGAATATATGGCCGAAGTTTTTCCGACGGTATGATCTTTTCAAACCTCATTTACAGCCTCAATTTACCGATAAATCTGTCTGAACTTTTAACAGTTAAAATAGACATTATACAATTTTGATAACTTCCATATAATTTGTAGCTCAAACCTGGTGAATGCTTGTAAAAAATGAAATTATCCATTAAACACATTGGTCTGACTATCATAATAAGCGCCCTGATCCTCTCATGCGCTAATCCTAATCCCCAAACAAAAACCATTACTGAACCTGAGATGTCCAAATCCGGGCAGGAGTACCAATGGTCGGAAGCACAGGGCAACGAATTTCTTGCTAATATCCAACGCACCATAACTACCCCCGAAGCCTGGCAAAAAAGAGCTGAAGAAATTCGTACTCAAATTCTCAATGGCTCAAATTTAAACCCACTCCCTCAAAAGTGCCCGCTTAACCCCATCATCGGGAAAAAACGAATTTTCGATGGCTACGAGGTTACCAACCTGGCGTTCGAATCCCTCCCCGGCGTTTATGTAACAGGAAGCTTATATACTCCAACTAATGCAAAAGGATCACTCCCGGGAGTGTTAAGTCCACACGGACATTGGCCAAATAAAGAAGATTACGGACGCTACCGGCCGGATGTTCAAAAACGGTGCGCCGCCATCGCGAGAATGGGAGCGATGGTATTCTCCTATGACATGGTCGGCTACGGACAGCTCACAGATTTCGGCTGGAAACATGAACATCCCGAAACGATGAAACTTCAAACCTGGAACAGTATCCGCGCGGTTGATTTGCTGGTGTCGATGGGTGCCGATTCGCAGCGAATTGCATGTACAGGCGCCTCAGGCGGAGGCACACAAACTTTTCTTCTTGCCGCAGTGGATCCCCGCATTTATGTTTCCGTTCCTGTAGTAATGGTTTCAAATCGTCATTTTGGCGGATGCATCTGCGAACTGGGTATGCCCATCCATCAAAATAAAAATACCGGCTTCCAAACTAACAATGTTGAGATTACTGCTTGCATGGCACCCAAACCGCTGATGTTGGTTTCTGTCGGAACAGATGCCACTGAAAGCACGCCTGAAGTTGAATATCCGTTCATGAAATACATTTATGGGTTATTTGGCAAACAAGAAATGGTGGAAAATGCACATCTTCCAAATGATGAACACGGTTACGATTATAACAAGCGCGCCGCTGTATATCCATTCCTGGCGAAACATCTCGGTCTCGATCTTTCAAAAGCCGTAAATGCGGATGGATCGCTTAATGAAGAAGGCATCGTGATAGAGAAACCTGGAGACCTTTATACTTTCGATGAAAGCCATCCATTTCCCCAAAATGCTATCCGGAATAATAATGATATTGTGTGGGATTGGAACAAGCCTAAATGATCAACGGTCATCCCGAGCGAAGCGAGGGATCAGCACAGGAGGCATTTTGTAAAACATTGCTCCTGTTCATCTCAAATAGATACTTTAAATGAAAGTAATTGTTTTTGTTCTCCTGGCTGCTATTCTAACCGGTTGCGGCGCCCCTTCAAAATTTTCAGAAGTACTTTTATCCGATGATTTTAGTTCAATCGCGCGTGGACCGTATTCAGTTGACGTTGGCGCCCATACTGAATATCATTACATACATGAAGCGGCCCCGCGATCGCAATGGGCGGTTTCAACATTTAACTGGCAATCTGATTTTAAACGTGCATGGCACATCCGGCAGGAAGGCAATGACCGTCAAATGGTGCAGACATTCACAAATGACCCCGACAATCATACGCATCCAATGGTTGTTGCCGGCGAACTGGATTGGCAGGACTACATTACAACAGCGCAATTTACTCCTCAATCAAAAAGTTTACAAAGCGGTATCGTGGTTCGTTACCGCAACGATCGCTGCTATTACTTCGCAGGCGTTAAAGGAGATTCATTGATCCTGAAAATGGTTAAACATGAAACCACATTTCATAGGGCTTATGAAAAACTATTAGCAAGTGCGCGTTTGAAATGGAATGAAAATGAATTGCTGACTCTCACCGTCGATGCACGTGGTTCCAACATATCCTGCAATATTAAAGATGTAACAATAACCGCAGACGACAGTACATACACCAATGGCAAAATCGGTTTGACAGCAGATGTGCCCACAAAGTATCATCTTGTTGATGTGAAAACATCTCCTGCCGAAATAGAAAGAATCAAAACGTCCAGGGAGGCGTATGCCCGTGAGTTGAAAGAAATACGCGACTCAATACCGGGCCTGAAAGTGTGGAAGAAAATAAATACTCCCGAATTTGGCACGGGCAGAAACCTGCGTTTTGGCGATTTAAATAATGATGGAGAATTGGATGTTTTGATTGGGCAGGTAGTGAATCATGGTCCCCAGGACGCTAATAGTGAATTAAGTTGCCTTACTGCCATGACGCTTGATGGTAAAATACTTTGGCAGGCAGGAACGCCTGATCCATGGAAAACCTTCCTGACAAGCGATGTTGCGTTCCAGGTTCATGACCTGGATAATGATGGAAAGACCGAGGTAGTGTATTGTATGAACAGGGAAATTATTGTTGCAGATGGCTCAACCGGGAAGATTAAATACAAAAAATCTACACCTGCAATTACGGATCAGCCAGGTGCTACTACACAAAATAGAATTTTGGGTGATTGCTTATACTTCTGTGACCTACGCGGAACAGGGTACGACCGCGATATCATTATCAAAGACAGGTATAACCGGGTTTGGGCATTAGATGACCAATTAAATATTCTTTGGTACAAAAAGTTGAACACTGGTCACTATCCTTTCGCATATGATACAGATAATGATGGAAAAGATGAACTGCTGATCGGTTATTCGCTGCTGGATAATGATGGAACCACAATCTGGAGTCATGATAGTATATTGGATGAGCATGCCGATGGCGTTGCGGTGGTTAAATTCCTTGAAGATGCAGAACCTATTACACTCTGTGCTGCAAGTGATGAAGGGATGTTGTTTACGAATCTGAAAGGAGGCATATTAAAACATCACCGTATAGGTCATGCGCAGAATCCTGTGGTTGCGAATTTCAGGGATGACTTGCCCGGACTCGAAACTATCTCGATTAATTTTTGGGGAAACCAGGGTATCATTCATTTTTATGATGCGCATGGAAACATTTATCACGATTTCGAACCCAATCAGTATGGAAGCATGTTATTGCCATTAAACTGGACCGGAAAATCGGAAGAGTTTTTTGTTCACAGTGCGAATGTTGATGAAGGGGGTATATATGATGGTTGGGGTAGGAAAGTATTGGGATTTCCTGATGACGGTCACCCGGACATGTGTAATGCAGTACTAGATATTACTGGCGACGGTCGCGATGAAATTGTAGTTTGGGATCCGAATTCGATATGGATTTATACCCAGGAAAACAATTCTCAATCCGGGCAACTTTACAAGCCTGTTCGAAACAAACTGTATAATTATTCCAACTACCAAACCAGCGTTTCATTGCCGGGGTGGGGTAAGTAAAAAGATTTTATACCTTGATCTCAGGTCTGCCTATCGTCATCGCCAGCAACCAACTTGCGCACCTGCGAATCTTTTATTAGTTTAGACGGTAATTATCACCTTAACCTTAGATTATGAAAATAGTTTCCCTGATCGCAGCTCTTATTTGTTTTCAATTCACGTATTCTCAAACCCTCCCCAACTTCGAAGAAGTTTCACTAAAACAGGCATCAGATTATAAGCCTGCGGAAGTTACCGTTTTAACTGCAGCTAATTATATACTCTCAACACCTGTAAAGGAAGATGATCTTGACCGGAAAATGGCATTCGCATTTATTCTAAGGTGGATGACCGGCACACCAGACTATAGTTTCGAAGTAGATGAAACAGCTGCCAAAATTTCAAAGGGCAACAACGAAATGATTGGTCTTTACATGGCGGCCATGGCTAAGTATGGTATTGAAAATCCTGCCAATGCAAAAGACAAACAATTGGTCAGGGATAATGCGCTCGAAATGGTCATTGACTATTGTAAAAAGCCAGAGAATAACATAAAAATGACAAAAGGATTAAAGAAATATGCTGAGGAGAGATCGAAAAAATAATAATTATGAGAAGTACACTCCATTTCTCTCTCATAATTCTCATTTCAATATCGGCGATTATTATTTCGTGGAAGGCGGCACCGCGTATTCTCCCACACCCGGAGTTTACACAGGAGTACCCGGCGATTTCGTCGACTTCAAAAGCGACGGAACTGTTGAATTACGCGCCAACAATTCCAGTTACCAGTCCACTTATTCCCTACATCCGGGCGACAAATTAGTGATCACTAACCTGCTAGTGCATGACACAGGTAGAGTCGTTTTGCTGAACGCAACCAATGCGGTTCTGGACTGGAGCAACACGAGTCGCAATGGCGGAAAATATTTTCGGAGAATGTATTTGAAACATTGACTATGCCGAATGCATGAAACGTTATTTTACAACAACGTTACAGCTTACCGTTGCCTCATAAGTTCCGTCCATTTGAATGTTTTCAAATTTAAACGATTTGATTTTGTTGCTTTCATCCCTGGTGACGTATAGTTTTCCAGCCTTTCCGGTCATCCCAGCATTGATTTCATTGCCATGCAGTGTAATAGTAATTGACGACGAGGATGGCGAATGGTTAGCTACGTTCTCAATTTTATATTCGGTATTGGACACACCACCTTCAAAGAGAGCAATACTCATAATAAGATATTCATTCTTGGAGCCATCGATATTGGCGACCTTTTTAGTTATGCCAACAGCCAGTAAAGGCCCATCGGGGTAGTCGGCTTCAACATAGGAAACATCTGTGCCTGGAACGTCGCCAAGTTCCCGAGTATCACTATCGATCTTGATATAATTGCCTGCGGGTGGAGTGGGGTTGTCTGACGATTTTTTACAGGCCGCAAATATCAAAATAACAAAAAGCGAGAAGACAAGATTCTTCATAAGAAGGTTTTAGGATAGGTAAAATAAGAATAAAGCAAATGAACTGCAAAGTCAAGTTTAATTAGTAAGCGTTTTTACTTATTCTTCTCCGTAGTGTATCCGTATCGAATTGCATTAAGCAGATCCCTCACACTCGCCCGCGAAATTTACCGTGAGGGCGAAGGCCCGAATGGGCTCGGTTCGGGATGACCGTAAAGGCAAAACGACGTGCTCCTGATCGGCTCGGTTAGAGATAATATATAACCAGACAGTTGTTCTCCGGAGCCGCCTTCAAGCGGTTGCAGCATCAATTACGAATATCAAGAAGGAAGCGCGAGCGCTTGGCAGCGGCGGAGGAGAACACTGGGTGAGTGATGGTCCAAATCCCTAATTTAGAGTACAAACCTAATACATGCCCGACAACGGTAAAACGTACATTGTAAAAACAAACGGATTCTCATTTTCTGTTACAAAAGAAGAAATTGATAAGGCGGATATAATTACGTTGTCTGAGCGATCTTTCAATGTTCTAAGAGACAACCGTAGTATCAACGCTAAAATTATCGAAGACAATGGTAAAAGGCTCAAAGTTGAAGTAGAAGGCGAAACGTTCGATATCGAGATAAAAGACGAACTCGACCAAACCCTCGAACAAATGGGCTTCGGTAAATCAACACTTAAACAGGTAAAAGAAATCAAAGCGCCAATGCCGGGTTTGGTCCTGGAAATCTCCGTGGCCGATGGACAACAAGTAAAGGAAGGCGATAAACTACTTATTCTCGAAGCGATGAAGATGGAGAACAGCATTATTATCCACACGGATGCGACAATTAAGAATGTATCCGTATCAGCGGGACAAGCCGTAGAGAAAGGGCAAGTGCTGGTGGAACTGGAGTGAGAGGCGTGAAGCGTGAGGCGTGAGGCGTGAATAGTGAATTGCGTGTAAAACTGTAGCAGAAACAAAATCAGGAACAAAATCAGAAAGAGTAAAAGAACTATGCAAAAAATACTAGTCGCTAACCGTGGAGAGATTGCCCTGAGAATCATGAGAACCATCCGGAAAATGGGTATCAAATCCGTTGCTGTGTTTTCTGAAGTTGACCGCAATGCGCCGCATGTGTTATATGCCGATGAGGCTGTATGCATCGGGCCCGCGCCTTCTTCCCAATCTTATCTAAATGGCGATAAAATCATTGAGCTTGCGAAAAATCTAAAAGTAGACGGCATTCACCCCGGATACGGCTTTCTTAGCGAAAATGCAGAGTTTGCGAAGAAAGTGGAAGAGGCCGGCATCAATTTTATTGGACCCAGTCCAGAAGCCATGCGGATTATGGGTTCAAAACTCGCCGCAAAAGATGCTGTGAAAAAATATAATGTGCCAATGGTACCGGGCCTGGATCGGGCTATTTCTCCGCAGATCCCTCACGCTCGCTCCGCTTCGCGAAGCTCGGTTCGGGATGACAGCCAGGATGGCCGGTTACTGCTTGAAGATACCCTCGCGAAAGAAGTCGCCGCCAAAATAGGCTATCCCATCTTAATAAAAGCATCCGCAGGCGGTGGAGGCAAAGGTATGAGAGTAGTAAATAATGAAAGTGAACTGCAGGAACAGATGGAAAGGGCCATCAGCGAAGCAAAATCGTCTTTCGGCGATGGCTCGGTGTTTATTGAAAAATACGTAGACTCTCCGCGGCACATAGAAATACAAATCTTAGCCGATAAACACGGCAACACCGTTCATTTGTTCGAACGCGAGTGCAGCATCCAACGCCGCCACCAGAAAGTAGTAGAAGAATCTCCTTCGTCCATTCTCACTCCTGAACTTCGCAAAAAAATGGGCGAGGCAGCCGTGATGGTCGCTAAGTCGTGCAATTATACCAGCACAGGCACCGTAGAGTTCCTGGTGGATGAAAAACTAAACTTTTATTTCCTCGAAATGAATACGCGACTGCAGGTTGAGCATCCCGTTACTGAAATGATAACAGGAATCGACCTGGTAGAGGAACAAATAAAAATTGCAAGAGGAGAGAAGTTAAGTTTTACCCAGGATGACATCGTTATCAACGGTTATGCACTTGAATTACGCGTATATGCCGAGGATCCGCTCAATGATTTTTTACCTTCTATCGGAACACTGTCAAAATATATAAAACCCGGTGGCGAAGGAATAAGGATAGACGATGGATATACAGAAGGTATGGACATCCCGGTGTACTACGACCCGATGATCGCTAAACTCGTAACACACGGAAAAGACAGGAATGAAGCCATTCAAAAAATGAAAGAGACCATTAAAGAGTATAAAATTGAGGGCATCGCCACCACGCTACCCTTTGGCAAATTTGTTTTTGAACACGAAGCTTTTGTATCCGGTAAGTTCGATACGCACTTCGTCAAAAAATATTATTCAGCAGAAAAGCTCACAGAAAAGAAAAGAGCAAATGCCGAACTGGCATCCATCGTGGCGCTCAAATACTTTTTTGACCAACATAAGAAAATAAAACCTGTTGAACCGGTTTCTACTAACTGGAAAAACCGGCTGTTTGAAAAATAATTATAAGATCCATGAAAAAAAGTAAGTCAGAAATACTACGCAGGAAGATCGATGAAGGCAGGCAGGGCGGCGGTGCGGCCAGGAATGCTGCGCAGCATAAAAAAGGAAAGTTGACCGCGCGGGAACGCATTACACTTCTTATGGATCCCGGATCGTTTGAAGAGATTGGCGCGCTCGTGCTGCATCGCACCAAAGATTTTGGGATGGAGAAGCAACAGTATTATGGCGATGGTGTTATCACCGGTTACGGAACAATCAACGGGCGACTTGCCTATGTGTTTGCGCAGGACTTCACTGTGTTCGGCGGCGCGCTTTCAGAAACGCATGCTGAGAAAATATGCAAGGTGATGGACCTTGCGATGAAGACCGGTGCGCCGATGATCGGCCTGAACGATTCAGGAGGCGCGAGAATCCAGGAAGGAGTAAGATCATTAGGCGGCTATGCGGATATCTTTTACAGGAATGTGTTATCGTCGGGCGTTATTCCACAGCTATCTGCTATTATGGGTCCCTGTGCAGGAGGTGCAGTGTATTCACCTGCCATGACCGATTTCACGCTGATGGTTGAGCATACCAGTTATATGTTCGTTACGGGCCCGAACGTGGTAAAAACCGTTACCAATGAAGAAGTAAGTTCAGAGGAACTCGGTGGTGCCTCTGCGCATTCTTATAAGTCAGGCGTTACACATCTCACGGCTGCAAACGACGTGGAGTGCATCGCGCAGATAAAAAAACTTTTAAGCTACCTGCCGCAAAACTGCGAGGACACTACACCTAAAGTTCCTTATACTCCTGGAGATGAAACACGCGAGTCGCTGGAAGATATTCTTCCTGAAAGTAACAACCAGCCTTATGATATGAGGCTCGTTATAGAAACTATTTGCGACGATGACTCGTTTCTTGAGATTCATAAGGAGTATGCAACAAACATCGTGGTTGGCTATGCGCGACTCGCGGGGCGAAGCATTGGCATCGTGGCCAATCAACCGATGAGCCTCGCTGGAGTTCTCGATATCAACAGTTCGAAAAAAGCGGCGAGGTTCACCCGTTTTTGTGATTGTTTCAATATTCCTTTATTGGTATTGGTGGATGTGCCGGGCTTTTTGCCGGGTACCGACCAGGAATGGAACGGTATTATCACCAACGGCGCAAAATTACTGTATGCATTAAGCGAAGCAACCGTTCCGCGCGTCACCGTTATTACGAGAAAAGCATACGGCGGCGCTTACGATGTGATGAATTCAAAACACATTGGCGCTGACATGAATTTCGCATGGCCCACAGCGGAAATCGCTGTGATGGGAGCGAAGGGCGCCAGTGAAATTATTTTCAAAAAAGAAATTGCAGAAGCAGCCGACCCGGTACAAAAGCTTGCTGAAAGAGAAGCAGAGTATGCCGAAAAATTCGCGACTCCTTATCTCGCTGCTGAAAGAGGTTTTATTGATGAAGTAATTGAGCCGAAAGAGACACGTATAAAACTGATCAGGGCATTTGCTATGCTGGAGAATAAAGTGGTTAAACTTCCGAGAAGGAAGCACGGGAATATTCCTTTGTGAATGATTGTAGAATAGTCTTATGACTGTACCTATTGTTGACAGAATAAAGGATGGAACATGATGAAGAGTTAAGGTCGGGATACATCCTTCCAGCTTCCAATATCTTTCGGATACGCACCCGGAACTTACTGGCAGGTACTCGATAATTTGGGAAAACAGAAAGGACACGAAGTTAAAATTTATCGTCAGATAGTTTCATTATATTCCTTTATAAAGTAAATTTTCAACTCAATTGACCCCCAAATGAAATTTATCTGCCTTGCATTAGCCATTTGCTTTATTTCCTACCGTGGATTCTCGCAACCTAAAACTGCCGGTACTGACATTGTTGATTCCAACTCGAAAATTAAAGAAGTTTTTGCCGGTGGAGAAGGAACACTTTTAGAAGGCCCAACAATGGCGCCTGATGGAACGTTGTATTTTACCGACCTTGCGTTTACTGAATTTGAGGGAATGAAGGCGGGAATAATCTGGAAGTTCAATCCGCAGACCGGGGAAGCAAAGGTCTTCCGTTCTCCAAGTGGTATGGCGAACGGCCTTGCATTCGACACTGATGGAAATTTGATAGCATGCGAAGGGGCAGATTTTGGTGGACGTAGAATAGTAAAGACCGATATGAAAAGCGGTAAAAGCGTAATCCTTGCCGGGCTCTTTAACAATAGACCATTCAACGCACCGAACGATTTAGTAATCGATAATAAGGGAAGAATTTACTTCACCGATCCACGATACTTTGGCAAAGAACCGGTTGACCAACCGGTAAATGGCGTTTATCGGATCGATACAAACGGAACGGTAAATTTAATAATTGCCAATGCATCGCAACCAAATGGTATTGCTATTTCGCCAGACAACAAAACACTCTATGTTGCGAATTTTGATGTTGGGGGCGCAGGTTTTTTACCGGAAAGCTTTAAAGGACCAATTTCAGAAACGAGCGGAGCGATACTTCACTACACTTTACTTCCCGACGGAAATGTTCAATTCAAAGGCATATTTATTGATTTAGGCAATCGAGGTGCAGATGGAATGAAGGTTGATATTGAAGGAAATATTTATCTGGCTTTGGGAGAAAAGATAGGAATATTTTCACCTGATGGAAGGAAGATCGTAGACGTTGACATACCAAACAAATCAGCAACCAATCTCTGTTTTGGTAGAGGTAAATTGAATAAAACGCTTTTTATTACGACAGGTAAGAAGTTGTATTCGCTTGAAGTGAAGAAAGAAGGGTTTCATATTCCTTTTAGATAAACTTGCTATAATAACGGCAATCCCATCAGCGCCTGGATGAGGACAGCGCTCACCAGCCCTGCATACACAGCAGCAAATATTTTCACGGCCCTGCTGGATTTAGCAATGAAATATCCGAACAACGGGAATATCTGCAAGGTGTGCATGCCCAAAAAGTGAGCGATGCGCAAATCACCGTGCTCGCGGTTCCAATTTACTAAAGGCAATCCTTTTCCTCCATCGTCGCCACCCACTGTGTGTTGTAACATGCGGGCCATTACGCCGCCTTCCAGTGCAAACACAACAAAGAATAATATCCCGAGACGAATGCCCCACACATAAGGCATTGGAATGTTCCATTCTTTCCTCCTGAAAAATAATACGCCGAAGTAGCCCGTCCACAAGGTCAGCACCACGATAGCGATACCCATCAGGCTAAACAGGACACCGTAGAGTGGAGTAGTGGTGTTGAAGTGAGATAACCTTCCATTAGCGGCCTGCCAGGTGATGACGAAACTCTCGAAGGTAAAAACGATCACTGCCATGATGTTGTATGCTCTTACTTTTCGTGGTAATTGCAGGTAATGAAATATCCAGCCCACTGTAAAACAGAATATCGCAATTGATATAAAGAATTTCAGGGGCTTGATGAAAGCGTTTATGTTGTTTACTTCTATTGTTGTGGTTTGTATGAGGATGATGCAAATGAGAGCGGCGAAAAGGTTTAATATGCCGTACCAGAAAAGTGTGGGATTCCTTTTATTTAATTCATGAATAAAACCGGTCAGGAAGGGGAAACTTTTTTCTTTTTGAGTTTGTTCCACAGCAGGTGATGACAAGTTTTTTTCTATTTGAGAGTGTTTCATAGCAAATAATTTTAAATGTCTTGCGCAATAAAAGTTTTCGTTTTTATCCATCGCATGATGAAATAAACGAGATAGCCAACGGGACCAAGCATAAATGTGAGCAGTAACGCCGGTACGGTGAGCCAGTGGTTAATGTTGTGCTGCCGCGCATTACGCACAATCCATGAACCCACAAACAGGTCGAATGCGAGGTAATGAACCCAGCCTGCAACGAGCAGGAATTTATTCTGGAACAGGTCGGCTACACCAGTAAGGGTTCCAAAACTTTCAAAAATTCCGGGCTCAAAGCTGCGGGCCATGATCGAAGTATATATAATAGAAAACAGAATTGCGATGGTGCCGGTAACGTACCGGTCCCTCGACTTCCACATAGGAAAGAATACAAGGACAATCCATCCCATTATAGCGATCATATTGCAAATAGAAAAGATGCGGTCGGCTGACATATACGTTTGTTTGAAGGACAAATGTCAGCAGGTGGGACCAGGATTTCGTTGATATTTGTTAAGAATGAACAACAATGTGGGTTGCACGGAACGGAGTATGTGAATAAAAATTGCTATTAAAAAGTACAACTGCCGCAGAATTATTTTATTGTGATTTTTCGGATACTCTGTTATCTAAGAACCGGCGCTAAGCTTTCTTCTAACGCGGCTAAGGTGTTCAGGAGTAACTCCAATATAAGAAGCAAGCATGTATTGGGGAACCAGTTGCAGGAGGTTAGCGTTCGTTTCAATCATGTTCGTATATCTTTCTTCAGGCGTTAGTGCGAGGAGCGCAGTGTTGCGCTGGTTTAACATGATGAACAAAAATTCGGAAATTTTTCTACCGAATTCCTGGTACGCCGGGTATGTTTTATATAATCGTTGCATGTCGTCGTAACCAAGGTCTATCGCTTCGACCTCAGTAAGCGCCTCGATGTTCTGCGCTGCCGGTTTTCGGGTGAGAAAACTTTCATATTCAGAAGTATAGTCGCCCTGTTGCGCGAAGCCTGTCGAAACGTCCTTTCCGTCGATAGAATAATATAATCTCGCCAGGCCCGAGTTGATGAACGACACATATTTGCATACCTGCCCGGCTTTTACGAGAAAATCTCCTTTTCTAAACTGCCGTATACTAAGGCATTTTTCCAGAGCCTCCCATTCGGGTTGCGAAAGTTGAGGGACAAGACGGGTATAGTAAGTTTTTATCGCGTCGAACATAGGCCAATTGAATTAATCGTGCAAAGGTAAATGTTACACCATAGCTCACACATTGTAAAGACGCGCGCTGCCAGGATGAACTATGTTACCGGTCAGGCACGTACCATATAGTTCATGTTGGTCATCTCCTTAATTTAAAGTGGTAACTTTTCACTGGAAAGGCCCTGACTAACGACATGCCAACCAAAACTGCCATCATACTGCTTCTGACAGCAATTATATACAGCTGCCACTCCCGAAACGAGAAAGAACCAACCCTCCCCGAAACCGTCAGCTACAACTTCCACGTACGCCCTATACTTTCTGATAAATGCTTTGCCTGCCACGGGCCTGATGCCAACAAGCGTGAGGCTAACCTCCGTCTCGACGATCCCAATTCGGCATATGGACACCTGCAGGAAAACGACAGCCTCTATATCATTGTTAAGGGACAACCGGATTCCTCGGAGCTATACCGCCGAATAAGCTCTGAAGATCCCGATTACCAAATGCCGCCGCCGGTTTCGCATCTCGGTATCCTCAACGCGCAGGAAATTGCTACTATCAAAAAATGGATCGCGCAAGGCGCACCCTACGAAAAACACTGGGCATTTCAACCCCCACAACGTTCTCCATTACCAGTAGTAAAACAAAAAGAATGGCCGCGGCAGGAGCTCGACTATTTTATTCTGGAAAACATCGAACAAAAAGGTCTTACCCCAAACGAAGAAGCTGATAAAGAAAGATTGCTCAAACGCCTTTCGCTCGATCTCACGGGACTTCCCCCTTCCGAAAGCCTGATGCAAAAGTTTATGGCCGACAATTCGACCAACGCCTATGAGAAAATAGTTGATGAGTTACTTTCTTCCAAAACTTATGGCGAAAAGATGGCCCTCGCATGGCTCGACCTCGCACGCTATTCCGATTCGTACGGCTACCAGGACGATAACATCCGCACACAATGGCCCTGGCGCGATTGGGTAATAAACGCGTTCAACCGAAACATGCCCTACGACCGGTTTCTCACGTGGCAGCTCGCAGGCGATCTTTTGCCCGATGCCACCAAGGAACAAAAGCTCGCGACTGCGTTTTTAAGAAACCATAAATACACGGAAGAAGGAGGCGTTGTGCCTGAAGAGTATCGTATCGAGTATAACCTCGATAAAGTTAAAACCTTCGGAAAAGGCATCATGGGCGTGACGATAGAATGTGCCCAGTGCCACGATCATAAATATGATCCCTTCTCTCAAAAAGATTACTACCAGCTCTTCGCGTTTTTCAATAACAGCAAAGAAGCCGGCTTCGAAGGCGACGTTTCTACCTCAATCCCTGCAAAAACTCCCTTCATGCCGATTACTCAAAACGACATCAGCAAAATGCTGTCGTTTATCAATCATAAAGACACGAGTCGGCTCATCGTTTCGGTAATGGAAGAAAACGACACACTTCGCAAAACGTATGTGCTTGAACGTGGTGTATATGATCGTCCCACGCTGCAGGTAAAACCTTCCGCATTGTCGTCCATCATGCCTTACGACACCAACGCTTATCCGCGGAACAGGATCGGTCTTGCAAAATGGACAACCGATCGCAAAAATCCACTCACGGCACGTGTATTCGTCAACCACATTTGGCAGGACATATTTGGCCGGGGCATCGTTAAAACAAGCGGAGACATGGGTATGCAGGGTGAACTTCCATCACATCCGCAATTGCTCGACTGGCTAGCGGTTGATTTCATGGAAAACGGCTGGAACATCAAGCGGCTCATTCGTTCAATCGTTTTGAGTTCGACCTATCGTCAATCGACGCGCGCAACTCAGGAAAAACTTAAGATGGACCCTGAAAATGCTTGGTTATCAAGAGGTCCGCGTCAACGTATTTCCGCCGAATTCGTGCGCGACATGGTGCTCTCGACAAGCGGATTACTAAACAATGAAATCGGGGGACCGAGCGTAAAACCGTACCAGCCGGGCGGGCTGTGGGAGGGCTCTACATCAGGAAGAGGAGTGCTTGCAACATACAGGCAGGATCATGGCGAAAAATTATACCGCCGTGGCATGTACAATTTCATAAAACTTACAGTACCCCCACCAGCCATGATCATTTTCGACGCAAGCAACCGCGACCAATGCGAGGTAAAACGATCAAAAACAAACACACCGCTACAGGCCCTCGTAATGATGAACGACCCCCTGGTGATGGAAGCGTCGCGCGTGTTCAGTGAACGGCTGATGTCGAACGAAAAAGATGCTGATAAAAATATTCGTACAGCATTTCACCGGATAATTTGCCGCCAGCCATCCGCAAACGAAATGAATATTCTCAAAGATTATTACGATGAACAATTGCAGCTTTTCCAAAATAAAAAGCTCGATCCGGAAGAAATTCTTCAGCAGGGCGAATATCCACGAACAGTTAACGCGGATAAAGCTACAACCGCCGCCCTGATGAAAACGATCAATACCATTTACAATATGGAAGAGGCCATCACCAAATCGTAAACCATGCAAAAAGAAATTAATGAATATCGCATGCAGATCAACCGCCGCAAGTTCCTGTCGGGATTGAGCCTTGGTATCGGCAGCGTTGCATTGGGTTCGCTACTGATTCCCGATCTGTTTAGCGGAAAAGATGAAGATGCAATTCTTGCCGGTCTTCCACACTTTGCGCCGAAGGCTAAAAGCATCATTTACCTGTTTCAGAATGGAGCGCCCTCGCAGCTCGATCTCTTCGATTACAAGCCCACACTGCAGAAGATGTTTGGTGAAGATCTTCCCGCATCGGTACGCATGGGTCAGCGCCTCACCGGGATGACGGCAGATCAGAAAAAATTTCCGCTCGCAGGAACGATGTTCAACTTCAAACAATACGGACAGGCCGGCGCGTGGATCAGCGAAGTGTTGCCATACACTGCAGGTATTGTTGATGAACTCTGCATCATAAAAAGTATGTACACAGAAGCGATCAATCACGACCCTGCTCTCACTTTTTTCCAAACGGGCGCGCAGGTAGGAAACCGTCCAAGCATGGGCGCCTGGCTCAGCTATGGATTGGGAAGTGAAAACAAAAATCTACCCGCATTCTGCGTATTGCTTTCAAGAGGGATCGGTAACGGCCAGGGTGTATATTCAAAATTATGGACAAATGGATTTCTCGACTCGGTACACCAGGGCGTTCAATTCAGCAGCGGCGACAATCCCGTTCTATACCTGAATAACCCGAAGGGTATTGATAAAAGTGACCGCAGGAGAATGCTTGACCGTTTGGAAAAATTAAACGAAGAGAACTACCAGGATTTTGGCGATCCTGAAATAAAAACCAAAATCCAGCAATATGAGATGGCATACCGGATGCAGACTGAAATACCGGAAGTAACCGACCTGTCGAAAGAACCGGAGTCAATCGTAAAATTATACGGGCCGGATTGCCTTGTTCCGGGAACTTATGCCGCAAACTGCCTGCTCGCGCGAAAGCTTTCAGAAAATGGTGTTCGCTTTGTGCAATTGTATCACCAGGGATGGGATGGGCATAACAATCTTCCGCAGGAACTGGTGAGCCAGTGTAAAGACACGGACCAGGCATCGGCAGCGTTAGTAACGGATCTGAAACAACGCGGCCTGTTAGACGAAACCCTGGTGATTTGGGGTGGAGAATTTGGTCGCACCAACTATTGCCAGGGTGCGTTGACGAAAGAGAATTACGGGCGCGACCACCATCCGCGAAGTTTTACTATATGGATGGCCGGGGGAGGCGTAAAACCCGGCATCGTTTACGGGGAAACAGATGAATTTGGTTATAACGTTGCCAAAGATCCTGTGCATGTGCACGACTTCCAGGCGACAACGCTTCATTTAATGGGCCTGGATCATGAAAAGCTTACCTATAAACATCTCGGGCGCCGTTACCGGCTCACCGATGTTCACGGTAACGTGGTTAAAAACATCATTGCGTAAAATGATTAGGAGGATTCTATTTAGTGCGCTTGTTCCGTTAAACTGCCTGCTGGTATTTTTTTTATTGGTTGAAGACAGGATTGTTGTGCCGTCGTGGCTACAGGTGTTTGGTCGCATGCATCCTTTGTTACTTCACTTCCCGATTGCACTGTTGGTATTTGTTACCCTTTTCATTTTAGTTGTTCCTGCCTCCAAACTTCGGCAACCGGTATTTGATTCGCTGCTTCACTATCTTTTACTGATTGTTTCACTTACGGCTGTTGTCACGGCGCTGATGGGTTTCTTTTTGTCTAACGGCGGTGAATATGCGAATGAAGTGATGGCCTGGCACAAATGGACGGGAGTAGCATTGCCAATCATATTGTTCCTGGTGTGCATATTCAGGGTATGGTTGATCGCCAACATTGCGTTGCTTCGTGGAGCGGCCGTAATGACAAGCGTGCTTCTCGTTATCGCCGGACACTACGGCGCAACGCTCACACATGGAGAAAACTATGTGCTGATGCCGGTAACCAATGAGGATTCTGCGAGAAAATTACCGCCTTTTGATGAGGCGCTGGTGTTTGCTGATCTTGTTCAACCGATACTGGAAGATAAGTGTATGTCGTGCCACAATACAAACAAGGCGAAAGGACAACTGATTATGGAGACAAAGGCGCTGTTGCTGAAAGGTGGCAGGGGAGGGAAACCATGGGATACGAGTAAAACAGACCTGGGATTGATGATGAAGCGCGTTCATCTGCCGGTTGAGAATAAGAAGCATATGCCTCCTGCAAATAAACCGCAGCTAACTGCCGACGAAATTACTGTAATTGAAGGCTGGATAAGACAGGGAGCAGATTTTGAAAAGAAAATAATTGATCTGTCGACCAGCGATACGCTTTACATGATTGCGAGAAAAACGTTTGGTTCAGGATCGGAGGAAATATATACGTTTAAGGAGGCCGATGAGTCGGACGTTCAGCAGCTGAGCAATCCAAATAGAATCATCGTTCCGCTTGCGGAAGGCTCACCTGCATTACGTGTGCATTTTTTCAATAGTGCGGGTTTTTCTGATGCGTCTATTGATGAGCTGTTACCGTTGAAAGATAATATCGTGGAGATAAGTTTAGCGAAAATGCCGGTGAAAGATGATATGCTCAGCAAGCTCACGCAATTTAAAGAATTGCGAAAGCTTAATCTCAATGAAACGCAGGTAACAGGTTCGGGATTATCTGCGTTGGCACCGCTCCCGGCGCTTAAATCAATTTCGCTTGCCGGCAGCCCGGTTATAGCCGGCAAACTCGGCGATCTCGCTTCGTTTGCTTCGCTGAAAAATGCATTTCTATGGAATACCAGCGTAACGCAGCAGGATCTGCTTCAACTTGAAAAAGAAAATCGCAAAGCGGTGTTTAACCTGGGCTTTAGTGGCGACACCACCGTGTTGCAGCTTACGCCGCCGCAATATGTTTCTGAGAAGGAAGTGTTCGGGAAAACGTTGCCCGTAAAACTCAGGCATTATATCAATGGCGCCGCTATCAGGTATACCGTTGACGGAACGGAACCAGACAGTGTCAATTCGCGTTTATATACAGAAGCAGTTATCCTTGATAAGAATACGATGATAAAATCAAAGGCGTTTAAGAAAGGATGGATAGCGAGTGATGTTGTGCAACACTTTTATTTTAAACAAACGTACGTGCCCGATAGTGCAGTGCTGGTTGGCAAACATAAAAAACCTGATGTAGGCACAACCGCCCGTATGCTTATTGATGGTGAAAAAAGTGAGATCAATTTCTCCAGCGGAATGTGGCTCGGCTTTCGCGACAAACCAATGGAATGCATGTTGTATTTTAATAAGCCGGTAAAGGCATCGAATATTACCGTAAGTTATTTAATGGATATAAGCGCCTCTATTATGCCACCGCAGGATGTGCAATTTTGGGTGGGAACAGATGAACGCAATCTTAAATTGCTGAGCACGCAACACCCCAGGCAACCGACAGAAATGTTATACCGAGAAATTCTTCCTGTTGAATGTAATTTTCCGCAAATGGATTTGCAGGTGATAAAAATTATTGTAAAACCTTTACCCAAACTCCCGGAATGGCACCAGCAGAAAGGCGGCTCTACCGCATTTTATATTGATGAAGTGTTTGTAAATTGATTCCTTCTCTTAAATACAATCAGCGAAAATTTTAACCACGTGGCAAACAAACGACGCGATTTTGTTAAACAATCAGCAACGGGCCTCGGCGCTTTTTTGATGTCGAACCTTGCACATTCTTCTCCATCAAATGCATCACCAGGTAATGTAGTGTGCGTGGGGGGACATCCCGATGATCCTGAAAGCGGATGTGGTGGAACGCTTGCGTTACTGGCGAGAGCCGGCTACAATGTGACCATCATCTATCTTACAACCGGTGAGGCAGGTATCCAGGGAAAATCGCATAGCGAGGCGGCTGCCATAAGGAAACAGGAAGCGCTCAACGCCTGTAAAATTATAAAAGCGAAACCTGTGTTCGCGGGCCAGATCGACGGCGCGACGATAGTAAATAATGAATGGATCGATACGCTTTCGAAGCTGATTGAAAGCGAAAAACCTTCTATGGTTTTCACGCATTGGCCAATCGATTCGCACAGGGATCACCAGGCCGCGGCTAACCTGGCCATACAGGCATGGTTCAGGTCAAATCAAAAATACCCGTTGTATTTTTTCGAAGTATCGTACGGCATACAAACAACCGGTTTTACACCAACCGACTTCTGCGATATTTCTTCTACACAGGCACAAAAGCGGGAGGCGCTGTTCTGCCATACCAGCCAGGACCCTGCAGATATTTATGACATAGTGCATGCAGACATGGAAAAATTCAGGGGAAGAGCGCTCGGTGTTAAAGCCGCTGAGGCATTTGTGCGAATCCAGGACAATTCAACGCTGTTCAACGGATTATTACCTAAGTGAACAACGTCGTTTATCGCCTGCGCGGGGTTGGCATCACGCCGCAGGTTGCCTGAGAGATACAACCTTTGTAATAAGAGCAGCAGCTGATTCTATATCTTCCAGCACAACTGAATCCGGAATTCGCAGTGTCAGCACATCGCTTTGTGTCAGCGAATAGTTTGTACGCCACTTATCTGCCAACCCGTGATTTGGTCCATCTAATTCAATATGTAACCGCGCCGAAAGAATAGCAATATCAACTGTTTTAAAACCATCGAAATATTGCAGTTCGGCGCCCTTTATGCCCTTGCCCAGCAACGCGGCATACAGTTTCCGCTCCAGCGGTTCAGACTGTGGTAATTTCGAAATATAGTTGCGCGTGCAATGCTGGCACATGGCGATACCGAATGAATCCATGGTATCAACATACTCACGGTAATCAATAGGGTCGGCGCAGCACATGCAATTGTCGAGGTTGTTGGCAGGGATCATAATAGGTGCTTCTTTGCCTATTGATCCACGAGTACTATGCCACAGACGAACCCCGCTACCGGAGCGGGTTTGAAGCTACCGAGCCTCTTAAATTGTTCCAAAATTGGGAGTTTTAGTCCACTTAAAGAACAGGGAAGACTAAAATTCACGATTGTTCCGCAGGTCTCTTTCAATCTCGTTTAAATCGTTTTTCACATTCCTGATCCGGTCCAATAGTCGTTCTCCATTTATATATTGGTGTTCACGGTTGTAATCGGGCGATTGCATGCTATCGGCACCATTGGTTTCTCTCTGTTTTATACCAAACGTTTTATTCGGCCTGTTTTCTTTTCGCCTGTTCCGAAACAAATTGTCGTAGTTATAATTGATATGTTCATAGATGTTCCGATACGGTTGCGAATCAGTATTTGTCAGTGAAGTGTTGGTAGTCGAAAATATGGTGAAAATGTCCCGCTCATCCTGGTCTGTCATATTCCTGTCATACGTGGGAAGTGCCCTGATCTGCCACGCGCTGGTAGAATTAAGAATAACATCATCGTTGTTTTCATGCAGGAGGGCAATGCCAATCGGTATCAGCACTTTTCTCCTGTCGATGCCGAAATCATTATCCCTGAGGTTCGCAACGATATATCTCACTTTCTGTTGTTCCGGTTCAAAAAGCAAATCATTTACAACACCAATTTTACGATCATTCGTGTCCCGGATCGACCAGCCGATGATATCCGGTTCTCCATCCGCTATTTCATATCCACTGCCTCGAAGTTCACGTAACCGGTTGAAGGAATTGTTAGTTTCCATAATGTGATTTTTTAAATGCCAGGTAATTGGTTAAGAAAACCATCTTACGATGTGATTGCTAACGCGTCATTGTATCGATGCGTGTTGAATCTGCCCTTCAGATTGGCAAAATCGTGCCCGCGCCGATATAACTATATAATGTAAAAGTGACGAGCCGATTCTACACTTTTTATTTTTTACACAGTCATGTTCCGATCCGGGAAGCACATTTCATTCCAAAAGAAAACTTAACTTCCATTACAGTAGTTTGTCATTCAATTAACGCGAAAACCATGCTTGGTATGAAAAAAAACTATCTCATCCTGGTTGCTTCAATCATCATTACAGCATGTTCCACTACAACTCAAGATGTAAACATTGGAGATAACGACATCGGGGGAACCGTAACCGGCCCTAATGGACCGGAAGCCGGGGTATGGGTAATCGCTGAAACATACGACCTTCCGACGCGTTTCGCGAAAATAGTCGTGACAGACGATGCGGGTCGCTACCTGCTTCCCGAACTTCCAAACGCAAATTATAAGATTTGGGTACGAGGCTATGGACTGGTTGATTCGGAGAAGAAAGACGCAAAACCAGGCAGTAAAATGGATCTGGCTGCCGTAATCGCGCCGTCGGATAAGGACGCGGCACAATATTATCCGGCAGGATATTGGTTTTCGTTACTTGATGTTCCGGATAAATCGAAGTTTCCGGGCACCGGGCCACAAGGGAACGGAATAAATCCAAATATGAAAGTTCAGGCTGATTTTATTAGAAATATTAAATCCGGCACCTGCCTCGCCTGCCATCAACTTGGCAGTAAAGGCACACGTGAGTTTCAACCATCACTCGGAAAGTTTGAGAATTCTTTCAAAGCATGGGAGAGAAGATTGCAGTCGGGCCAGGCCGGCGGTTCAATGATCGGCGGCGCCATGGCTGTTGGACGAGAAGAAATGCTGAGAATGATGGCAGACTGGACCGACCGTATCGCGCAGGGAGAGCTTCCTTCTAAGCCCCAACGGCCACAAGGCATGGAACGCAACGTGGTAATTTCTCAATGGGACTGGGCCGATCCAAAAGCATATTTACACGATGAGGTGTCGACCGATAGAAGAAATCCAACAGTAAACGCCAACGGACTTATTTTTGGCTCCACCGAGTTAAGTACCGATTATCTTCCTGTGCTTGACCCGGTGACACATAACATTAGCCAGGTGCCTCTTTCTGTACTCGATTCAAACACGCAATCAGCGTCGGGCGAAGTTGTACAACCTTCACCATATTGGGGTGACACCGCCATATGGAACAGCAAAACGAATGTTCATAATCCGATGATGGATAAAGAAGGTCGCGTATGGATCACTGCAACAGTTCGACCATCCGATAACCCGGATTTCTGTAAAGAGGGTTCTGATCATCCATCTGCGAAAGTTTTCCCTGTCGATAAATCATACCGCCACCTGGGAGTTTATGATCCAAAAACAAAAAAATACATTCCCATCAACACTTGTTTCAGCACGCATCACTTAATGTTTGCCGAGGATGAAAATAATACACTCTGGACAAGCGGCGGAGGGTCAGTTGTGGGCTGGTTAAACACGAAAAAATATTTGGAGACAGGCGATGAGAAGGCAGCACAGGGTTGGACCCCGCTTATTCTTGACTTTAATGGTAATGGCAAGCGTGATGCATATACCGAACCCGATGCACCAGATGATCCGGCTAAAGACAAGCGAATAACGACGGGTTTGTATGCCTGTTCACCTGCGCCCGATGGTTCCGTGTGGGGCTCTCATCTTAGTTATCCGGGTGGATTGGTTCGTTTAAACCCCGGAAAAAATCCCAGCGAAACGGCTCTAGCTGAATACTTCGAACTTCCGTTAAATGAGAAAGGTGAGCCCGTGGAAGGATTTTCTCCGCGGGGCATGGATGTGGATCGAAACGGCGTTGCGTGGGTGGCATTAGCAAGTGGTCACCTCGCAAGCTTCGACTGCAGAAAATGTAAAATCCGCAGCGGGCCAAAGGCAACCGGTCAGCATTGCCCGGAGGGCTGGACGTTTTATACAGAGCCGCTGCCGCAATTCAAGGGCCTGGATATTCCAGGTAGTGCAGAGTCGAGCTATTATACCTGGGTCGATCAGTTTAATACGTCAGGACTTGGAGAAAATACCCCGATCAACACAGGTAATGAGTCGGAAGGACTGCTGGCATTAAAGGATGGAAAGTGGGTAGTGCTGCGTGTACCGTATCCGTTAGGTTTTTATACCAAGTGGATGGATGGAAGAATTGACGATCCGAATGCCGGGTGGAAAGGTCGCGGTTTATGGGCAACGATAAGCACCCGCGCCCCATTCCATATGGAAGGTGGAAAAGGAACACCAAGTAAAGTTTTTAAATTCCAGATACGCCCCGATCCGTTAGCGAAGTAGAGAAAATTTCGATGTCACCACAAGGTGACAACGAATAACGTAATTGAACCGGGGTTACATCGCCGAAAATATGACAGAGAGAAGTATACAAACATGTTTCGTCATAGACGACGACATCGACGATCTGGAAATATTTGCTATGGCGCTACAGAAAGTAGACGATAGTATTAATCTCCGGTCGGCAAGTGATTGTACTTTGGCATTGAAAGAACTAAAGGAGAATGTGTCTTACGTTCCTGATTATATTTTCCTGGACATCAACATGCCGAAAATGAACGGCCTGCAGTGCCTGCCTGAGATTAAAAAGATTCCGCACCTTAAAGACGTAAAAGTGATCATGTACTCTACATCGTCGAACGAGGAGCTGAAGCAAACAACACGTAAGCTCGGTGCGGATGATTTTCTGGTTAAGCCGGGCAAATTGGGCGTTTTAGTAAATCATTTGAACCGGATCCTGGAAAAACCAAAATCATGAAGCAAAAAAAGGAGGGTCATGCAACAACGCTTGCGGACACGAGTGAACGTTTACGAAAAAGTGAAGACAGATATCATAAAATGATAGAGGAAGTTGAAGACTATGCGATCATCCTGCTCGACGAAGAGGGTTCCATTCTGAACTGGAACAAGGGTGCCGAAAAAATAAAAGGGTACGGGCAAAGCGAAGTGGTTGGTAAACATTTCAGCATTTTTTACCTGCCTGAAGATCGTGCGGCCGGCATGCCGGAGATGCTCCTTAACGAGGCGAAAACAAATGGCAAGGCAACGTATGAAGGGTGGCGCGTGCGCAAAGATGGATCGAAGTTCTGGGGAAGCATTACGCTCACGGCACTACATGGGCAGGACCAGGAGGTAATCGGCTATTCAAAAGTTACCCGCGACCTTACCGAACGAAAACTTGCGGAGGACCAACTAAAGGCAATTGCTGAGCAATTGCGAAAGAAGAATGAGGAGCTGGCTTTGAGTGAAGAACGGTATCATAGAATGATCGGTGAAGTGCAGGATTACTCCATAATTCTCCTCGACGTTAACGGAATTATTCAAAACTGGAACGTTGGAGCAGAAAAGATCAAAGGATACCGGGTCGATGAAATTATTGGTAAGAGTTTCCAGATTTTTTATAGAGAAGAAGACAGGCAACGCCGGCTTCCGCAACAACTGCTCGCTGAAGCGTCAAAAAGCGACCGTTCTATTCATGAAGGATGGCGTGTTAGGAAAGATGGATCTGAATTTTGGGGAAGCACCGTTATCACGGCGTTGCACGATGAACGAGGCAACATAATCGGTTACTCGAAGGTTACCCGCGACCTCACGGAAAAAAAACTTAATGAAGACAAATTAAAAGAATACGTTCATGAGCTACAGCAGCGAAATGAAGAGCTCGACCGGTTTGCTTTTGCTGCCTCTCATGATTTGCAGGAACCATTAAGAAAAGTGCAAACCTTTGCCGACCTTATTGAACAGAATCCAGGGGACCCCGCCGCTGTTACCCGCTATGTAAATAAAATCCTCACGTCGGCCGACCGCATGGTTTCACTGGTTCGGTCAGTGTTGGAGTATAGTCGCCTTTCTAAGACGGTTTCGATGAAAGTTGAAACGGATCTGCAACAGATACTATCCGACGTGCTCACAGATTTTGAAGTGCAGATCAGTGAGAAAAACGCCATAGTGAATATAGGACCACTTCCCGTTATCAGGGCAATTCCTCAACAGGTTACCCAACTATTCTCTAACCTCATTGGCAATGCATTAAAATTTTCAACCGGCGCCCCGGTCATTAATATATCTGCGAAAAAAGTATCGAGAGATGATATTAACTGCGTTTCCGAGTTTCTTTTCGCGCTAGAATACCATGAGATAAAAGTCAGCGACAATGGTATCGGTTTCGAACCAGAGTACGCTGAGCAGATATTCTCACTCTTCCAGCGGTTGCACGGCAAGCACGAATACTCCGGTACGGGTATAGGACTTTCGCTTTGTAAAAAGATCATGGACAACCACGACGGTTGTATCTGTGCGGAAGGCCGCCCCGGTGAAGGAGCAACATTCAATATGTATTTTCCTATTCTCAAAGTTCCCGCATGAATAGAAGGACGCTAGTGTCAATGGCTTTGTTTCTTTTAGGTTTTAATTCGCTGTTAAATGGTCAACGTATTCACAAAAGCGACGTGAGGTGCAGGGAAGAAGACATCCCTCATTATACAGCGCGTAAAATAAGTGATGCGCCGGTAATCGACGGAAAACCCGATGAATCTGTTTGGCGAAATGCTGCCCGTTCGAATCCATTCAAAGATCTTGTTTCGGGGGCCGATACGCACCTGGATACGCGGGCAGCGGTGTTGTGGGATGATGAAAACCTGTATGTGGCGTACTGGATAGAAGAGCCTCATGTAACGGCAACGCTCACCCGACGGGATGCGCCCATATATAAGGATAATGATGTAGAATTATTTATAGCGGGAGAGGATGGTTACTATGAATTTGAAATAAATTCGTTCGGAACCATTTACGAAGTTTTATTCTTTTGGCTTGATGCCTATGAGAAAAAGGGCTATCAAAGTCACCCTGGATTTAACAGGAATGCCAGGGGCGCAAAAGAGTTTAATGGAGTGGGATACAGACACCCACGCGGCCGCCGCATAGGCTTTTGGGAATGGGATATGCCCGGATTACGTTCGGCTGTTCATATAGACGGAAGTATAAATAACAATAGTGACAGGGATAGGGGGTGGACCGTTGAAATAGCGATACCATGGACGTCGTTAAAAATTCTTGCTGAAGGAGATGGCAGAGCCCTTCCACCAAAAGAGGGCGATACCTGGCGTATGGACTTTTCGCGGTTTAATACAAAAAAGAGATCGTCTACCGACTCCGGTGGCTGGGCGTGGAGCTCGCATGGCGTATGGGATTCGCATGTGCCGGAATGTTTTACTTATATCCAGTTTTCTAAATAGAGAGTGTATGAAGTTCATATTTGCTTCGATAATAGTCGTGTTGATGACTTTCATCTCATCTAACCATTTATCCGCACAGGTTGTTACGTATCCTGCTCCGCCGGGTTTAACTACCAGCCCGGATTTTTCGGTGAAAGCAAACGATAAGACAATATGGGTTGAAAAAATCGGCAGTAATGTACATACGCCACAGTATGCCTTATATGGTGGGATTGAAATGGAGTACCTGAATGTCGCAAACTTTTCTTGTGCCGGAAAAGTGACGCTTACGATCACAGCTTCGTCCACTATTCATTCGTTTGTCATCCGGCCGAAAAATCTGAATCTGAAAGCTGATGTTAACGGGCGCAACCTTTCGCTTACTATTGCGGGTCCTCAGAAACTGTACATAGAAATAAACAATCTTCCTCATCTTGCGATTTTTGCCAATCCTGTTGAGGTTAATCCTCCTAAGCCTGGCGATCCGGGAGTTACCTATTTCGCGCCGGGGGTTCATAACCCGGGTACGATAAATCTCAAGAGTAATCAAACGATTTACATTGCCGGTGGCGCAATTGTAAATGCAAACGTAAGAGGTAGTAACCTGCGGAACGTTAAAATCATAGGTCGCGGGTTGCTCCAGGGAAACGTAAAAATTTCAGGCACCACCAACCTCGAGGTTAACGGCATTTTTATTCGCAACACGAAGGGTTGGACGAATACACTTACCGATTGTCATCATTCTGTTTATAGAAATGTGAAGGTGTTTGGATATGAGGATATTTATTCGGTTGATGGAATCAATCCTGTTTCGTGTAAAGACTTTACGATAGATGATTGCTTTATGCGGTGTCGCGATGATTGTGTGGCGATTAAATCTATGGATTATAAGCTCAGTGTTGATTCGATCAGGGTAATCAATTGCCTCCTGGTTGGATGGGCGAACAGTGACGGTGTAACGATAGGATTTGAGCTGAATGGCGGGCCTGTGCAGAATATACTGGTAAAAAATTGTGATATTGTTTACGCGCGTGGAGGGGGCAGAACAGGCGGACATTCGGCTTTCAGCATCGTTTGCGACGGACCTGCCCGGGTTCAGAATATTCGTTATGAGGATATCCGGGTGGAAGAGAATGTTGAATTTAAAAACCTTGAAATGATTGTTACTGATGGAACGTTATACGGAACCGACCCTCCAGGTCACATCAGCAACGTGTATTTTAAAAATATACAATGGGAAAACGGTAGTAAGCCTTTCATTTTTACGGGTTATTCGAGCAATAATGCTATCGAGGATATAACATTAGATAACTGCACCGTTGGAGGAAAAAAAATCACCAGCACCGGCGACGCAATTTTTAAAATCACTCCATACGTCAGGAGAATAAAATTTCTTTAAGGGAGAAAATTGTCGAAAACAAATAAGATATTCAGGTCTAAATAAATCAGGATGCCCCGTCTATTATCCCGGCACTGGATATTCAGCTTTCTCATACTATTGACCTCTACAACTACTTTCTCGCAGAAAGGCGCCGAAATTTTGTGGGATAACTATGGCGTGCCTCACGTGTATGCGTCGTCATCTGCTGATATGTACTACGCGTTTGGCTGGTCGCAGATGGAGGCGCATGCCGATTTAATATTGCAATTGTACGGTGAGGCACGGGGAAGAGCAGCAGAATACTGGGGAGAAAATTTTATTGAACTGGATAAAACAACCAGGTTGTTTGATTTGCCCGGAGTTGCGCGCAAACAGTATTCAATGCAGAAGCCGGAAGGCAGGGAACATCTCGACGCCTTTGTAAAGGGTCTGAATGATTATGCAATAAAATATCCTGGTAAGATCAGCGCCGATAAGAAAATCGTGTTGCCGGTTACGGTAACTGATGTATTGGCTCATCACAACCGCGTGATCTGTTTGGAATTCATGGCTTCCGATGATTTGTACACACTTAAGAATGAACTGGGCAAGGGATCGAACTCATATGCGGTTGGTCCATCGCGTTCCGCTTCGGGTAATGCCATGCTTGTAGCGAACCCGCACCTTCCGTGGTTTGGTTTCTTCCTGTTTTTCGAGGCGCACCTGTCGTCGCCCGGCTTCAACGCGTATGGAGTGTCGCTTGTAGGTATGCCGATGCTAGCTATTGCATTTAATGAACACCTCGGGTGGACGCATACGGTAAACGTGATTGACGCATGCGACCGGTATGAATTGCAGTTAAAGGATGGCGGTTATGTGCTGGACGATAAAGTTGAATCGTTCACAAAGAAACAGGTGAACCTGAAAGTGAAAACAGGCGATGGAAAGATGAGAACAGAGAACATCACAATGGAATATTCCAAACATGGACCTGTTGTGGGCAGGAAAGATAATAAAGCATACGCAGTTCGTATAGCAGGACTGGAGAATGCAAATGTGGTAACTCAATATCACGAAATGGCCAAAGCACAAAATTTGAAAGAGTTTGAAACGGCCGTGCAACAGTTGCAGATGCCGATGTTCAACGTGGTGTATGCCGATAAGGATGGGCATATACTGTATGTGTTTAATGGCGACGTTCCTGTTCGGCCTGAGGGAGATTTCCGTTTCTGGCAGGGAACAATAGATGGTACGAAATCGAAATATATCTGGAACAAATATCATTCGTACAAAGAATTGCCACGATTACTGGACCCGATAACGGGCTTTGTGCAAAATGCAAATGATCCTCCCTGGACAAGCACATACCCGGGATTGTTGAAAAAACAGGATTTTCCCGCGTACATGTCTGGCGAAGGCACATTCCTCAGGCCGCAACGCGCAATTAAAATGATGGTGGAAGACAGTTCTATTACATATGATGAGTTGGTGTCGTATAAACTGAGTACGCGTATGGAAGCGGCTGACCGCTTTCTCGATGATTTGCTTAAATCTGCGGGCCAGGAGCCCGATAGTTTAATAAAAGCCGCGAGCGAAGTGTTACGCAAATGGGATCGTTGTGCGGATGTGAATAGTCGTGGTGCAGTATTATTTGAAAACTGGCTGAAGAAAATAAACCCGGCGATGTTCGCCGTAGCATGGGACGCAGCATCACCAATAACAACACCTCGCGGCTTGAAGGATCCGGCAGCCGCGGTAAAATTGTTCCGTGAAGCAGCAGAAGAAACAATTCAGCAGTATAAGTCGCTCGATGTTGCCTGGGGAGAAGTGTATAAATTCAAATTGCGCGATAAAGCTTACCCGGCGAATGGCGGTCCCGACATGTGGGGAATATTCAGGGTGATTTACTTTAACGACGAAAAAACAGCCGTGGGTGGCGACACGTTTGTGGCGGTGGTAGAATTTGGTAAGAAAGTAAATGCACAGGTGTTGTTGAGCTATGGCAATTCTTCACAACCTGGTAATAAACACATTGGTGATCAATTGCAATTGTTATCGGAGAAAAAATTGCGTCCTGCGCATTTGGATAGAAATGAAATAAAAAACGTCGAAAAGAAGGAAACGCTTCCGTTGGTTAAGTTTTAGCTGTCCAACGTTCACGTAGTAACAAGAAAATATTTAAATCAATGAGCGAGGTAAGAGAAAGGTCTTCGGTTTTTTCTAAAGGTTATGCGCTGGTAAATAATTTAAACCTTTACCACGAAATTCACGGTGATGGGGAACCGCTTGTTCTTTTACATGGCGGCGGTTCTACGATACAAACTTCGTTTGGCGTCATTTTACCTATGTTGGCGAAACACCATAAGGTAATTGCGGTTGAATTGCAGGCGCACGGACATACAAAGGATAGGGACACACCGGAAAGTTTTGAACAGGATGCGGCTGATGTGACAGGTTTACTTTCATTTCTGAAAATTGATAAAGCCGACGTTTTGGGCTTCAGCAATGGTGCACAAACCGCCCTGCAGCTTGCTATTGCTTATCCCCAGTTATTAAGCAAGATGGTGTTTATATCAGGTTTTTATAAACGGGAAGGAGCTTTTAAAGGCTTCTTCGACGGTTTTCCGGGCGCGACTCTCGATAATATGCCTGTTATTTACCAGGAAGCATACCTGGCAATTGAAGGCAATGACAGCACCGGCCTGCAACGCATGTTTGAACAGGACAGGCAAAGAATGGAACATTTCAAAGGTTGGACAGATGCGCAGGTGGCCTCGGTAAAGGCGCCAACCTTAATCATATCTGGTGACCGCGACGTCGCCACACCTGAACACCTTGCAGAGATGGTCAGGACACTACCTGGCGCGCGGCTTATGGTTTTACCCGCCATCCACGGCTCTTTTATTGGCGAAGCAATGACCCCCGAATATGATACCAGTTTAGTGACGCTTACGGTGAAAGCGATCGAAGATTTTTTGAAGAAATGATTATTGCGATAAGGCGCTGAGCTAATCGCTCTCGGGCTCAGTAAAATCCAAAGCAATAAAGCCTTCCGATTCGTTGTCGGCAATCATGATCAGTTGGGCTGGTTTTCCTTTCCTGTCCATAAGATGAACCTGCAGTTGACCCTTTCCGTTTTTTATAGACATCAGCTCCTCGAAATCCTGGCGCCTAATTGATTTTTTAAGCTTTTTAATATCATCAGCAGAATATTCTTTCGAACTACTGCTCACAGCAAGTATTTGGAGTGAATTATCAAAATTGAGTGTAAACGTATTTCCGTTCTTGTACTTTTTCTGTAGCTCAGCAACAGAATTCTTTTGCGAAAAACTTACAAATGGCAACGATAGTAACGCGATGATAGCAATAACTTTTATCATAAAAATTGTTTTATTGTTTATCTTTTAATTTGTCCAGGTTTTCGATACCGTCCACATCCAGCGTTTTCGATAGTTTCGAGATCTTCTTCAGGTCAATATCTCCTATTAAACTTAACAGGAAGAAGTTTTTATTTTGTCCACTTAGCAGGAGCAACTCCCTGATTTTTCCATTCACTTCCCGGATCATAAACTTGAATTCGCTTTTGCCCTTTTCTTTTACAACCATGAGATCCTCAAATCCGCTCGTCACAAGCAGATTGTGCGCATCCTGGTACAACTTCGTGCCATCTGCCTGGTCGGACGAAAGAATTCTCAAGCCACCCAGTTTGTTCAACACTTCCTGTAAATCTTTATCCTCTCCTTTTTTATCATCGCTGGTAAACATGCTGAACATCCTGTTAGAAATGTACACGCTTGTAAAGCGACTGTCGTCCGCATATTTGTTGAAATATTTCTTTATGGCGTCATCTTGCGCAAAAGCACTGGTAGCGATGACCATAATAAATGATATAAGAAAAAATGGTTTCATTATTTGTTCTCTTTTGAATGAATGAGTTGTTCCGCTTTATTAAGTTTACCTACCTCATCTATATAATCTGTGCCGGTATTGAGATGAGTTGATATCAGTAGCAGGGCTTTTTTAGCTTCGTTATACGCCTGTTGCGGATCGCTGTAGGTATCCTTTTCAATGGATGCGACGGGCAGGGGTTCACGTTTTGGAAGAAAAATGTAAACAACAGAAAAAACAACCAGTATCACAGCCGCTGCCTTCATCAAAGGATAGATCCATTTCACGCGGCCGCGCTTTTCAACCATAGACGTTTGGAACTGTTCGTCGAATGTGGAGGGTAACGACAACTTTTGTTGCTCTCTGAAGTATTTAAACAGCGGATTCGCAGGATGGTCGCCGGCGCCATCATTTTTCTCAAAATATTCTTTCAGCTCAGCTTCTTCTGCTTCATTTGTTTCCGCCTTCCAGTATTTTTCAAGCAACTCCTTTATCCTACCTGGTTCCATAGGCTTCAATATTTAAGAGTTTTGTTTTAATAGTATTTCTTGCCCTGAATAGGTAAACCTTCACCATATTCACGTCCATGCCGGTGATTTCCGCGATTTCCTGGTATGAAAACCCTTCAACATCTCTCAGGTGTACAACTTCCTGTTGCTTTCCAGGTAGAGACCCGATAAGTTGATGAACAATGTTCAGGCGGTTACTATCTTCTGCATGCTGATAGGGCGAATGATTTGACGACTCGGTTTCAGGATCAATTTTAAGCCGACTGCTTTTGTAATGCGAGGACTTTAACCGGTCGAGCGACTGATTTCTGACAAGCCTCATACACCAGGCTTCGAAATTCAGCAGTTCGCCGATAACGCTTTTTTGCTTCCAAATCTTCACCAGTACGTCCTGAACAACATCTTCGGCCTCCTGTTTATTTTTCATAAACTTCAGGGCAAAGCGGTATAACTTATTCCTTACCGGGATGATCCTCCTGTTGAAGTCGTCAAGACTCATTGTTCAGGGATGACGAGTGACAAAGACAAAAGTTACAACCGATCGGATTTAATTTCAAAATCCTGTTTGGTATTGAGAAAAAGACTAATTTTTGGCGTTCCAATGAAACATTTTATCTCCTTTTCACTTGCTGTATTGATGTGTTCAATGGTCGTGGCGCAACAGCCAAATGTAAACTACGACGAGCATAAAGTTAAACCGTACACACTGCCGCAGGTATTGAAAACAAACGGGGGCCGGCAGGTAACAACCAAAGAGATATGGGAAAAGCAACGCAGGCGGGAAATTCTGAAGTTGTTTGAAGACAATGTTTACGGACAGATGCCTCACTCATTCGACAGCATCAATTTTACTGTCTCCGGTAAAAATAACAGCGCATACAACGGAAGAGCGAAATTGAAGGAAGTCGACATAGAAGTCTTTCGAAATAGTCAATCGGTGGTTATTCACCTGTTGCTGTTTATACCAAAGTCGAAGTCGAAGCCGGGTGTTTTTCTCCTGATCAACAATAGGGGAAAGGAGAATACAGATGCCACGAGGCAGACAAAAAGTGAATTCTGGCCGGTGGAGATGGTGGTTGACAGTGGTTTTGCCATAGCGAGCTTTCATGTGAGCGACCTGGCTCCCGACAACAAAGACAGCTTTACGAATGGCGCGCTCCGGTTATACCCGGAGCAGGCGTCAGCAGAAAATGGCATGCGCGCGATCGGCGCCTGGGCGTGGGGCGCAAGTCGTGTATTGGATTACCTGGAGACCGACAAAGACATTGACGCGAAGAAAGTAGCGGTTGTTGGACATTCACGAGGTGGAAAGGCGGCGTTGTGGGCAGCTGCGCAGGACAGGCGATTTGCGATGTGTATTTCGAATTGTTCGGGCAATTCGGGAGCTAAGTTGTCTAAAAGAAATTTTGGTGAAACGGTGGCGATCATTAACACTGCTTTTCCGCATTGGTTTTCGCCGAACTATAAAAAGTATAACGATGATGAACAAGCGCTTCCTGTTGATCAGCATATGCTCATTTCGTTGATAGCGCCGCGGCCGGTTTATGCTACAAATGCGTCAGAAGACTTGTGGGCGGATCCGACGGGAACTTTTCTCGCGCTAAAGCACGCTGAGGAAGTGTATGAGTTATATGGAATAAAACCTGGTTTGCCCATGCATCCGCCGGCAATTGATCATCCCGTCAATAATTCCAGGGTCGCCTACCATAACCGTACAGGAATTCACAACATGATTATCTACGATTGGAGGAATTTTGTTGTTTTTGGTAAAAGGTTTCTGAAATAACCATTACTTCTTCACAAATCTCAACGTCATTCCGCGTCGGTTAGCGAATCACCGCATGTTTTTGAATTCAGCCGGCGAATTTTTATCTGCTATTGTCGCTGAATTACCAGCGTAAACGGTGGTCCGGGCACACCCGCCTTGTTAACTGCCTGGAATAATCGTTCTTCTTTTTCGTTCTTTAAATCTATTGCCAGGGACTCAGGAACGTTAACCCATTCGTTGGTACCCTGTTTCATTTGATAAGTCTGAAAATTGGGAGTATCCGATTCAAGCTTTACCAGTGCAGTTGCCCCCGAAATTTCTACATTGGCTTTAATTGTATTGGGTGTCCAATTGATAGACTCCGCGTCGGCAACTTCTGTAAGATGAGGTGTGTTATAGGCCCAGTGCTGTTTTCCTTCCCTTATCCAAATATGGTTTTGGGTGTAATCGTCTTTATAGGCTATCAAATCGTTCCATTGATCGATAGGGAAACCGGTGTAGGGGTTGGCATATTTTTGCCAGGTGATCCATGTGTATACCCTGGCAAATTCTGATTTGGGACGATTGTTTAGCTCAGGATAGGTTTCCGTCGGCACCCTGTCCGGTCCTTTCACCAATACGATATCCTGTGCGTGGTTTCTGAGCGACTCGCCCCGCACTTCCAACGCTGATAACGGTATGCCATTCTTTTCAAAATGATAGTCGTACTTGGCATCGATCAACACCCATTTACTGTATTTATTCACCCAAACTTCATTAATGGCATGATGACTTTCAACAACCGGGAGTGATCCTTCTCCTGCTCCGAGACACCGTGTAACATATCCATAGGCATTTAGTATGGCGTTCTGAACCACCATGTAATGCCCGCAATGAAAGCCGTGTCCTTTGAGTGCCGCATCCAATATGCTTTCAACAGATCCATCACCGGGGTAGGGGCCCACGTTATCTATTTCAATAATTTTTCTTATCCAATTGCGTATTAAAAGAACTCTTTTGAACTCATCAGTTTCGCCGTGGAAGATGGTGTCCAGTTCATACTTTTCTTTCAGCGCCTTATATTTTGGAGACGACAAATCTTCGAACCTGCTGAATAGCGTGTTAGGAACAAACCGTGGATTATTTGTTTGAACTATGCTGTATTTTCCCGGCTCTTTGCAACCAATGATAAAAAAAGCGGATACTATTGAAAGATAAAATAAGCGGAATGTTTTTAGTAACCTTCTATTCATCGAACCTGGCTTTTATGGTTGGGTAAAACATGAAAATACGCAGAAACGAAGCGAACAGTTGATGCAAACGTTTGTGTTCATTAGCAGAAAATGAATGGATGATGTTTTTATTTTTTCAGCCCGTACGACAACATTACAAGGCCGCTGCTGTATTCTTTTGTGTGTAGCAATTTTAAATTTATACGATCGGTTATATCCTGGAAAAGACGTTTGCCATTGCCTAATAAAATGGGATGTACGGCAAGAATCAGCTCATCCACAAGCTTTGCTTCGAGCAGCGATTTTGTGAGCGACGCTCCTCCAAAGAGCCATATATCCTTTCCGGGTTGCGACTTGATAGAGGTAACTTTTGAGATGGTATCTCCCTGCACAAGTTCCGCGGGTTGTTCCACACTTGTCAGTGTATTGGAGAAAATGTATTGTTTTACGGGCGGCATCCATCCTGCGTTGTCGGGAATACTCATCGCGACCTCATAACTTTTGCGTCCGAAAAAGACGGCATCGATCCGTTTGAAAAATTCCTTCATCCCATAGTCCTGGTCGGTAAAACACCAGTCGAATTCGCCATTGGGTCCTTCTATAAATCCGTCGAGACTTACAGCCAGTTGCAAGATTAGTTTCCGCATAGGTAAAGCTAGGGAATATTTAATAGCGTTCTTCGCAGATCCCTCACGCTCGTTTCGCGGAGTTTATCCTGAGGCCGAAGGCCGAATGGGCGAAACTCGGTTCGGGATGACAATCTCTCCCAGGGGGTCTTCAAAAAACTGATAAAATGATTTTTTTATATTTTTAATTTTACTGAATAAAACGGTGCTGACTAAAACTTGCCGACAGAAAATCTAAATAACGAGAGAGATCTGCTTTCGCGAATCGCAAACGGCGACGAACAAGCCTTTCGACGCCTGACCTACCTGTATTCCGAACGGGTTTTCTTTCATGCATTGACGTTTGTCAAATCGTGGCATAGGGCAGAGGAACTTGTCCAGGATGTTTTTTTGAGAGTGTGGCAGAAGCGGGAAAAACTTCAACAGGTGGAAGACTGGAACAAATATCTTTTTACTCTTACCAGGAACTGCCTTATCAATAGCATGAAACGCAAGGCGAGTGATTTTAAGTTTACCGAACTCGGTGAAACTGAAGATTCATTTAGTCCAGACGACCAGCACGACAGGAAGGAACTGGCGGTTCTTTTAGAGAAAGCCATCAACCACCTGCCTGCACAACGACAGGCAGTTTTTAAAATGATTTACTTCGAAGGAAGAAACCAGGAGGAGGTAAGCCGGTGCCTTCGCATAGCCACCCGCACAGTTCGCTGGAATCTTGTAACCGCAATGAATGAAATAAGAGATTTCCTGCACAGGTACTCGCCTGATGCCTTCTATTGCTTTCTTATCATTCTCTCCTTAAATTTTTTTTAAAATAGTTTAATCCGCTATTGCCGCTTTTGTTTTTTATGCCTGTCTATAAATATAACGGTCATAGAGAGCATCGCATTGGTCATTCAATTGTTTGCTTATGTCTCAGAAAGAGGGTTTTGCCGAAATAATGGATAGGTATATAAAGGGAACGCTTTCGTCAGAAGAAAAGGAAGCTTTCTTCCGCATGTTTACCCGGGAAAAATTGGATCCTGAACTGGAAGAATATTTATGGCAGAACTATCTTGAAAATAGTGATATCAGGATTTGGCCTGAAGAATTCCGAACCCTGTTTGCCGACCGGTTGGCGAGTAAGATACTCTCCACGGAGGTAACTCAACCGAAGATTGTTCATCGTGTTCACTTCTTAAGAACAGCGTGGTTCCGCTATGCCGCGGCCATAGTCGTTTGTTTTGGAATAGCTGCTTACTTCTGGACTACAAATTATAAAAACGATCACCTGGCAACGACAGTTAACCACAGGCCCCTGCAACCGGATGTTGCTCCTGGTGGCGAAAAAGCTGTTTTGACGCTTGCTGATGGAACAAAAATTATCCTTGACAATGCTGCTAATGGAAACCTTGCCCTGCAAGGTGGTACTGAAGTGGTAAAACTTGCAAATGGCCAGGTTGCATATAATGTGAAGGGATTGTCGGCTGAAGATATTATGTGGAACACCATGAGCACACCTGCTGGCGGCCAGTACCGCCTGGTGTTGCCCGATGGAACAAAGGTTTGGCTCAATGCAGCCAGTTCTATTACTTATCCCGCAGCCTTTGTTTCCCAAAACCGTGAGGTGAAAATTATCGGTGAGGCATACTTCGAGGTTGTGAAAAATAAGGAGCGACCGTTCATTGTCGACATAAATGGCAAATCAACAGTTGAAGTTTTGGGAACCAGTTTTAATATCAACTCCTACACTAATGAAGAAAACATTAAAACGACACTATTGGAGGGAAGCGTAAAAATTTCTTCTTCAATCATCCTGAAACCTGGTGAACAGGCCGTGGAGGCATCCGGTGAAACAATAGTTGTGCAATCGGCGGATATCAACCAGGCTTTGGCATGGAAGAACGGTTTATTCAGTTTCGACAATGCTGATCTGCGTTCCGTAATGAGGCAATTGGAACGCTGGTACGACATTGAGGTTAAGTACGTAGGTAGTGTAGCTGATTTCAAATTAAAAGGAGAAATGTACAGGGATGTAAACCTGTCTGTTGTTTTGACCTTTTTACAGAAAATGGGACTTAAGTTCAGGATGGATGCAAAAACATTGACCGTATACGGATAAATAGAATATCAGATAAAAGAATATCAAATGAAATAACCTGCCTGAAACAAAAAACCGAAAGTGCTTGCTACACTTTCGGTGGGATGTTCGGGTAACTAAAAACAAAAAGTCTCGCGAAAGACTGCTTTTCTTCACCCAAACAATTGCAATTTATGCAAAAAGCTGCTAATTGTATTCGGTTTGCCTGGATGAGGCTCCGGTACTTAACCACCTTCGCCGAAGGCGGAAGCGGTGAGACAATTAAAAGAGGTAAGCTCCTCACCAAAACCCTGTTAGTTATGAGACTAACTGTGCTTTTCCTGACAGCCGGGTTTTTTCATGTTTCTGCAACCGGTGTATCTCAAAACATTACTTTTTCCGGGCAAAACGTCCCCTTACAGTCGGTTTTTTCGTCGGTTAAAAAACAGACCGGTTTTGTATTCCTGTATAGTGACGCGGTAATTAAATCGTCGAAGCCTGTCACTATCGACGCCCGATCCCTTCCGCTGGAAGAGTTCCTTTCCACGGTTTTTAGAACACAACCGCTGGAATACCTGATCGAGGGGAAAAGCATTTTTATTTCCCCCAAATTCGTTACCAGTTCTAATGGCAAAGAGCCAAAATCCGTATTCGAATTTTTCGACGTTGCCCTGATCGATGTCAGGGGAAGAGTGGCTAATGAAATCGGGGAACCTGTTTTGGCTACTGTAACTGTTAAAGGTGCAAACAGGTCGACCACCACCGACGATAATGGATATTTTGAACTGAAGCAGATTGATGAAAACGCCATATTGGTGTTTACAGGTGTAGGGATAGAAACCCACGAAGTCAGGGTTGCAGGTCGAACTGACCTTTCAACTATTAACATCCGCACAAGAGTTGACCAGGCAAAGGAAGTAGTGGTTATTGGTTATGGTACACAAAGTAGAAAGGACCTTACGGGGGCAGTGGGCCAGGTTAATTCAGACGAAATTAAAAACCTGCCGCTGGTAAGTGTGGAACAGGCGCTTCAGGGTCGTGTTTCAGGAGTAAAAGTGAAACACAATGGTGGTGATCTCAAAAATAACTTCGGTATAAACATACGTGGCGTGAACTCTACTTCAAATGGAGGCCAACCACTGTTTGTAGTTGATGGCGTGCCCCTGGCCGCCGGAACGCTTTCAAATATCAACCCTGCTGATATCGCCACGATGGACGTGCTAAAGGATGCGTCTGCCACAGCGATTTATGGTTCGCGTGCGGCAAACGGAGTGGTGATGATCACCACGAAAAACGGCTCCGGAAGGGGTAAAGATGTTGTTGACTTCACAACAGAAGCGGGAATACTAACCCCAGTAATTCCTTTTGAAATGGCCGATGCTTTCCTCCAGGCTGAAATAGTAAAAGAGTCGCTTACTGAAGCGCAGATAACAATTCCTGATGAACTGAACGACCCACAATGGCTTGCAGAAAATAATAACGACTGGCAGGAACTGGCAACACGAAATGGAAATTTCCAGAAGTATAACCTGAGTCTCTCAGGCGGCTCTGAAAAAACTCAATATCTCCTTTCGGGATTTTATTCGAGAACAGAAGGTGTATTGATAAATACAAATTATAAAATCGGTGGTTTCAGGCTGAATCTCGATCACAAGATCAGCAACAAACTTAAAGTGGGTACGCGCCTTTCTGCTACTGTAGACGGTGGCAACCTGGGAACATTTCAAACGAATGGTTTCTGGAGCATATGGAAACAGGCGTTAATGGACCTTCCGTGGTTCCCACATAAAAATCCCGATGGTTCATACAAGAAAATTACCACTACGGGGGTACATGCTGCACATTCATTCAACAACCCGATTTCCGAGATGGAGCAGAATGTTTACAACAATACCTCTCATGCCTTTATTGGAAACGCTTACGTGGAGTATGAATTAATAAAGGGATTGAAATTTAAATATCTCCTGGGAGGCGAAGTAAACAATGCAAGAACCTATGTGTTCCTTCCCATCTACGATAATGGTGCATACAAGAGACTTTCTACAGAAATAGAGGATGCACAGACGAGAAATACGAACTGGGTGTCGGATGCGACGTTAACGTATGATACGAAGATCAGGGATCATAAAATAACTGCGTTGGCAGGTTATTCGGCCCAACGTTACGACAGCCGGTTGCTACGTGTTGTAGGTTACGGTGCATTGAATAACCAGATCAATCAAATCACTGGTCAGCCGGAAACACTAACATCGGGTGGAACAACACCCAGTGGCCTGTCATCTTATTTCGCAAGAGCATTTTATTCATTCAGGGACAAATATCTTGTTACGGCAACCGTACGCCGTGATGGTTCGTCGCGGTTTTCACCCAGTAAGCGGTGGGGTAACTTCCCATCAGCGTCGGTGGGTTGGCAGATGTCGGAAGAGCCTTTCATGAAGACTGTTGGCTTTGTTTCTGATGTCAAATGGAGGATTAGCTATGGTTTGACAGGAAACCAGGATATCGTTCCATTTAGTTTCATTCCACTTGTAAGCCCTAACAACTATGCATTTGGTAACGGATTCGCTCCAGGTTTTGCAGTGAATAACCCGGCTAATCCTTTCCTGCAATGGGAGTCGCTGAAACAATTTGATGCTGGCCTCGAGATGTCATTCTTTAACAGGAGGGTCAACGTAGTGTTGGATTACTTTATTAAAAGGTCTGATAACCTTCTGAGCAATACTACAGTCGCACCGACATCGGGCTATACCGGTTCACTTATTAAAAACATTGGAATTATTGAGAATCGCGGTTTTGAAACGGAAATACATACCGTAAATTCTGTAGGTACTTTAAAGTGGAACTCGGATCTCAACTTCGCATTTGTAAAGAACGAGGTTATAAACCTGGGACTTGATATAAACGGTGATCCGATGCGTTATTTCGGGAGCGTTATTTATCAGTCTCCCGCAACCCTTACCACTGCAGGGCATCCGATTTCATCTTTTTATGGTTATGTTATGGATGGCATCTGGCAGTTGGGTAAAGAAGACGAAGCTGCTGCAGCGTTCCCCGGGCTCAAGCCGGGCGATATGAAATTCCGCGATCTCAACAACGATGGAAAAATAACTGCCGACGATCGTGATTTCATTGGTTCACCGTGGCCAAAGTTCTATGGCGGTTTCACAAATACACTAAACATTAAAAATTTAACCCTCACTATTTTCACGGATTTTTCAGTGGGCGCAAAAGTGTTGAATACCCCGATGATGCTTGGTGAATCGACTTTCTGGTACCAGGGATCAATGGAACACATGAAAGACAGGTGGACGCCCACAAATCCCAGCAACACCATACACCGGTCATCGCAGAGCACCGCTCCGTACAATGCAAGGCCGAGCACACGATATGTGCAGAATGCTGATTTCTTCAGGTTTAACAACGTGGCCCTTACATACGACTTTCACGGGCGGATGATTTCGCGGTTGAAACTCCAGGCGCTTCGCCTTTCCGTAATCGGTAATAACCTTTACACGATTACCAGCTACGAAGGTTATAACGTTGAGGCACATACGGGAAGTTTTAAGAACGATCCGTTGAATGCAGGGCTTGACATGGGTACATATCCGCTTAACAGGATGTACTCGGTGAAACTGAATGTTGTTTTATAAATCTTAACTGCACACAATGAAAAAGATATTTTATTTTATATTCACCGTGTTCCTGTTTTTCGTACACTCGTGTACGCGACAGACGATAGATCTGCAACCGCAGGGCCAGTTAACAATCGACGGTTCCTTTTCAAGCGGCGATAACGCCATACTTTCCTTAAATGGAGTATACAGGCCCTTTTCAGATATGTTCGGTTTTATACAGGGTTTGCCCATTGCGCTCGAAATTAAAAGCGACGATGCGTTCGACGCGTTCGACCGCACAGCGCCCTACAAGATTAACAGCGAAACTCCTGAAACCCCGGGCGCACTCATCGCGACATGGCAGCAGTGTTATGTGGCCATACAAAGAGCAAACCTCTTGTTGAGTAAATTAAACGACGTGCCATTTACAGAAACTCAACTGGCAGCCGGTTTGAAAGAAAGTATAGAGGGGCAGGCCTTTTTTCTCCGCGGCCTTGCTTATTATTATTTAGTAAACCTGTACGGCGGAGTGCCTTTGATTACTGAGTATTCTGATGATCCTGAGGCTTCGCAGATAGCACAGAGCCCGATAGTAGACGTGATTGCCCAGATAAAAAGCGACCTCAATGCAGCAGCGGCCAAACTCCCTCTTAAATCGCAGCTTACAGGCGGAAATGGCTTTGAGCAGGGTAGGGCAACTAAAGGCGCCGCATATGCGCTTCTTGCAGAATTGCACCTGATACTGGAAGAATGGCAGGAAGCTGCCGATGCGGCTAATTCAGTAATCACTTCGAATGAATACTCGCTGCGTTCGACTGCCGACTATGCGAAAAATTTCCAGGGCCTGGATGAAAACGGTCTTGAGTCAATTTTCGAAATACAATATGGAAATGAGTTGAGTCCAAATGGTCCAACCTCGGAATTGATGATTTACTATACAGTGTTCCAGGCGCCGGGTGCAGTGAATGCTTATTTTGGCGGCCCCGTTACCAATGACGACGCTGATCTGCCGAGTTATAAAGGAACGGGCGGCAATGGTCTTTTGCAGGAATGGGAACCGAATGATTTGAGAAAAAATGTAGCCCTCGGAACTTATGGAATACCTAACCCGATTGATCCCGCCAAACCCGATTTGTGGCTACCCATGAAATTTTATACGCCAAGTCCGAATATAGATGGCAGTACTGCTATTAACTATGTGGTATTAAGATATGCGCGAACGCTGCTTACCCGCGCCGAAGCATTAAATGAGTTGAACGGGGGTGATGCAACAGCAGCAGGAATTGTAAATGAAATTCGCGACCGTGCAGGTCTCGATCCTCTTGCACCAGGTGTGGCATCCGACCAGGCACAGTTACGTGAGGCAATATGGAAAGAGCGTCGCCTTGAACTGTGTTATGAAGGCACGCGCTACTTCGATCTGCTTCGTACCGGACGATATATACCGATCATGGAAAATATGGTAGGTATAACAGTGCCACGTTCACGCGTGATCGCGCATCCCGTTACAGGAAAGGATTGGTATTTGTGGCCAATACCGCAAATAGAGATGGATATCAATCCAAACATTCAGCAAAATTCCGGTTACTGATATCACACATTATCATGTTACAGACCAGGTCTGTACTTCGTTTACCAGGCATGAAAACTTTTTTAGTCGTTTTTGCTCTTGAATTCATTATATCCTGGGCGCACGGACAATCTTCGGGCGCCCACTCCAACGTGTCTGTTCAACTTTATAATCCTACCGGCGCTGAGCTGTCGTCGGTTATTGAAATTCCAACAGGATCTATTGCGTCACCGGGATTGATCAATTGGAACAATGTGCATTTTGAACTATCGGGAAAGCCCGTTCCCTTTGCCATCCGTGAAGGTAAAGCACACTGGAAAGCAGCGTTGTCAGCACCTGTTAGGAATCCGCGTCCGGAGGATCTGCTCGTTTTCTCGTTGAAGGTACCACCGGGTACCTGGAGCTCATTAATATTAGCAGATGGTCCTTTGAAACCTGCATCACACATAACGCGTAGAAACGAAAATATTTTCGTGGTCTATGATAACATGTCTGTATCACTAAACGAGCGTACAGGCATGCTAAACAGCGTCTCTGCTTTTGGTGATTCGCTGTTGTCCGGGCCGATGCGTTCGCAATTTTTTGAAGCAGGCGACAGCGTAATTGAGCAGCATGGCAGCATGAACCCCGGTAACAACCTGCCATCCATTTCACTGAAGAAAGGAAAATACCTGCCAATGTCATCTGTTAAACTGGTTTCGTCGTTTTCAAACGATGCGATGACAGAACTGAATTTCCTGTTCCAGTATAAGAATGATATTGCTGTAGCCCTGGCTTATCGTATATATCCTTCGGGCCAATTGGAAATAATTTTTGATGAAAGGCCGTGGAAAGATGAAAGTCCCTGGCTGAAATATGGTCTCGAAACCAGTATACAGTTAAATGGAGCAAAGAAAGAGCTCGATGCGTTCCAGTCGTACTTTCCTTACTACGGTTTTAAAGACTATGCCTCATCGGTTAAAAGTACAGGTGAGTGCTACGAAGGAAACCGGTCGACTGTTTACGTTTTTGGAGAAGAAAGTTTGAATGGACGTTTCTGGAAGAGAAAGCTGAAAGTAATTTCCAATGAGAAAATAAAAAACGAAGCGGAAATCATCAATCTTCTTTCCGAAGGTGTAATTGTGCGTGCGCGGCCCGTTGGTCAAAAGTTACCATCAAATGTTGTCATAAAACACACGCCGGAAGATTCAGTAATTGCACAAACACTTGCCGGCGGCCTGGAAAGTTTTCGCATCGATGCCGATCGTTCTTCTACCGCAAATGCAGGTGCTTCTTTCACGATCGAGCTGACAACTGATTTAAAGAATGAGCGCATACCCGAGCGCGACGGTTTTCGCATTGATCCTGTAACTAATGGCCTGCGTGTATCAGCTTCGTCGAAGTTTGGATTGTATAAAGCTGTTACTGGTTTTCTGAAACATATGTCGTCGGGAAGAGCCCCGCTCATTGCTTCCAATCCTGTCGTTGCCCTACGTGCGGGTGGTTTTGGCGGAGGGCCTTTCGAGGTTGATTTTCCCTATGGCGATGAAGCGGAGTGGCGGCGGGCTATTGATGGAATGATGACGAGCGGAATGAATTCGATGACCGACCTGGGCATGTGGAGCAACTGGAAAATGCCGGTGTCGTTTAAATACATGCCTGAACTGCGTTCAAGCCACCCGGATGCCTATGATGAAGTTAGTGGTGCGCGATTTTCTGCTTTCGACAGCAGCAGGGAGTTTGCGGCGAAACTGATTGATTACATCCATGCGCGTGGAGGAAAGGTTTGGTTGTGGGTTCCCGTAGGAGCGATACCAAATACGTTCGAAGAAAAATTTCCGGAAGCTACTGTGCCTGGAAAAAGTAAGGTGCCGCGATTTATGCACCCGGAGTACAGGCGCTACCTGAAAAGTTATTTTAAAGAACTTCTTGAAACTTACCCGCTGGACGGCTTTGTATTAATCAGGGATGATAATGGCGGTATAGATGAAACGGAAGAATTTAAAGAATACCTCGCACAAACTAAAACAAAAGACCGCGTTTGGGAACAATACATCGTCCTGCACAAATTAATCAGGGATTTGAACTTTAGCGGAACTATTGCCGTTTATCCCTACTTCGATTTGTACAAACCGGCGATCGAACAATTTATCCCGAAAGATATGGTGCTGGTGGGCCATGGAACCGGTTTCGGTCCGCTCTCACGGAATTACGAAACACTCGGCACAATGGGCGATACATGGCTCGATAACCTGTTTACGGGATTCAGGGTGCCTTCTACTGAAAAAATGAAAAGGTTGTTATCCGATCGCGGCAGTTACTGGATCGGTGGAGCATATACAAACATGGAACTAACGTGGAACGCTATCGGATACTTCGGATGGGAGCCTACCGCGTCGGTTAATTCTTTCCGTTACAGTTTTGGTGCGGAGACGTTTGGTGATTCAGCTGCAATGAGCTTTGTGCATTTTTCCGAAGCGTCAGATAATTTATGGGAAATCATGAATGGACCGCTTTTCCCATTCCGTTGGTTTTCCCTCGCAAAAGGTGTGCGGGATAGCATCACCAAAGAAGCCAGGAGATTTCTTGTCGAATACAAACAGCATTTATCTGCGTTGGAAAAAAATGCAGATGGAAATAACGTTACAAGGTGGATAAAGCAGGCGCAGTTATACGGCACATACTTCAACTATCACCTCGAACGAGCTAACCTGTCGTCGCAATTGGAGCAACTTGTTTTGGGGCACATGAATTATCATTCCATGCGATCGGCTCTACCTGGAACTGTGAGAAGCGAAATTATTTCGCTCAATAAAAAAATATATGATTTGTCTGAAGAATACGACAGGCAAATGGCAGCGACTCCCGGGGCTATGCTGGCTGCCACACGCTCATCAAACCTTACAAAACCTTTCAGAGAATTTGTTTATGGATACAATGGCTATGGCACAACAGTCGACCAGCAACTGGCTGTAAAGCAATTCGACGCAACCATGAAATCCACGATTGGCAACGTGCGCCCCGGAGAGCGTTTCGATATTCGAATCGATTTAAAAAACACAGGGTTTATGCCCTGGATGAAAGAGCACGAATTCGAAATAAGAGTGGGATCAGGGGCAAAAAAATTTTCCATGAAAGATGCAGGTGATCTTGTGCAACAACCAGTGGTTTTTGGTGACACACTTTCGGTGGTGCTGCAAGGTGTTGCTCCCGAAAATCACGGCTCAGAGGAAATTATAATCGAATTGGTAACGCCGTTTCGCCAGGGGCGACAGGCCATAGCCGGGCTCCGGGTTTTATTGAAATGGTAAATTCTTTAAATCAATACTAACAATACTATCATGGTAAAATTTTTATTAGTGGGCGATACTTCAGTTCGTCTTGAAGTTGAACTAAAAGGGAATGACGCTGAATTTTTTGTTGCTCCTGCTGTTCGCCAGACATTTCTTACGGAAGCTGTTCAGAAAACTTCGAAGGTAAAAGTGACTCACATGGGTGTTGAAACAGCACTTGCCGAGTTCCCCAGAACTATCGAGGGTCTGAAAGAGTACGACGTCATAATGTTTACAGATGTAGATTCCGACGCCTTTCAATTGTATCCCGATTTCATGCGAACAAAAGTTCCTCTCGGACCCAACAGGCTCAAGTTGGTTGAACAGTATGTGAATGAAGGTGGAGCTTTCATAATGGCTGGCGGATATGCCACATTTACCGGGCGCCGCGGAATAGGCAACTATCACAACACGCCAATCGAAAAAATTCTTCCCGTTGAAATGTATCCTTACGACGATCGTTCGGAATGGCCCGAAGGATTTCACAGCAATGCAGTGGATAACAATCATCAATGTATAAAGGGCCTTGGTTGGAACGATGCCGACTTTCTATTTCTCGGTTATAACCGTACAACGCTAAAGAAAGGCGCAAAACTTATTGTTGAACACGAAGGAGATCCTATCGTGGCAGTGTGGGAGTATGGCAAAGGCCGGACTATGGCATTCACACCAGATCCCCAACCTCACTGGTGCGGGACATTTAAAGACTGGGAAAAGTATGGCCAGTTCTGGGTTCAATCTTTCGAATGGCTCACCAGAAAATAACTGCGCGGTTCAATTGCAAATTCAATTAGTGTAGGTGATGACTAAAAATACAAATGCCTCGCACGTGGTATTTACCGCACCATTGCAGGTTGAAATTCTCGATCGGAATATTCAGCGCGACCTGGCGCCCAATGAAATTATGGTGAGAACCACGCGTACGTTAATCAGCACAGGAACAGAACTGACTGTGTTAAGAGGGAAACATACACCAGGCAGCGTGTGGCACAAACTTTTCGAATACCCGTGGGACGCAGGGTATTGCAATGTAGGAATCGTGCTTGAGGTGGGATCGGCCGTAACTGAATTCAGGAAAGGCGATCGTGTTTCTTCCACAGGACCGCACGCAACTGTTTTCATCATTTCCGAAAACGATGCTTTACTAATAAATGATGGTGTAAGTGATGACGAAGCGGCTTTTGCAACTATTGCGCAGATAGTGATGCAGGGGATAAGGTTAGCCGACATCAAACTCGGCGAAAATAGTGTTGTATGCGGTTTGGGATTGCTCGGGCAATTTACTGTTGGTCTTGCGCGCCACGTAGGTGCGTGGCCGGTAATAGGCGTGGACCTCGAAGAATTCCGACGTGAGAAAGCGCTTCACATGGGGGCAAGCATCGTGGCCGGTCCCAATGAAATGAGCGGCATCATTGCGAAGAGTACGAACGACCGCATGGCAGATGTGGTATTCGAAGTTACCGGCAGTCCCCAGGTTATTCCAACCGCGTTGGAATGGGTTCGCAGGTTAGGGAGGTTTGTGATGGTAAGCAGTCCATCCGGACCCACCACCGTTGATTTTCATGACCAGGTGAATGCAAAAGGAACCGTGATAATAGGTGCGCATAATTACACTCATGCTTCTGTTCCGAATGAGTACAACAGGTGGACAAGGAAAGTAGATACGCAATATTATCTGCAGCTTGTTGAAGCAGGTTTATTCACCGCTCAAAAATTAATCACACACCGTTTTTCCTGGGATGACGCGCCGAAAGCATACGAGCAATTACTGAATGACAGATCATCTACCCTTGGAGTAATACTTGAATGGAATTAAATCGAGCTAAGAATTATGTCGACCGCTACAATACGAACCGAAAGTAATAAGATAGAGAAGAACAGGTATGCAGGTAAGATTATGTTTATAGGTGGCTTCTTTTTTATTTTTGGTTTTGTCACATGGTTGAATGGCACACTTATTCCTTACCTGCGAATCGCGTGCGAATTGCAGGAATGGGAATCATACCTCGTAACATTTGCTTTTTACATCGCTTACACGGTGATGGCAATTCCTTCGGGTAAATTGCTCACCCGTACCGGGATGGTGAAGGGAATGCAGATTGGGCTGCTTATTATGGCGGTTGGTTGTTTGATGTTTATTCCATCAGCGCTCACACGTATTTATGGATTGTTTCTTCTCGGTTTATTTATTGTGGGAACGGGATTAACAGTTTTACAAACGGCTGTCAATCCCTACATCACGCTCCTTGGTCCCGCAGAAAGTGCCGCTCAACGTATCAGCATCATGGGGGTGTGCAATAAACTTGCGGGAATATCAGCGCCACTGGTTCTGGGTGTTATGATCCTTGGCAATTCCGATGAATTGTTAGCATCATTAAAGGGCCTGTCGTCATCAGCACGTGCCGAACGACTTGATGAACTTGCGCGCGCTGTAATCCTTCCATATTGCATCCTGGCGGCGGCTCTCACGTTAATATCGTTTGCGATCAAATTTGCAAAGCTCCCGGAGATAAAGTCGGTTGCGGATACCTCGAAAAAGAGCCTGGCCATATGGAAGACGGCGCCTATGATACTTGGCTTCTTCGCGATTTTTACCTCGGTGGGAACGGAAGTGGTTTCAGGCGACACCATCGGTAACTATGGAATGTATCACGGCATGCGTCTCGACGTAGCCAAAAATCTCACATCTTACAGTTTAGCGAGCGGAATCGCAGGATACCTGTTCGGGGTGTTTACGATTCCAAAATATATTTCGCAGGAACGCGCATACCTGTATTCGAATATACTCGGGGTGTTGATCACCTTACTCGTGATGTTCACGAATGGTATCAGCTCAATAGTTTTTGTGGCACTATTGAACCTTGCGAATGCATTGCTTTGGCCCGCTGTATGGCCGCAGGCGCTGAGAGGTCTTAAAGGAACAGTTGTAAACACCGCGTCGGGGATTCTTATTATGGGTATAGCAGGTGGTGCGATTATGCCGCTCCTGTACGGCTGGGCAGCGCGCATCAATGGAAATAATCAAATAGCCTATTGGGTGCTTCTGCCTTGTTACATTTTCAACATGTATTACTGGTGGATAGGACGAACCCATAGCGCTTCAACTAAATAATTATGACTAACGGAATTAAAAAATTACGCGTACTCGTTGTTGGCTGTGGCAACATGGGTACCGCTCACGCATTTTCTTATCATTTGATAAATGATTTTCAAATTGTGGGGCTGGTATCGGATAACGACAGCAATACGGTACTTAATGATAAGCTTGGAAATAAATATCCGCTGTTCAACGATTTCGAAAAAGCGTTGAAGGAACAAAAACCGGATGCAGTATGCATTGCCACCTATCCCGATACCCACGAGAAATTCGCTGTTATGGGGCTTGAAAGCGGATGTCATGTTTTCGTTGAAAAACCCATTGCGGATTCCGTTGCCGGGGCGGAACGTGTATTAAAAGCAGTGAACAAGTCTGGCAAAAAGTTAGTTGTGGGTTATATTCTGCGACATCATCCTTCGTGGGTGCGATTTATCGAGTTGTCGAAGGAACTCGGCAAACCTCTTGTTATGCGGATGAACCTTAATCAGCAGAGCCATAGCCGCATGTGGACCGTTCATCGCAACCTGATGAAAACGCTCAGCCCGATCGTTGATTGCGGGGTACATTACATAGATGTAATGTGCCAGATGACAAATTCAAAACCGCTGCAGGTTAGCGCGATAGGCGCGAGGCTATCTCCTGAAGTACCTGAAAATAATTACAACTACGGTCAGCTGCAGATTAAATTTGACGACGGATCGGTGGGCTGGTATGAAGCAGGGTGGGGACCAATGATGAGCGAAACGGCGTTTTTTGTAAAAGACGTGATAGGGCCGAATGGCTCGGTTTCTATTGTTGCAAAAGAAGCAGGTGGCCCCGGTAAATCCGACTCGGTTGATGCGCACACGAAGACGGAATCATTACGTTTTCATCACGCCGATCTCGACTCAAATGATAACTTCGTCCGCGAGGACACGTGGTTGAATCTTAGTGACGAACCCGATCACCAGGAACTTTGCAACAGGCAGCAAAAATTTTTTCTTCGCGCGATCAGGGAAGACGTTGACCTGTCTGCACACCAGTTGGATGCTTTGAACAGCCTGAAAATTGCTTTTGCATGTGATGAAGCGATCGCGAAGGGAGTTGCAGTTTCGTTATAATCTGAAATTTTTCTAACAAGAATGCGTAAATATTATCTTTTATCCTGGCTTGCGTTTACTATAACGTTTATTACCTGTAACAGGCCACAGGCAGATAAGCGGAAATTCAGCGGAGATAAATTTACAGCTAATGTTCGTACCACTGAGGCCCGTACACCTGAAGAAGAGCGGCTTGGCTTTAAGTTACCCGAAGGCTTTGAAATAAGCCTCTTCGCCGCTGAGCCCGATATTGGTAAACCGATCAACTTTGCCTTCGATGCGAAAGGACGGATGTGGGTGACGCAATCCTTCGAATATCCCTTTCCTTCTGCACCCGGGAAAGGAAAAGACAAACTGACCATACTCGAAGACACTGATAAAGATGGCAGGGCCGATAAATTTACAGTGTTCTCAGATACATTGAATATTCCCATCGGCATACTTCCAATGAACGATGGCGCCATTGCCTACAGCATTCCCAACATTTCTAAATACAATGATGGTAATAGCGACGGAAGGGTAGACGGACAAAAAAAATTGTTCGGACCATTTCGTACAAATGATACCCACGGAATGATTAATAATTTTGTGCGTGGTTACGATGGCTGGGTTCACAGTTGCCATGGCTATGTAAACCGCGATACTGTCGCTGGTACAGATGGTGATTCAATTGTAATGTACTCGGGAAATACCTTTCGCTTCAAACCCGACGGAAGTCGCGTGGAACATACAACGGACGGCCGCATTAATCCTTTTGGGCTGGTTTACGATGAAAAGGGTTATTTATATTCAACCGATTGCCATACATCGCCCTTGTACCAGTTGATCCGCGATGCAGACTATACGCAATGGGGTAAAGAAGAGGGTATGGGTTTCGCACCGGATATGACACCGCTTTCCGATGAAGCGACGGCGCTGGCCGGTATAGCGTATTACGCCGATATACTTTTCCCGCAACCATATTGCGGCAATTTTTTTGTCGGCGATGTTGTGCGTTCCCGCGTGTACAGGTATTCGGCTTCCTTTAACGGTTCTACGCCGGTTGGCAAAAGAGAGGACGATTTCGTGTTGAGTGATGATCCCAGGTTCAGACCGGTGGACGTAAAGATGGGGCCCGACGGAGCGATCTATGTGGCGGACTTCTATAATTCGATCATCGGTCATTACGAGGTACCCCTCGATCACCCTGCAAGGGATCATGTGCGTGGAAGAATTTGGAGAATTACTTACAAAGGAAAGAAGAACCCGGTAACAAATTGGAACGCTGCTTCGGTTGAGGAACTTCTGAAAGCGCTGGATATGGACAATATGTTTGTTCGAATGACGGCGGCCGATCAGCTGGCCGACCGTATCGGTCAATCAGCCATACCACCGGCTATACATGCGTTGAATGATGAAAATACCA